>CAKZYD010000333.1 GCA_937884085.1 uncultured Sphingomonadales bacterium | reverse complement strand
GCTGACATCGGCCAGCTCATTGCTGGTTTTGATATCAGCCGCGCGCGGCCAACATTCGCGACGCTCTATTTGGGTCTCGAGAGTGCCAAGAAGAGCCATTTTCGAAAAAGCGACAAACAAAGAGCCTATGACATTGCCAGGCTGCGCAAAGCGGGCGCCCGCGGAACGCTGCATCAACTGGTGTTGGCTGAGAGTATTCTCTATGCGCTGACGGGCAACTATGCGTGTCTGTCTCGGATTTCCAAGCTGCTGCGCACACATGCGAATGCGCTGTCATTGTCCTCTCTGTTCCATGCTTGGCACTGCTTTATGGCAGTACCTTTTGATAGGGCAGAGACGTTCTCAGATTTTCAAAAGCTGAAACTCGATTATCACAGCCGTGGCATTTATCAGGCACTGCTCGATCAGGCTGCGCCGCTTGCCGATGCTGTCCCAATCTCTCAACCGGACCCTAACGACCGCGTCAAAATTGGCATCTGCGTCACGCAATTTATGGGCCGCCGCCACGCCCCTACAGCCGCAGCGCTTACCCTGGCCGAAACCTATCTCGCAATGGGGTATGAGGTTGCTATTCTGAACCAAAGCTTGGTGCCGCGCGCCATAACGTCTGGATTTTATTATGTTGGCCTGGCGCCCAAACTCCTGGAACTTGATGGTGTCACATCACTACAGTTGCAAGGCGGTCAGGCGGACTTCTTCCAAAACGCAGAGGATGAGATTTTGCCTGTATCCTATGTTGCTTTTGCAGAAGCGCTGGACCGGTTTGGCGTCACGCGTCTTATTTCTCTCGGTCCTGGAAATCTCTACGCTGATTTAGCCGGTCGCAGCATACGCAATATTGCGATGCCATCTACAGTGGATTTAAGCATCGGGAGGCCTGGCGCTTTTGCCTGTGTGCGCCCGCTTCCTGCTATGCGAACGCGCCTCCTTGAGCGTCTTGGCGTTTCAAAGGAACAGATTATTGACGTTCCGTCTGGTTTTAGCTTGCCCAACCAGCAGGCTGCCTATGAGCGCGCCGAACTTGGATTAACGGACGAGGATTATGCGATCGCCATTGTCTCCAACCGCTTGGGCCAAGAATTATCGCAGCCTTTCCTAGACAAGCTGCTGTCGTTCCTGGCCAAAGCGCCAAGCGCTAAGGTTCGTGTGTTCGGCACCGTGGGATCCTCCACTGACCGTCTCAAGGCATTTTTTGCAGCGCATCGTCAGATCGAGTTCATCGGTTTTGCCAAAGACTTGCCGTCGGTGCTATCCGTCTTTGACGCCGTCCTCAATCCGCCACGTATGGGCGGTGGAACATCGGCCGCCTATGCCATGGCGAAGGGTGTGAATGTGTTTACGCTCGATAACTGCGATGTCGCCAATGTGGTGGGACCAGACTTTGTGTACGCCGATGAAACAGACCTTTGGGATGCGCTGCTCAGCGCTTCAAAAGACAACACGCTAGGGCAGGCCGCCCGCACAAAAGCGCTGGCCCAGTGGAAGGTGATCTCAGATCAGCGCGGACACGCCGAGCGTCTGCTCGCCCATGCACGCATAACAGCGCCATGACCGTTCCCTTCTATCGTCATCAGCTCGATGAGAGCCATGCCGCGCGGATGGCGCAGGTTTTGTCCACGCCGCACCTAACCTATGGATCGGTCGCGCGCCGTGTGGAGGCGCAGATCTCCAATTTCTTTGGCAGCGCAAATGTTGCTCTGACAAATAGCTGGTCTGCGGTGGCGTTTGCTGTCTTTCAATCTCTTGGCATCGGGCCGGGAGATGAAGTTATCGTTCCCGCCATGACCTTTGTCGCTAGTGCCAATATCCCCTTATTGTGCGGCGCGACGGTCAAGTTGGTGGATGTTGA
Organism: uncultured Sphingomonadales bacterium; assembly: GCA_937884085.1. Taxonomy (GTDB): domain Bacteria; phylum Pseudomonadota; class Alphaproteobacteria; order Sphingomonadales; family CAKZYD01; genus CAKZYD01. Next base: position 4,089 of record CAKZYD010000333.1, on the reverse strand, counting down.
TCCCGCTACGTTGCTCCTGAACCCTGAAAAGGTGAGTGAAGCGATATCGCCAAAAACGCGCGCCATCTTATGCGTTCATCTCTATGGGCAGATGTGTGACATGCTGGCTTTGCGGCGGATTGCTGACAGCCATAACCTTTTTCTCATCGAAGATGCCGCACACGCCTTCGAGGCGACCCGGCAGAACATCATTCCTGCCATGCTGTCCGATGCAGCGATCTTTTCCTTCTACGCCACAAAAAACATCAATTGCGGGGAAGGCGGCGCTGTCGTCACGCGCAATAACGCCCTCTACGAGACGGTGTGTTGCTTTCGCCAGCACGGTATGTCCGCCGGGGCAGCCGATCGCTTCAAGAACAAGTATTATCAGCATTGGGATGTGGAAGGCCCAGGCATGAAAGGCTCTTTGCCTGACATTCTCGCGACCCTTCTCGAACCACAAATCGACACGTGTCTCGCCCGCTTAGAAGAACGCGACGTGCTCGCCCGGCGATATCGTGCGCGCCTTTCTGAGCTTGGTATCCGTTTTGCCCAGCCGCTGCCGGATGGGCGCCACGCGCAACATCTATTCCCAATTCATGTGCCAGCGAAAGTGCGCGATCAGGTTGTTGCTGGCCTCAATGAAGCCGGTATTGGCTGCACCGTAAATTATCGGGCGCTGCAGGATTTGAGCCTTTTTAAGGAGCAGAGTGTTGATGCGCCTATAGCCAAGGAGTGGGGTGATGGGACGCTCAGCTTGCCACTCTATCCCGGTCTAGCTCATGCTGACCAAGATAGGGTTATGGACGTTTTAACAGCCGTTACCGCTGACTATGGCGAGGATATGAAACCAGCGCTTCAGGCCGCTGGTGCCGGTGGCACATAGCTCTCTAGCCAATCACAAAACCTATCCGCATCCAGTGGCTGTGCAATCGCATAGCCTTGGACGTAATCGCAACTCAGTTGTCGCAACCGCTCAATATGGCCTGTCGTTTCCGCCCCCTCCGCCACGACAGTCATGTTGAGATTTTTGGCCAAGGCAATGGTTGATTTGACGATGATATCGTCACTCGGCTTATCCAGCATATGTTGGATAAAAGAGCGATCAATTTTCAGCTCATGCACAGGCAATTGCTGCAAGATCGATAGCGATGAATAGCCGGTTCCAAAGTCGTCAATAGAGAGCGTTATCCCCAAATCGCTGAGGCGGGCGAGGATGGATTTCGCTTTGGCCGGATCAATGGCAATCGCGGTTTCGGTAATCTCGATAATGAGTTGGCCAGGCTCAACCCCGGCCTCCTCTAGAATTGAAGCGATTTTATCAGGCAGATCCGTGTCGTGCAGACTTCTTGGCGAGAGGTTGATGGCTACGCGGCACTGTATCCCGTCTTGGCGCCACATGGCGATTTGCTGCGCCGCCTTTTTAACGAGCAATTGGGTCAAATCGCGGATTTGTCCTGTTCGTTCTGCATGCGCGATGAACTCATCTGGCTGAACCACGCCCAGCTCTGGGTCTTCCCACCGCGCAAGTGCTTCCACGCTGGTAATCGCATTCTGCTTCAGGCACAGCTTAGGCTGGAAAACCAGGCTTACTGCATCTTCGTCGATTGCCTTGCGCAAGGCGGACGACAGCGCCAAGGATCTCAGATTGTTGCTGTCCTTTTCAGTATCATACAGCACAACCTTGTCTGGCCCGTCCTTGGCGCAATACATCGCCACGTCCGCGCACTGCATCAATCGAATAGAATCCTCGGAGTGATGCGGGTACATGGCAAGGCCGATTGAGGCGCCGACGAAGGCGGACAAGTCTTCATTGAGTTTAACCGGTTCGAGGATGGCATCGCGCAGCCGGTGAGCGATTTCAAAGGCCCGCTCTTGATCTGTCGCGGCTGGCAATAGAACAGCAAACTCATCGCCGCCCAGCCGCGCGACCGTATCACTGTCGCGCAGCGGTTTCTTGAGGCGCTCGGCAACTTGAGTGAGCAACATGTCTCCCACATGGTGGCCAAGGGTGTCATTCACTTCCTTGAAATCGTCAAGGTCGATCAACAGGAGGGCCATCGGCTCACCAGCGCGCTGTGCTGTTTTAATGGCATGCGAAAGGCGGTCATTTAACAGCGTGCGATTGGGCAATCCCGTTAAGGCGTCATGGAGCGCTTGATGCTCTAGCGCCCTGCGCTGCGCTTTTGCCTCCGTAATATCTCGTAAAATGACAACGCGGATGTTTTGCCTGTGGATCAGAAGGTCGCTGATACAGACTTCTGCGGGAACGGCATCGCCGTGGCTATTGACGAGGATGGTCTCCCGATAGCCGCAGCCAACGGCATAGTCCGCGCCATTTGGATCAGTGAATGCGCGAAAAGCCGGCAAATATTCGACTGCTGATACGCTCTTCAGGTTGTCCATGGAATAGCCCAGCATGGTGAGGGCCGCTTGGTTGGCCATGGTCACGCGGTTGTCCACTGAAAGCGTGAGAATGCCGTCGAGATTGGATTCAACGATACGCCGCATTAAGGCATCAAGCCGGCGCGCTTTGCGTTCGCGCATGCCGCTGAGACCGGCCTCACGCTCGGTGAGCGCCTCCGCCATCTCTGTGCCATAGCGATCAAGGAGGGAGCGCGGTGTCGTTCTACTGCGTCCCAAAAGGCCGGTTACCATGCTTGTCCTTCGCCTGCGCGATACCTCTTGTGAACGTCCTAGCAAGGCAAGGCCAATAAGCTGTTAAACCATATGGTTAATTACGCTGCTGTTTTGCTGCCTGATGTGCCACGCGACTGCGCGCCAAAAACGTTTGAAAATGAGGCAAGGATCGCTTCATCCAGTGCTTTAAGGGGAACATCCACACCAAGGTCCATCATGCTCGTCACGCCGAAGTCCGGCAGTCCGCATGGTACTATTCCGGAGAAGTGTGCCAAGTCAGGGTTCCAATTGATGGCAATCCCATGAAAGGACACCCAGCGCCGAACGCGAACACCTAAGGCCGCGATTTTTTTCTCCCCCGCAGGCGTATCAATCCAAACACCGACGCGGCCCTCTCGCCGTTCACCTTGCAGATCAAAGCAGTCTAGCGATTGAATAATCACGTCTTCAAGAGAGGTTACAAACCGCCGCACATCGCGTCCGCGCGCGCGCAAGTCCAGCATGACATAGACCACCCGCTGGCCAGGGCCGTGATAGGTATATTGGCCCCCGCGCCCTGTTTCATAAACGGGAAATGGGAAGCCGCCCACCAAATCTGTGTCTTGTGCGCTCGTCCCGGCAGTGTAGAGCGGCGGATGCTCTAAAAACCACAAAGTTTCAGGCGCAACCCCATCGGCAATCTCTACCACACGCGCTTCCATCTTTCGCACAGCGGCCGGATAGTCCTCAGGCGATTTAGACTGCCAGATTTCCATTGTTGTTAACCGTGCTCTAACCTAGCTGACGGCATGGTGCGCCTATGACAGATGTCGCACAAAATCCAGCCGTTCTAGACGCTCTTTCCAAAGTCAAGGTAGACATTGTCGTCACCATCGGCAAGTCGACCATGCCTATTCGCCAACTCCTCAAGGTCGGCCGGGGCGCGATCGTCGATCTTGATACCCGCCATGATGAGCCCGTTCTCGTGTATGGCAATGGCGAATTGATTGCCAAAGGCGAGGTCGTGATCGTTGGGGAACGCATTGGTGTGACCATCAGTGAGATCATTGACGAAAATTCTGACCTCTGATTCAGCAGTGCCAAGGACAGGTATTGCAAAGGAAGCATTTGCATCCACCCAGTCGCTTTGATACATGCGGCGGACGTCTCGAAAATGCGGTCGTGGCGGAATTGGTAGACGCGCAGCGTTGAGGTCGCTGTGGGAGTTAAATCCCGTGGAAGTTCGAGTCTTCTCGACCGCACCATTTTTATCGAATAGTTTGTACTTAAGTGCTTCAACCGTCTGGTAAAAATACTCTATAGATCACAGAATTCTGAAATATCGCCAGATTTTGCACGAACCCGTGGATCATCTTATCAGCGTGATGAAGAGGCTAAATCAGTACCTTTAAGCGCCGAGAAAACCCCTGCTACTATCAACGGCAAGTGCCGTCAGGCTATGCAGGTGTTGATGATCGGGGTGACCTAAGT
>CAKZYD010000332.1 GCA_937884085.1 uncultured Sphingomonadales bacterium | reverse complement strand
GCAAGGAGCGTTCTGCTGGCACGCAAGGGTTTAACGCCGGTGTTTTTCCTAGCGAGATATTGCGAACTCAGCAGTCGTTGATTGCCGGCCAAAATGCACTGCTATCTTACTTTAAACGTTCGGCGGGCGAGGACCTTGCCACTCGCTTGTCACAGCTGGAGTTGGGCGCTGCTGGCGAAAAAGTGCGGCAACTGCGGGAGGCCGGCTTCCAAACATTGGAGAACAATACCCCATCGGATGTGGAGCCAACAGCTTGGTTCAAGGCAGCAACGGCGCGGATCGATGGTTTCTATGACTTGGAAACAGAGATTGTAAGTGCAATGCGCGCTGCTGCTGAAGCGGCAAAGGCAGAAGCGACCACGGCTTTGATGAGCTGGTCGGCGGTTTTGGTCGCTCTGTTTGGCGTCCTTGGTGTGTCTGCCCTGTTCTTATCGGAGAGTATTCGCAGGCCGATCGCCGCCCTTATTGAAGTGGCTGATGGTTTAACGAAAGGCCGCCGCGATGATGCGATACCGCACAAAGAAGCTAAAAGTGAGATTGGGTCTTTCGCAACTAGTCTTGCAGCACTGCAATCCAGTCTCATTGAAGGCGACCGTTTGCGCGCCGAACGCGAAGAGGCGGACAAACAAGCTGCCGAAGAAGAGCGCCAAGCCGCTGAACGCCGACAAAAGGAGGAATTAGAAGAACGCATTAAGGCCGAGCAAGCCCAGGCTGAGCAACAGCGCGCCATTTCCGCTTCGCTTGGCGAGCTTGCAAGCATTGTTGAGCATGAGCTGTCGTCAATGATTACGGATATATTTGGCATCTCCAAGGAGACCCGTTCCACTGGCGATGACCTGCAATCAGCGTCGCAAAACGTGACAGGCCAGATCGGCGAAGCAACCACCGCGACAACCTCTGCCGCGCAAAGCTCGCAATCCATTGCAGCGGCCGCTGAAGAAATGGCAGTCTCGCTTGCCGATGTGACCGAGCAAGTCAATGCCACCCAGGCGCTGATTGAAAAAACTTCTAATGAGGCTGAAACAATTACTGGATCCTTGGGTGGCCTGACAGACGCTGCGAACCGCATTTCCGAGGTTGTGACGATTATCAGCGAAATTGCTGAGCAGACCAATCTTTTGGCGCTGAACGCAACGATTGAGGCGGCGCGCGCTGGAGAAGCAGGCAAGGGCTTTGCGGTCGTGGCATCTGAAGTCAAAATGTTGGCCAACCAGACATCCCGTTCTCTGGAAGACATCCGCAGCGGCGTGAGCGGCATGCAGGGCGAAGTGCAAAACGCGGTCAGTGGTGTCGAAAGTGTGGCGGGCATGATTTCCGAACTGAACGAACGCAGCGTCACAGTGTCTTCCTCCGTCGCGCAGCAGTCTGATGTGACGCGTGAAATCGCGCAGTCGATCCAAACGGCGTCATCAAATGTTGATCAGGTCGTTTCGCAGATTGAAAAGGTGTCTGAGGAAAATGGCACAATGGCTGAGCGCACCGAATCTATCACGGGGCTTTCCGGCCAAATGGAAGAGCATGTGAAAGCGCTTCAAGAGCGTCTTGTGGAAGTCATTCAAGAAACCAACAAGCGCTCGGAGCGCCGCCGGGTGGACCGTTTCGACGCACTTAGCCAGAAAGAGAGCACCTTCTTGGTGATGTCAGGTGACGAAAGCTACACTGTCACGTTCACAAACGTATCCGATACTGGCGCTGGCCTCAATTCCACGCATCCTATCGCAGCGCAGCCCGGCGACACCATAACGCTTGTTGGGGGCGACATTGAAACTGAGGTTTTGGTGGCGTGGAATGAGGGAACATCGCTTGGCGTTACGTTCCTCTATAAACAAGAAGCTAAGAAACTGGTCGACATCGCTGGCGTTGAGGTCAGCAAGACCCCAACAAAACCAGTAGCCCAGGATCAAAAAGCAGCCGCCTAGCGCCTGCCTATCCCAACCGTCAAACGGCCTCACGGATTTGTGACGCCGTTTGACTTCTCCAATTTGATCGCCACAACGTATGCAGTGCATACGCAATCGTTTGGAGAGCCACTATGGCTGGTGACCAGGCTAAGTCTAAACCTCTTTGGCAGCGCGCGCTGCCGGTCGTGGTCATTGCCTGCGGGTTGCTGGGCGTCTGGCTCAGTGGTGCGGCGGATTATTTGTCGTTTGATGCGCTAGTAGAGTTTAAGACCGGACTAGCCGAATGGTCGAAGGCAAACCCACTTGCCGGACCTCTCGCCTTGGTTGGCATTTATGCGCTTGGAACAGCGCTAAGCGTCCGCGGAATGGTATGGGTCACTCTAGCGGCTGGATTACAATATGGTCCTGTTGATGGGCCCGCGGCCGTTGTGGCGGGTGCAACGCTTGGCGCAGTCGTTGTGTTTTTTGCGGCACGCTATGCCTTTGCCGACCTTTTGCGCTCTAAAGCAGGCAAATGGCTCGACAAGGTCGATCAAGAAATGCGCGAAGGCCAAGTTTCGTATTTGCTGACCATTCGCATGGTCCCGGTTATTCCGTTTTGGATCGCCAATTTAGCGCCGGCCTTTTTGGATGTGAAAGCCCGGACATTCGCGTGGACGACCTTCCTTGGCATAATTCCGCTTGTTGCCGTCTATTGCTCTGTCGGCGCTGGGGTTGGCACCTTATTGGAGGCCGGCCAGGAGCCAGACTTGTTTGGCGTCCTGCTCGATCCGAAGATCATGGGCCCGCTTGCGCTGCTGATAAGCTTTAGCCTGCTGCCTGTCGTTCTGCGCAAACTTAAAAAGCGTAAGCTGCAACAGGTTAGCGCTTAGCATGGTGTCAGCGATGCGTAAGGTTGATGTCTGCGTGAGAGGCGCCGGGGCGGCCGGGCGTGTCAGTACCAGTGGCGCCGCGCAGCTTGGCCTTGAGACGGCACGCATCGAAGCCGGGGAAATGGGCGGGGACTGCCTCAACACCGGCTGCGTGCCAAGCAAAGCCATTCTGGCCGCTGCCCACGCCGCGCATGAAGCCAAAGGCAGCCAGCCGCATGGGGTGACGGGTGTCGAGGTTCCCGCTGTCGATTTTGGCGCTGTTTTGCATCACATTAGAGGCGCGATAAAAGCCATCCACCCCAAAGATAGTCAGGAACGCTTTGAAGGCCTGGGCGCGCACGTTATCCGTCATAAGGCCCGTTTTACCAGCCCGCGTACAGTGGAGGTGAATGGAGAGACAATTCATTTCAAGCGCGCTGTGATCGCGACCGGGTCCCAGCCCTTTGTGCCGCCGATTGACGGGCTGGCCGATACCCCTTTTCTCACCAATGAAACCCTCTGGGCGTTGGAGGAATTGCCCACCCATTTGGTCATTATCGGTGGCGGTGCCATTGGCTGTGAAATGGCCCAGGCCTTCCGCCGGCTTGGTGCGCAAGTTACTGTTTTTGAACAGGGAAATCTGCTTGGCCGTGTCGACCCGGCAGCGACCGAGGTGTTGCGTCAGCGGCTAATCCAGGAAGGCGTCGTGCTGCATGAAACAACGACCGTCACTAAGGTCACACATCCGCAAGAAGGTGCCTTCAGCCTAGTCTACGAAAAAGATGGGACACAAGGCGAGGGGACGGCCAGCCATTTGCTGGTTGCTGCTGGGCGGGTGGTGACAACGGATGCGCTCAACCTGTCTGCAGCCGGCGTGGAGGTTGATGCGAAGGGGATTCGGGTCGATCAAAGCCTGAAAACCACCAACAAGCGGATTTTCGCGGTTGGCGATTGCAATGGCCAATATCAGCTCACCCATGCCGCCGGGCATGAAGGCGGGCAGTTCATCAAGGCTGGTGTTTTAAAGCTGCCAGGTGCCATTAGCCGCGCCGGCATGCCGCACGTGACCTATACCGACCCTGAAATTGCCCAGGTTGGAATGACAGAAGCGCAAGCGCGCGAAGTCCATGGGGATAGCATCCTTGTCTTCTCGGAAGACTTCGCTGAAAATGATCGCGCGGTGGCGGAAGGAAAGACGGAGGGCTTCGCAAAAGTCATCTTAAAATCCAATGGCCAGGTGCTGGGCGCCACGATTGCCGGCGCTCATGCAGGCGAACTCATCCATCTCTGGTCTCTAGCCATCAGCAAGCGTCTGAAACCGGGGGGGTTAAGCGGCTTTATTGCCCCCTATCCGACCTATGGCGAGATCAATAAGGCCCTGATCAACAAGTATTTTCAAGATAAGCTGTTCTCTCCAACCGTGCGTTTTGTGGTTAAGCTTCTCAACCTGTGGTGAGGAATGAAAGCGCTATAACGCGGCCGAGGCTGTTTCGCGGTCTATCTGGCCGTGTCTTTCTGCTTGTCATAGGCGTCAGTTTGCTTGTGCAATTCGCCGTTGTGGCCATCTTGGTGACGAACCGTTGGACGGACCATCTGTCTGAACGCCTTGCCGCTTCTCTGGTCGCCGTCTTGGTGCAGGACGCAGCTGGCGACATGGAGGTACGCCCGCAATTACAGCAAGATCTGCTCATGGTCGCGGGCGTGGAATCCATTGCCCTAAAGACCGAAGATTATCGCCAGCTGGTGCTCGTCGGGGATATGCCAGGGCCTGTCTCCGCCCGCATCGATCTGCGCACAGAAGGCTTCTTTGATCGCTTCTACCATACGTGTCACAGCTTTTTGCGGGGCGGTGAAGGGGTATTGCAGGTCATTGGGCCGCTACAAAAAATGCCCGGAGAGTTTATTGAAATCCTGCTGCCGGAAGAGGTGCTCTACGCAACGCTGAAAGAGGTCCTGCTTGGCGGACTGGCCATAGCGTTTGCTATCGCGCTCCTGGTTGGTGCAACGTTGTTTTTCGTATTGAGCAAACTGCTGGTTGATCCTGTACGGCGCTTGACGCAGTCCATGGTGAACTTTTCAAAGGACCCGGAAGACCCAGCCAATACGCTGACCGCCTGGAACCGCTATGACGAGGTGGGCACAGCCGCCAGGGGGCTGCGCGATCTACAAATCAGGCTGCGCAACCTGCTGGGCGAAAAGCGCCGTCTGGCTGATCTCGGCGGCGCTGTTGCCCGGATCAATCACGATTTGCGCAACCTGTTTGCCACCATGCAGTTGGTCTCGGACAGTTTGGCCCGTGTCGATGATGAACGGGTGAAGCGGGCCGCGCCGAGATTGGTGCGTGCTCTCGAACGCGGTATTGCGCTGTGCCAAGCGACGCTTGATTATGGCCGGGCCGGAACGCAGGAGGCGAGCGTGAAGCGCCAGCCTCTGCGCCCGATCATCGCAGAGGCGCTCGATCAATTCACCAATGCAACGCCGTCTTTAGAGACCACCTTAGACGTGTTTGAGAGCCTTGAAGCGCAGGTTGATTCCGACCATTTATTTCGGATTATCAGTAACTTAACGCGCAATTCCCTTGCTGTGCATACCGCAGACACATGCCAGCTCGTCATTCGTGCGAAAGCCAAAGCGGGCCAGGTCCATCTCTCCCTGTCTGACGATGGGCCCGGTATTGCGCCCGCCATGACTGAGCAGTTGTTCTCCGCCTTTGGGCAAAGCGCGTCAAAAGGGGGAAGTGGGCTGGGTCTTGCCATTTCTAGAGAGCTTGCGCGGTCCATGGAGGGGGATTTGACACTGGAAGAGACCGGTCCAAGCGGCACCAGCTTTGCTATTCTACTCAAGCAATAATTCGTCTTGCTGCGCTGCAGCATTTTTTATACCCTAGTACTGCGCTACCAGGGTTATAGGACGAACGAAATGGGCAAAATTATCACCTTTACCCAGCAAAAAGGCGGGGCAGGCAAAACATCTTTGGCCGTCCATTTGGGCACGACATGGGCCTTGAAGGGGAAAAGCGTTGCTTTCGTTGATAGTGACCCACAAGGCACTTTGACAGCTTGGGCCGCGATGCGTGAGGCGCTTGACGGCGTCCCGGAGCTGACGTTTGCACGGGCTGAAGGCTGGAAGGCTGCTTCCGTCGTGGGACAGCTTGCTGGCGCACAAGTAATTGGTATTGGTGGTAACC
>CAKZYD010000331.1 GCA_937884085.1 uncultured Sphingomonadales bacterium | reverse complement strand
GTTTGCCGGGCTGAAAACCGTCATCGTTGATGAAATCCATGCCTTTGCGCCCTCTAAACGCGGCGACCTCTTAAGCCTGGCCTTGGCGCGGCTGCAGCGCCTTGCACCATCCGTTCGCCGGGTGGGACTGAGCGCGACTGTGGCAGATGAGGCTGCTTATTTAACGTGGCTCTCGCCGCAGGAAGGTACTGAGGTAAAACTGGTTCGAGGCGCACCGCGAAAGGCGCCTGACATTTCCATATTAAACCCCAGCCACCGTATCCCCTGGTCGGGCCACACGGCCACCCATGCTGCGCCAGAGCTCTACAAGCTAATCAAAGCGCATAAGATGACGATTATCTTCGTCAACACCCGCTCGCAGACGGAGCTGGTCTTCAAAGCGCTATGGGATGTGAATGACGATGACCTGGCCATTGGGCTGCACCATGGGTCGCTTGATGTGGCCCAGCGGCGCAAGGTGGAAGCAGCCATGGCAGCGGGCAAGCTGCGCGCCGTGATTGCTACTGCCAGCCTGGACTTAGGGCTCGATTGGGGGGATGTGGAGCTGGTCGTTCAAATCGGTGCGCCCAAAGGCGCCAGCCGCTTGCTCCAGCGCATTGGCCGCTCCAACCACCGATTTAATGCAGCGTCTAAGGCCGTCCTGGTGCCAGGCAATCGCTTTGAATATCTCGAAGCCCAATCGGCCATTGATGCTGTCAAAGAAGCTGACTTGGACGGTGACGCCTTCAAGCGGGGGGCCTATGACGTCCTCGCCCAGCACATCATGGGCATGGCGTGCGCGGAGGCCTTTCTGCCCACTGAGCTCTATGAAGAAGTGCGCCAAGCGGCCCCTTACCGCGATCTTGATTGGGAGACCTTTGAGGAAGCCATCGCCTTTGTTGAGAATGGCGGCTATTCGCTGCGCCGCTATGACCGCTTCCACCGTATCATCAAGCGGCCAGACGGGCGCTATCAAGCGGCCCACCGGCGCCATGAACATCTCTACCGCATGAATGCCGGGGCCATCATCGACCAGCCGGGTTTGAAGGTGAAATATCGGACCGGGCGCACCCTGGGCGAAGTGGATGAGTGGTATGCGGCAGGCCTGTCTCCGGGTGATACCTTCCATTTCGCCGGGCGCGTCTTGGAAGTTGAACGCATCGAGATGGTGGACCTGTATGTGCGCAATCCCCGCACCAAGAAAGCGCCGCGTATTCCCACCTATCAAGGCGCGCGCATGCCGCTGTCGACCAATTTGGCGGACAGGGTGCGCGGCTTTTTCTCCGCGCCGGAGCGATGGCCTGAGTTTCCGGCCCAAGTGCGCGAGTGGCTAGAGCTGCAGAAAAGCCATTCCCAGCTGCCGCCACCAGAAGGCCTCTTGGTGGAAACCTTCCCGCAAGAGACGCGCTACGGCCCACGCAACTTCATCGTGGCGTACGGCTTTGAAGGCTATACCGCTCATCATACACTGGGCATGCTGGTGACGCGGCGCATGGAAAGCCTCGGCTATGGGCCGATTGGCTTTGTGGGGACAGATTATGTGCTCGCTGCTTGGTCTATGAAGCCGGTGACTGAGGCCGAGCCGCTGTTCAGCAATACCATCATGGAAGATGAATTGATGGAGTGGGTTGGCGCCTCTTCCCTCCTCAAGCGGGCGTTCATGGAAGTGGCGCAAATCTCCGGCCTGGTGGAGCGCAACCAACCCGGCGAGAAGAAAACCGGACGGCAGATGATGTTCTCCTCAGACCTCATCTTTGACGTTCTAAAGAAATACGAGCCAGACCATGTGCTTATGAAGGCCAGTTGGCAGGATGCAAAAGGGCGCCTTACGGATATTGGCCGCCTGGCTGCGTTCCTCGACCGCATTCAAGGCAAGATACAGCACCATAAGCTGGACCGCATTTCGCCTCTCGCCGTCCCAGCCGTCGTGGAACTCAACGTTCAGCAAGTCGACGGCGAGGCGCGCGAAATGTTGTTTAAAGAGGCCGAAGACCTCTTGCGCATCGCGGTGGGAGCTGATTAAGTCGGCCCATGAACAAAACAATAACATTTGGCGGTGCAACGCTGCTGCCTGATGCCTCTGGCGCACTCTATTGGCCAGATGAAGATGTATTGTTCGTGGCTGATTTACACCTGGAAAAAGCCAGCCATTTTGCCGCCCGCGGCTATCTATTGCCGCCCTATGACACGCTGGAGACGCTGCGGGATTTAGCGCGGGTGATTGACACCTACCAGCCGGGGCGCGTCGTGGCTTTAGGCGACAGCTGGCATGACATGCGCGGGCCGGAGCGCATGGCAGAGGAAGACCGCGCGCTGCTTGAGACACTTTGCGCTGAGCGGGACTTTCTCTGGATTAGCGGCAATCATGACCCGCGGCCCGCTGGCTTTGGACCACATGTGGCCGAGACAACGCTTGGCGGCCTGACGCTTACCCATGAGGCCACGGAGGCCGCCACAACGCCCACCTTATGCGGCCATTATCACCCCAAAGTCCGCGTGCGCTTGCGCCGGTCGAGCCGCAGCCTGCCCTGCTTCGCACTCTATGAACATGTCTGCGTTTTGCCGTCCTTCGGCGCCTTCACTGGCGGCCTGGAGATTACCGATGACGCGCTGGCAAAGCCGCTGGGTCTGCCGCGCTGCGTCTATGCGTGCGGCAAGCGGGATATCTATCACTTGCCCATTGGCGACCTTGGTCAAACCGGGGCGCCGGACGCGGCGTAATAGTGCCACAAAAAGATGGCCATAGCGCCGCGCGATGGAGCCCAAGGCGCCACGATGGGCAGGGTGTCTTGCGCTGATGGACGCGCCTTCAACCTCTTGATTTGGCGCAAAGCCTCTTGCAGCGCCAAATCCCCAGCGGGCCACATATCCGGACGGCCTTCACAAAACAGTAGATAGATGTGCGCCGTCCATGGCCCAATGCCTTTCACTGACGTCAATACCTCTATCGCGCCCTCCTCCGGCATCTGCGCCACAGCCTTAAAGTTCAGCATTCCACCAAGCACAGCCTCACTTGCAGCTTTTGCATAACGTATCTTAGGCCGGCTCAGGCCAACTGCGCGCAAGTCAGCCTCGGGCGCATCTATCAGCGCCTGCGGCGTGACATTTTCGCCCAGCAGCGCTGTAAAACGCGCATGGATGCTGGCCGCGGCTTTGATGGAGAGTTGCTGGCCGACAATAATCCGAACAAGCGAGGCAAAGCCTGGGTTTGCGGTGCGCGGCGCTGGGTATCCGACTGCTTTGAGCGCGCCTTCAACATCCCCATCCAGGCCCGCCACGGCATCAATCCTGCGACGAAGCTGCTCAGATTGCATAGTAGGCGCAGCCCCCTGTTTTGTTTGAGAAATTGACAGGTCTTGGTCAGCCACCATATGGGTAGCGCGGAACGGCGGTCGAGGCACTCGACCGGGACAAGAGTATAAGGAATTCAAGGAATGGCTCAACTTGTCGTTACGGACATGGAGGGGAACACCAGAACGGTCGAGGCGGAGACCGGTATCTCATTAATGGAAATCATCCGCGACAATGATTTTGACGATATGGCCGCCCTGTGCGGTGGATGCTGCTCGTGCGCGACCTGCCACATCTATGTGGATGAGGCCTGGGCCAGCAAACTTGGCAGCGTTGACGATGATGAGGATGAACTCCTCTCCATGGCGGAATCGCGCCAAGAAAACTCGCGTCTATCCTGCCAAATCGAAATGACCGATGAACTGGACGGCATGCCCGTCACCATTGCGCCAGGCGAATAAGGACCTGCCATTCACCGCTTAAAACCGCAGGCTCGCCGCTCGGCTATGGACGGTGCGCCCGCAGCCTCATAGTGCTATTCTAGCAACTTTAGAGGATGATTTTTGCCAACAATGGCGACAGCGCAAAACAGTTTCACTGGGGTCGCCGGCCCACGGACTGCAGCTCTGCTTGAAGAGACCGCAGCGCCTACCGCTTTGACGCGGCCTGAATTTCTCAAAGACCGTCGGCAAGTGTTCTGGCTGTTGC
>CAKZYD010000330.1 GCA_937884085.1 uncultured Sphingomonadales bacterium | reverse complement strand
TACTCCATTCGTCTTACGCAGTTTGAGTTGACCTTTTGGCCTAGTAATGGCACGCTAGTTTAGAAAGATTATAGGCTAGCTGTATTTTTATGGTTGACTATTCATACCCGCTCAGTTCGGGCGAATCTGAGGAATTACCTGTCTTTTGTCAGACCTGCCAAGTTAAAGGCACGTCGGTCTGTGCTGATCTCTCTTCTCGCGAAATCACCAAGCTGCAAGCGCGCATGAGCAGCACCGACTACAGCAAGGGAGACACTATTAGTCACCAAGGCGATGAAGTCACCAATCTGCGCGTGATTACGCATGGAACCTTGAAGCTTTACAAGGTGTTGGAAGATGGTCGCCAGCAAATCACCGGTTTTACTCATCCTGGCGATTTCTTGGGCGTCGCGCCGGGGTCAACGTTGCAGGTGAATGTGGAGGCGCTCACGGAAGTGCGGGTTTGTGTGTTCCCCCATGCTACTTTGGCGCACCTTTCAAACACCTATCCAGGGAGCACCAAGCGCCTGGTTGAAAAGGCAAATACCGAGCTAACGAAGGCATATGATCATATGCTGTTGTTGGGCCAGAAAACCGTTCATGAGCGCGTTGCATCTTTTTTTACCGCGCTTGCGGATCAAACTGGCAAACCGGCACCCGGCGAGGGCCCAGATGCGTGGTTCGTGCCGCTTCCTATGCCGCGCCGCGATATCGCTGATTATCTAGCGCTGCGTTCAGAAACGCTGTCGCGTGTCTTAAAGGATCTTAGGTCCGACGGTTTAATCCGCGACGTTACACGGCAAAAGCTGCTGGTTCCATCACTCGCCGAATTGCGCAGCCATACACTTCTGGAAATTGACTAAAATCGCCTAGTTCTTGGCGCTGAAAATTAGCTGTGCAGTGGACGCTGGGCTGTCTTGATCTTCGGCAAAGAGCCGTTCAATGCCGACCGCGCTCATGGGTCGGCTAAAAAAGAACCCTTGAACTAAATCTACACCCGCCTTTTGCACGATACCAAGCTGTTGTTGGGTTTCGACGCCTTCAATAATGGTTTGCACCTGAAGCGTTTTGCTTAAATCACACACCGATTGCAGGATCGCCGCCGCAGCCTTCTTGCGGGCTTGAATGCTAGTTAAGAAGCTTTGGTCCACCTTCAAAAAATCGAGTGGCATTTCGGCCAGATGGCTTAGGCTCGAAAAGCCCGTTCCAAAATCGTCAAGGCCAACCCTAACGCCATGCCGACGCAGTTTGTTGAGCACGGTTACAACCTTGCTTGAATCGCGGATCATTGCATTTTCGGTGATTTCAAAGACCAACCGGTGTGGCGGAAATCCGTTATCATTTGCAATGGCAACGAGCTCGTGGACATAGCCCGTCGTTATGACCTCTGTGGCCGATAGGTTAAAGGCTAGAAAAAGTGTGTTGGGCCAAGTTTTTGCTGCCGAAAGTGCTTTTCGCATTAGAGTTGGTGTGATCCTTTGGAGCTGGCCAGTGCTTTGAGCAACATCCAGAAAATCCCCAGGCAGCAACTTGCCCAAAGATGGGTGATGCCATCGTGCTAATGCCTCGACGCCAACCACAGTTTGCTGCTCCACATCAAAGATCGGCTGAAACTCTAATTGGAACTCATCTTCCACGTCAGATTCTCTGATGGCCAGCTCCAGATTAGCCTGGTGACGAATACGAAGTTCGTGCTCAGCGGAAAAGATAACGGCCTGGTTCTTGCCGTTTTCTTTGGCATGGTAGAGTGCGAAATCTGCGCGTTCGAAGAGAAGTGACCGGCTTGTTGCGGCTGTTGGAAACTTCGCAAAGCCAATGCTCGCCGCGACGTAGACACGGTCGCCGTCTAGATTAAAGGGCGCGCTCAGGTCATTACAAATGCGTTGACCCAAGGCAGCAAGGGCCATATCGGTTGGGTTGTTTGTATAAACAAATCCAAATTCATCGCCGCCAAGCCGCGCAATGATCGCGTCGTCGGGGAGCGCTGCCTTAATCCGGATTGCCGCCTGTCGCAGCAATTCATCACCAGCGGGATGACCATAGACATCATTAACGGACTTAAAGCCGTCCAAATCTAAGATAGCGACAGCAAAAGGCTCAGCTGTACGTTCGCGCTGCACGATCAATTCATCGATTTGGGCGACGAAGTGTCTGCGGTTAGACAGCTTTGTAAGGGAATCGATATTTGCAAGGCGATGATTTTCATCTGCGAGTTGCTGCAGTTGCTTCTGCTTGGTCTTCAGCTCCGTAAGGTCAATGCCGATACCAACAATTCCCTGATCTCCCAACCTTTCAAAAAAAGTTTGGTAAAGCCTTCCACCGCGAGCCGAGATGACCTGCGGTCGTCCACTATTCAGTGTTTCGAGCGTATGGGTAACAGCTCTGTTGAATTCATTATTGGGCAGGTTTGGAAACTGCGCGGATATTTCCTGAGAGACCGCCTCTTCTTGGGAAAGTCCCTCTTCCAGGGCCGAATAGAGGCGTGGCCACGCCTTTTTGGCAGATTTATTAGCAAAGAGGAGCCGAAAATCCTTGTCATAGAGAGCAAACGTGCTCTCTAGCCGATCAATCGCTTCTAGTAATGTCGACAATTCCAGAGTGTCGGACACGTTTCCACTTCCATTCCCGCCCCCAACTTTCGCGCGACTTAGGATACGCTTGTGCAGATGAAGGAAGCGTTTACAAATAAACCCTTTATACATGTTATCGGCATGCGCAAGCAGGAGTCAGCCTAGCCTACGATAACAGCTCTATATCGCTATCCTTTTAAAGGCCTTTCAGCCTATTGCTGTTCCACCACACTAGGTGTTGCCTTCGATAGTACTGACTGTTGCAGAAGGCCTAGACGGTGATTGTGTTTTTGCGCTTGCACGAACGCCAAAAGTAGCGCCCAAGCACAAGTTTTTGATGCTGATGCGCGACGAACTTCTGGCAGGACTCACAAATCAAATATGCATCCACCTCGAAGACTTCGACCTTAAAAAGCTGAGGGACGGACGGTGCTCTCTGCAAAGGTCGGCACTGCTGACGGGCGGCGGCGATTGAGGTTTTCTTTAAGGATCATTTTTCCGATTCGACGTTATTCCCCACGCTGGTAAGCGCGCCTGGGCATAAATTAACAGATATCTCTGCGGTTTCGCTGGATAAGATGCGCGCTGTATCGCTGATCAATTTGGCGTCCGTCAGAGCGCTTGAAAGTGCTGTCGGGGCGCAAATCGCTCCCCTTCGGTTTCGCGCCGACATTTACTTTGAGGGTCCAAAAGCTTGGTGCGAATTTGAATGGTTAGATCAAGATATTGCCGCTGGGTCAGCTTAAGCTCGTGTTGTTATGCGCACCCGGCACTGTGCTGGAAAGGAAGTCAATCCCGCCACCGCTGCGCGTGATTTAGCAATCCCAACGCTCAATTAAGGAGCACTTCGGCCATTATGATATGGGTGTATATGCTGAGATAACTGCAGATGGCACCGCACATGTTGGTGAGCGGGTGGCAATTGCGTGATAGGGAAAAATAGTTTTTGCACTGCAATAAAAACTATGATTAGCTATCTTCAGCGCTTCAAGGATGAATGCGCGCCAAGCACCTTCCAGTGATGGAATAAGCGCTTCTTGCCGTGTTCTTTGCTGCGGCTAAGCGCGTGCTACGGCTCCATAATCCAAAACATCAACATTGTGCCGGCTAGAAACCGCCGGTGGTCAGGGAGCTTTGACCACGTCATGAATGCAAAGATATTTCGTTCTTTATTTGTTTTCAGTAGCCTTGCGATGGCTGCTCAAACTGCCTATGCGGGCGTCCTTGAAGATGCCATATCCAACGCTAAACCGCTGTTAAACGCGCGGCTGCGTCTCGAGTTAGCCTCGCAAGATGCACGGCCGCGCGACGCAGAGTCTCTTACTCTTCGGGTCCGAGGCGGGTTTGAAACCGGCCCCATTGAAAAAACTGTTGTCGGCATTGAGTTTGAGTGGCTCGAAAACATTACGGACAACTTCAACTCAACAACCAATGGCCGAACTGATTTTCCGGTTGTGGCTGACCCTCAGGATGTGGAGCTGAACCGCCTCTATATCTCCACCAAAGCGATTGATAAGACCACCGTAACCCTTGGGCGCCAGCGCATTGTTTATGATGATGCGCGCTTCGTCGGGGACGTAATTTGGCGGCAAAACCAGCAGACTTATGACGCCATTTCCGTTACCAACACCTCTATTCCCAATCTTACGGTGAACGCTGCATATGTGATCCAAGTAAACCGTATTTTTGGCCCTGATTCTCCGCAAAGTCCATGGGACTCAAGCAATGTCTTCCTAAATGCCGGCTATCAAACACCGATTGGCAAACTCACTGGATTTGCTTATCTGCTGGATATTGATGATGCCATTGGCCTGTCGACGAAGACCTTTGGTGTTCGCTTTGCCGGCAGCCAGCCTGTGGGCGGTGGTAAAGTTAGCTACGTAGCCTCCTACGCGCGCCAAAGCGATTACGCCGATAACCCGATTGATTTTAGTACTGACTATTTCTTCGGAGAACTGACGGGCGCCTATAAGGGTTTCGTTGCCACCGTTGCCTATGAAGTGCTTGGTAGCGATGAGGGCATCAAAGGCTTTTCAACGCCGCTGGCCACAGCTCATAAGTTCCAGGGTTTCGCGGATTTGTTCCTTGCAACGCCAGATGCCGGTATAAAAAACTTCTACGCCAAAGTGGGCTACGGTCGGAACGATGTTGGCCCATTTGACCGCGTGTTTGGCGCCGTGTGGTACCATACATTCGAGGCCGACTTCGGCGGCGCGGATTATGGCGACGAAATTGACTTCGTGATCACCGCAAAATGGAAACGTTTCCTGTTCGGCGTAAAATACGGCGAATACAATATGGATACCTTTGCAACCGACACGCGTCGTGTCATCTTTGACGTTAACTTTGCCTATTGATGCATCTTTTGCAATCAAAAGGGCCTTTGCTGCGCGATGGTGCGATGCAATAAATCCCTTTCAGGTGAGGGATGTAGACAAACCACGTGCAGAACAAGGCCTCGATCCAAAAGGCAGAACGCATCGTTGTGATCGATGAAAGCCCCGCGCGCGCAGCCATCTTGGAAGCTGGGCTGCGCGATGCGGGGTATCAAAACGTCACTTTGATCGATGATATGACCGGCCTCTTGCGGCGGTTGTCGGTTATCGACCCAGACGTGATTTTGATCGATTTGGAAAACCCGAGCCGGGATACCTTGGAGCAAATGTTCCAGGTGTCCCGCTCTGTGCGCCGCCCGGTTGCCATGTTTGTGGATCAATCCGATGCCTCCATGATCCAAGCGGCGGTTGATGCCAGTGTCTCTGCCTATATTGTGGACGGGCTCAAAAAAGAGCGCGTCAAACCCATTCTCGACATGACAATCAGCCGGTTTAATGCCTTTGCGCGGCTGTCAGACGAGCTTGAAAGCGTTCGGACGGAGCTTGCTGATCGGAAAATCATTGATCGGGCAAAGGGCATCTTGATGGCGCAAAAAGGCCTTGGCGAAGAAGAGGCCTATAAGTTGATGCGCAGCACGGCCATGAACCACAAAAAGAAGATGGTGGATATCGCGCAATCCATTATCACAGCTGCGGAGTTGCTTGGTGGGGAGGGACTATGAGTGGTGGAAATTTAGAAAAAACGGAGCTTAGTCTAGGGTTTATCCCGCTTGTGGATTGCTCGATCTTAGTTGCCGCGCATGAAAAAGGCTTTGCCAGCGCGGAAGGATTGTCTCTCGCTCTACATAAAGAGCGCAATTGGGCGACCATCCGCGATAAGCTCAACCTTGGCCATTTTGATGCGGCGCATATGTTGGCGGGTATGCCGGTCTCGGCGAGCCTCGGCATTGGCCAAGTGCAGGTTGACACGATTGCGCCGTTTGTCATGAACCTCAATGGCAATGCGATAACCGTTTCAAGCGACGTCTACACCGCGATGGGCGATGCGGCTGATGGAGATTTGAGCGAACCGGCGCACTCTGGCGCAGCGCTCAAAAAGGTTATCGATGCATATGAAGCGCCGCTGACCTTTGCGATGGTTTATCCCTTTAGTTGCCACAATTATGAGTTGCGCTATTGGCTGGCTGCTGCGGGGATAGACCCGGACCGGGATGTCCGCATTGTCGTCATACCGCCCTCGCTCATTGCGGAGAGTATGCGCGCTGGCCAGATTGACGGTTTCTGCGTAGGTGAGCCCTGGAACAGCCTAGCGGTCGACATGGGGCTTGCGCATATCGTGGTCCCAAAATCAGCGTTTTGGCGGCAAGGCCCCGAAAAAGTGCTTGGCACGACAGCGGCTTGGGCGGACGCGCATCCCAAGACGTTAAATGCATTGCTGAAGGCGCTCTATAAGGCCGCCCAGTGGTGTGATGAGTCAGCCAATCATGCGGAATTGGCGCAGCTGTTAACCCAGCCGCATTATCTTGATGTGCCAGCGCTCATCATCTTGCGCGCCCTCAGCGGGGACTTGGCCTTTGGCCCTGATGAAGCGCAGCGTCATGTGGAGAATTTCCTTATTTTCCATAGGCAGGCTGCCAATTTCCCTTGGCGCTCTCAAGCCTTGTGGCTTTATTCGCAAATGGTCCGCTGGGGGCAGGCGGACTACTCAAAGGTCGGCGAAGACATTGCGCGCAGCTGCTTCAGGCCGGATATCTATCGCAATGCGCTCTCAGGCTTGACGCCGCCGCCTATCCTTCCCGGCGCCAGCGAAAAGGTCGAAGGCGCGCTCTTTGACCCGACTCCCGCAGGGGCCAAAGGGCGCCCACTGGTCTTGGGCCCCGACAACTTCTTTGATGAGCGTCCCTTCGACCCAGATGACTTGCAAGGATATTTAGCTTCCTTTCCAACGCTTTAGGCCAAAGCATCGGCTGCGGGTAATTTTTTATATTGCACTGCACCCTGGATTGTTCAATATTTGGTCATGGGAACGGCGTGCCGATTTTTTAGGCACATTTTAAATCCGAATTCGCGAGCCCAACGGGGGGCTCAATCACCGACACCGCAGTCTGACCCTCATGAGCAAAGACATGAGGACTTCAGCTGCGGTTTTTTTGTTTGAGTTCAATTCGGGGCAACTTGGATTGAAACGGGTCAAGGGGAATTACTTTAATGACACCACATTCACCATTGCGTACCGTCATGGCTGGCCTATGTGCCGCTGCTATGAGCTGCGTCCTAGCTGTCTCTGCCCACGCGGAAACGGAATATCTGGACGTTGAGAAAGATGAGCTGACCTTCGGCTTCATCAAGCTTACGGACATGGCGCCGCTCGCCATTGCCTATGAGAAACAGTATTTCGAAGATGAAGGCCTCTACGTCACCCTAGAGCCGCAAGCGAACTGGAAGGTTTTGCTTGATCGCGTCATCGACGGCGAATTGGACGGCGCGCATATGCTTGCTGGTCAGCCTCTGGGCGCTACCATCGGCTTTGGAACCCAGTCGCACATCATCACCGCCTTCTCCATGGATTTGAATGGCAACGGCATCACCGTTTCCAATTCGGTCTGGGAGCAGATGAAAAAGTATGTGCCCAAGGGTGAGGACGGAAAACCAGTTCATCCTATCAAAGCTGACTACCTAAAGCCTGTCGTCGAGAAGTACCAGGCGGACGGCAAGCCGTTCAAAATGGGCATGGTCTTCCCAGTCTCGACCCACAATTACGAGCTACGCTATTGGCTCGCAGCTGGCGGTATCCACCCGGGCTATTATTCCCGCAGCGACATCACTGGCCAAATCCAAGCCGACGCGCTGCTGTCTGTGACGCCGCCGCCGCAAATGCCGGCAACTATGGAAGCGGGTACCATTTACGGCTATTGCGTGGGCGAGCCTTGGAACCAGCAAGCGGTCTTTAAAGGCATCGGGGTTCCAGTTATCACCGATTATGAAATCTGGAAAAACAATCCGGAAAAAGTCTTTGGTGTCTCCAAGGCCTGGGCAGATGAAAACCCCAACACGCACCTCGCTGTCGTCAAAGCGCTTATTCGGGCTGCCATGTGGCTCGATGAGAACAACAACGCAAACCGCCAAGAGGCCGTCGAAATTCTGGCCCGCTCGGAATATGTAGGCGCGGATGCCAAGGTGATCGCCAACTCCATGACGGGCACCTTTGAGTATGAGAAGGGCGACAAGCGGTCCGTGCCGGACTTCAACGTCTTCTTTCGCTACTACGCTAACTATCCTTACTATTCAGATGCGGTTTGGTATCTCAGCCAAATGCGCCGCTGGGGCCAAATCCCGGACGGCAAGCCTGACGGCTGGTACATGGAGATGGCTAAAAAGGTCTATAAGCCAGAAACATACCTGAAGGCCGCCAAGCTGCTCATCGCAGAAGGCAAAGCCAAGCCCGAAGACTTCCCCTTTGACACCGATGGGTTCCGCCCACCGCAAACGGAGTTCATCGACGGCATTACCTTCGATGGCCGCAAGCCGAACGAATATCTCGCCCAATTCCCCATTGGCCTGAAGGGCAAAGAGGAAGTTGAAGGCGCGGAAGTGGTCAACGGCGCCCGCTAGGGCGTCCATCTCAGGAGTGCTTGACACATGAACACGATTGCACAAACCGCCAATGACGCCGGGCCCGCCTCAGAAGGCGATGCGGCCCGCGCGGAAAAGGAGGCCCGGCAAGCTAAGTTGCACGCTGGGATCAACAAAGTGGCAAGCACACTTGACGTGATTGGTCTGAGTTGGCTGGTGCCCATCCTCAAGATGGCCGCTGGCGACTCCATCCAAGGGCAAATGAGAGACTTATGGCGTTTAGCAGGGGTGCCCTTGCTCGCCATCTTTATCTTTCTCGTCGCCTGGGGGCGCCTTGCGCCTACAGTCGAGACCAGCTTGGGCGCCATTCCTGGCCCGGCACAGGTTTGGGAGCAAACAGGGGTCCTGTGGGAGGACCATAAAGCCGAGCGCGGAAAAGAAACCGCCTTTTATGAGCGACAAGAAAAGCGCAACGCTAAGAAATTAGAGCGTAATCCAAACGCTGAGATTAAAATCCGCCCCTACACTGGCAAGCCCACCTATCTTGATCAGATTGTCACGTCCTTGCAGACGGTTTTTATGGGCTTTCTCATAGCCTCGCTGATCGCCATTCCGCTGGGTGTGGCGTGCGGCCTATCACCAACGGTGAACGCGGCCTTCAATCCGCTTATTCAGATCTTCAAGCCTGTCTCGCCGCTGGCTTGGCTACCGATTGTGACCATGGTGGTGAGCGCGCTTTATGTCTCTGACGACCCGTTCTTTGAAAAATCCTTCATCAACTCCGCGCTAACAGTGACGCTGTGTTCGCTGTGGCCGACGCTTATCAACACCGCCCTGGGCGTCTCCTCCATTGACAAGGATTTGATGAATGTCGGCCGCGTTTTGCAGCTCAATTGGTTCAATTCCCTCATCAAGCTCGTCCTGCCGTCCGCGCTGCCGCTCATCTTTACGGGTCTGCGTCTATCGCTGGGTGTGGGCTGGATGGTGCTGATTGCAGCGGAGATGCTCGCGCAGAACCCTGGCCTTGGAAAGTTCGTCTGGGATGAATTCCAAAACGGTTCTTCAGAATCTCTGGCTCGCATCATGGTTGCCGTCTTCACCATCGGCCTCATCGGCTTCTTGCTCGACCGCATCATGCTGACGCTGCAAGCCGCCTTTAGCTTCTCAAGCCAGCGCTAGGAGTATCCGCATGGCAATCCTAGAGCTGAAAAACCTGACCAAAAGCTATCCAGGCACAGATGTCCTCAAAGATATCAACCTAGAGATCGAAGAAGGGGAATTCGTTGCCATACTGGGCTTTTCCGGTTCCGGCAAAACCACGCTCATTTCCCTCATTGCTGGGCTGATTGAAGCCGATGAAGGCGATATCCTTTTAAAAGGCGAGCATGTCAAAGGCGCTGGCCCGGACCGGGGGATTGTCTTCCAATCCTACTCGCTGATGCCGTGGCTCACCGTGTTCGGCAACATTCGCTTAGCTGTGGATTCGGTCTTTAAAAAAGCGTCCAAGGCCGAGAAAGCCGCCCGCACGCGTCACTATATTGATATGGTCGGCCTCAGCCACGCGGCTGACCGGCGCCCCGCCGAGCTATCCGGCGGCATGCGCCAGCGGGTTGCCGTGGCGAGAGCGCTCGCCATATCACCAGAAATTTTGCTGCTCGATGAACCCTTGTCTGCGCTGGACGCCCTTACCCGGGCCAAGCTGCAAGATGAAATCGAGCGCATTTGGGGAGAAGAGAAAAAGACCGTCGTCCTGATAACAAATGACGTGGACGAAGCGCTTTTGCTCGCAGATCGCATTATTCCGCTGAAGCCCGGGCCAGGGGCTACGTTAGGCCCGGAATTCAAGGTGAATATTCCTCGTCCGCGCGACCGCACGGAGATGAACCACGACGCCACGTTCAAATCCCTGCGCAAGGACATTACCAACTATTTGATGGATGTGGGCGCGCACCGGCAGGTGGGCGAAGAAAATATCGTTGAATTGCCCAATGTTGAGCCGCGTCATAGCTTGGACGAGCTGCCAAAAGCCGTGCGGGATGCTGCGGCTGGCCCTGACCTGAAGCGGTATCTGGATTTTTCAGAAACGACGAAGATTTACCCCACGCCCAAGGGCCCGCTCTGCGTGGTCGATGGCTTTGATTTTAAAATGCCAAAGGGTGAATTCATCACCCTGATTGGCCATTCAGGCTGCGGTAAATCCACCGTCCTGTCCATGGCGGCGGGCCTGAATGAAATCTCTGGCGGTGGCATCTTCTTAGACAATAAGCAGGTCACGGGAGCTGGTCCCGAACGGGCTGTGGTGTTCCAATCACCGTCCCTGATGCCGTGGCTTACGGCCTTTGAAAACGTGGCGCTCGGTGTCAGCCGGGTCTATCCCCATGCCAGCCGCGCTGAGCAGCGCGATGTAGTGAGCTATTATCTCAGCAAAGTGGGCCTTGCCGACGCACAGCACAAGCTGGCCAGCGAATTGTCCAACGGCATGAAGCAACGGGTTGGCATCGCCCGCGCCTTTGCCCTGTCGCCCAAACTTCTTCTGCTGGATGAGCCCTTCGGCATGCTAGACAGCTTGACCCGCTGGGAGCTGCAAGATGTTCTGATGGAGGTTTGGACGCGCACCCAGGTCACGGCCATCTGCGTCACCCACGATGTCGATGAAGCCATTTTGCTGGCCGACCGCGTGGTCATGATGACCAACGGCCCGCGCGCGCGAATCGGGAAAGTGGTGGATGTAGATATCGAGCGTCCGCGCAGCCGCGCCGCGCTGTTAGAGCATCCAGACTATTACGCCTATCGGCAAGAAGTCCTTGATTTCCTTGAGGAATATGAGCACGGCGCGCACTCAAAGAAAGAGGCAAAAGAAGCCGCTACAGAGGAGGCGCCGTCTCCTGAAAAAAAGCAAGCAGCTTAGTGGGTTAGAGGAGAAAGCCCCCATGACAAAAAAGCTTGTCGTCGTTGGCAACGGGATGGCTGCGGGCCGCGCGATTGAGCGGCTCATCGAGGCAGAACCTGGCGCCTATGACATCACGATTTTTAATGCTGAGCCGCGCGTTAATTATGACCGCATCATGCTCTCGCCAGTGTTGTCAGGTGAAAAGGCCTATGAGGATATTCTGATCCACGATGACGCTTGGTATGAGATCAATAAAGTCAATCTCATCAAAAATTGTAAAGTCACCGAGATTGACCGCAATGCCAAGACTGTCACCGGTGCTGACGGCACAGTTGCGGACTATGACAAGCTGCTGATAGCCACCGGTTCCTATCCCTTCATCATCCCCGTTCCCGGCCATGACCTTGATGGCGTGCTGGCTTATCGGGACCTGGATGACGTGGAGAACATGATAAAGGCGGCGAAAAAGCCGGGCAGCCGCGCCGTTGTTATTGGCGGTGGCTTGCTGGGCCTTGAAGCGGCCTATGGGCTTAAAATGCAAGGCATGGAGGTGACCGTTCTCCACCTCATGCCCACGCTGATGGAGCGGCAGCTTGATGAAGCGGCTGGCTATCTACTGGAAAAGGCGATTACCCAGCGCGGTATCAACATCATCACCCGCGCCAATACGAAAGCCATTCTGGGGGTCGACAGCGTGCAGTCGGTTCAACTCGACGATGGCCGTATAATACCAGCCGATATCGTAGTGATGGCAGTGGGCATCAAGCCCAACATGCACCTTGCCGATGACGCGGGCCTCGAGACGGGCCGCGGCGTCTTGGTGAACGATAATATGGTCACCTCCGACCCAGATATTCTCTCGGTCGGAGAGTGTGTGGAGCACCGCGGTCAATGCTATGGCCTCGTGGCACCGCTTTATGAAATGGCCAATGTGGTGGCAGATCAGCTCAGCGGCGATGAAGCCTCCGCCTATACGGGCTCGGTTACCTCCACAAAGCTAAAAGTAACGGGCATTGATCTCTTTTCCGCCGGAGACTTTGCCGAAGGGGAGGGCCGGGAAGACATC
>CAKZYD010000329.1 GCA_937884085.1 uncultured Sphingomonadales bacterium | reverse complement strand
CTCTTTTTGGAATCGGCGTGACGCTTTAAGTCTTTGTTTTGCCGGGTTTCCAGACGGTGAACCGCACACACTTCGCCTGGAAGCGCTTTAGGCTGCGCTGACCTCCACAAGCACATCGTAATGCGCGTAGTTTTGTGCCGTCTCGCTATACTGATCGTGCGTGAGTATATACGGGTCGCCCTCAATGAACTGCTCCGTCCAGTGCCCTTCTGAAATCAGGATTGCGCCAGGGCGGATCGCTTCATCAACTTTGCACTTAATTTTTAGTGTGCCGCGGTCATTTTGGACTTTGGCAATCGCACCATCCGCAAGGGCGCGCTTGTCCGCATCCTGAGGGCTAATCCGCATGATCGGCTCAGGCTCCCGCGCCAAAATTGACGGCATATTGGCAAAGGTGGAGTGAATTCGATAGCGGCTGTGCGCCGATAAGAGCACCAGTGGGTACTTCTTAAAAAGTGGGTTCTTCGGCGAGGCTTCAATCGGCTCGCGATACACTGGTAACTCTGATCCATAAGGCGCTTGACCAGGTTTGTAGAATTCAACCCGCCCGCTGCCTGTGGGAAATTTACGGTCGGCGAATCCGTACCATGGCTCCTTGCGCTTGTGGACGTCGATGACTTCTTCGTCCAGCAGCCGCTCGATTGTCACATCCGCCATTTTTGGATCATCTATATCTAGCATTTTTGCGATGTAGTCTTCCGGTGTGCCGCTGAACCACTCGCCATGGCCCATCGCTTCGGCGAGCAGGGCGAAAATCTCAAAATCTGACTTGGCTTCACCAACCGGTTCGACCATGCGCTGCTGCAATTGAAGAATGGAATCAACCACGATGTCAGTGCGCTCGAAAATCGTGCACGCCGGCAGCACGAGATCGGCCTGTTTTGCCGTGTCTGTCATGAAGTGATCAATCACGACCAGATAATCTAGATTGGGAATATAGTCGGTTAAAATATCAGTGCGGCCGGGTTTGAGCTGGTTAAACGGATTGCCCAAACTGATGCATTCCATCTTGATGGGGTAAGGCTTGCCCGTGCGCACAGCTTTATCAGCATCCATCATCGTCAACGCGCCGCCCGGTGAATGACCTTCAGGTGCGTAAAAAGCACTGCCTCGCACTGGGACAGAGGGCGGGCTGTTGGAAAGGCTAACGCCGCCCCCTGGAATGCCGATATTACCTGACAGGCAGGCAAGTGCAGCAATGGCGCGCGCCGTGCAATCGGAATAAAACCAACGGTCGATACCATAGCCTAGTCGAATTGAAGCAGGCTTGGCGGCGGCATAAGTGTTGGCCAGTTGTTCAATGACGTCTGCGCATATGCCGGTAATTTCCGCAGCTATAGGAAGTGTATAGGCGCTGACCATGTCTCTAAAGGCATCGAAAACGGTGATGTGTTTGTCTGATCCCGTGAGCGCAGGCGTTTGCGCTTTATCCAATGGGACGGCTTTGCCTTGGGTGCTGCACCAGACTTTTTTGTCCTCATAGCCGTCTAGCAGAAACGGCATGTCTGTGTGGTTTCTGAGAAAGTCCTCATCAATCAGCCCATTGTCGATCAGATAATGGGCTAGCGCGAGCGCCAAGGCCCCATCCGTCCCGGGGCGCAGCGAAATATGCTCATCACAAAGCCGTGCGCTTTCGCTATAAACAGGGTCAATGCAAATCAATCTGGTGCCGCTTTTCCGGGCAGCTTTGATGGGGAGGTGGTCTACGCTCCGCGTAACGACGGGGTTGATACCCCACAGAATAGAGACCTTTGAGTTTGCCATGTCTGCGAACTGGTGGCTGCCTGGCGCGAAATAAGTGTAGGCGGGAACGCCGAACATATATTGTAGGCCCGTAGGTACGCCATAATCGATGCCGCTGGGGAGCCCAACAGTGCCGCCAGTGAGCGCCGCATAGCGGGACGCTGCACCGCGCGTAAGCAAAGCAAAAGCGCCAGTGTAGCTGGAAAACATGACCGAACGGCTGCCGTATTTATCGATTGCGGCCTGTTGATTTTTAACGAACAGTTGAACGGCTTCGTCCCAACCAATCGCCTCCCACTGGCCGCTCCCGCGTGGGCCGCCCCGCTTAAGCGGGGTTTTGAGCCGGTCTGGATGATATTGATAGTCCAGCCGGGATGAGCCCATCATGCAAATACGCTTTTCAAGGCCAGGTTTTGGGTATTTGGCGGCGCCGATCGCCGTGATGCGGCCATCCTCAATGGTGGCAGAGATGCCGCATTTCGGATTTGCGTGGCAATTTGGGTCACAGACAGTGCGTTTAACAGTCTTCACGGCGTTGGCTCCAAGGCCGTTGTTTTAATCGGACCAAGCTCGCACACCAGGTTGATACCCGGCGGTGCAGCAATAATGTCGCGCACGCGGTTCACCATACAGGCTGCTGAAGCAGTCCCACTGTCGCGTCTGACGGTTCTAAGATCGCTGCTGGGGTTGCCTATGACCTGCCATAGCATGTTGTCCTCCTCCCCAGCTTCAAAGACGCGAAGCTCGATATGCGCAGAGGCAGTGACGCCTTCGTCTGTCGTCACATTAACGACGATACGTGTGCCGGCGGAGATGCCTGGCTCAATGTTCTTGTCTAAAGCAGCGCACCAGACTGGATGCTCATAGAGCACCGGCTCACGCTTTTCGGTTACGTCTTTGATTGTGTAACCCAAGCCATAGAGCACATGCTGTGGAATGGTCTTGTAAATGCCGCCAATAGGCCCTGGGACTTTGCCTATGGTCTCTGCAAATTTTTCCTGGGTAAAGCCAATGCCCACCACGTCCGTATATTTGCTTTCGCCAATGTTGGTGATGCTCTTATGAAATAGTCTTTCGATATTTTGGCACGGCCCGGCCACCAATATGCCAGACCAGATACGGCTATAATCCCAAACGCCTGTCCCAAGAAAGCTGACGCCGTTTGCCTTAGCCATGGCATCAATCTCGTCATGTAGAGACATGTCAATGCCGCGCGCAAAATAGGCTTCCGAACCGTGACATATGACATTCAAGCCAGCGCCGAGCATGCGCGCGTAGCCAGTCATGTTTTGCGCCAGGCGGTCCGTTGTTGCCATGATGGCAACATCTGCTTCCAAACCTGAGAAGTTGGCTTGGTCGCTGTCTTCAACACATATGCCCCAGGGTTCTTCTCCGGCGAGGACGCCCAGATCTTTGCCGACCTTATCGCCAGCGCGATTATAGGCGGCGACAATCGGCCAACCACGCGCACGCACAAGCTGCGCTGTCATTGTCCCGAAGAGGCCAACTCCGTAAATCACAATTCGTGGCTTTGCGCTATGAATCATTTGCGCCACACGCTGTCTCGCTGCTGAACAATCGATATCTATTTAGATAGCATAGACTGTTTTAGAATACATATGTCTATAACTATCCAAAAGATTTGTTTTAGTTATTATCGGCTGCTAGGCTAAGGGCCATTATACTTTAATAAGGGGGTCTGAGCGATGTCCGTTGCCGACGATATAGTGACATTGTCACGTCAAGATTTCGACCGTTTTACTTTAGCAGCCGATAAGCGAGAGATTTTCGAGCTTTCGGCCACATATATGCGTGGACTGGATCGCCTCGATCGTGATTTGCTGCTGTCTGTCTATCATGAGGATGCAACTGACGATCGCGGTTTTTTTAAAGGGGATGCGCTTGGGTTCGTTGAGTTTGCGATGGGTGCCCTGAGCCCCCATGCTTTTAACCACCATATGCTTGGCCAGGCCAATATTGACGTAGAAGGAGACGTCGCGTTTGGAGAAGTTTATTTCCAAGCATTTCATCGCGTTGAGGAAGATGGCGAAGAAAAGGATTTTGTGGTGCTTGGACGCTATGTTGACCGTTATGAGCGGCGTGGCGGCGTTTGGAAGATCGCTCATCGCACTGAGCTAAACGACTTCTCCCAGGAGCTGGCCGCGTCAGACTTTTGGCTCAAATCAACGCCCGAAGCGCTGCGTGGTTTTCGGGGGCAAGATGATCTATCCTCGCAGCGCGAAAAGGTGAGGGGGCTCTGACACCCACTCTCTTCAAATCTCATAACAATATGTGTTAACTCACCTATCGAATAACCGAAACGGACAAAGCAAGTCTCTTCATATGCAGACTAGAAAAGTTAATAAAAGTAAGAAGGAGTTGCTCCTGGCGCTAAACAACGCTCTCAAGCCGGCAAACTCCACTAAAACGGGCCAATGGCGAGAGAAACGCAGCGAAG
>CAKZYD010000328.1 GCA_937884085.1 uncultured Sphingomonadales bacterium | reverse complement strand
GATGCGGGCTCGCAGATTGATACGCTCGCTCGGTCAACCCATCTGCGCTATCGTGAGGCGCTGGGGGAGGAGATTGGCGACATCCCAGAGGGGCTTTATCCCGGCGATTACCTCATCCCGGTTGGTCAAAGCTTAGCTGAAAAACACGGCGATCAATTTCGCGACCAGCCAGAAACGGAGTGGCTCGACTTCTTCAAACGCAAAGCGTCCGGCGCCATGATGCAGATGGTCCGTGATGATCTGGCGCAATTGGGCATTGAGCAGGAATGCTTCTTCTCAGAACGCACATTGCATGAAAATGGCGGCATTGATGCGGCGCTTGAGGCTTTGTCGGACAAGGGGCATCTCTATGAAGGCGTTCTTGAGCCACCAAAGGGGAAGAAGCCGGAGGATTGGGAGCCACGCCCGCAAACCCTGTTTCGGGCCACGGATTTTGGCGATGATGTAGACCGGCCGCTGAAGAAATCAGACGGCAGCTATACCTATTTTGCCGCGGATATAGCCTATCATCTCAACAAGTTCGAGCGTGGCTATCGGGACATGATTGACGTCTGGGGCGCCGATCACAGTGGCTATATCAAGCGTATGCAGGCAGCGACGAAAGCCATTTCCGGCGGCGAGGCTGATTTAGACGTGAAGGTTTGCCAAATGGTGCGTTTGTTCCGTGCTGGCGAGCCTGTTAAGATGTCAAAGCGCTCTGGCAGTTTCGTGACTTTGGCAGAGGTGGTTGAAGAAGTGGGCAAGGACGTTGTGCGCTTCATGATGCTCACGCGCAAAAACGATGCTCAGCTTGATTTTGATTTTGCCAAGGTGACTGAGCAATCGAAAGACAATCCTGTATTTTATGTGCAATATGCCCATGCGCGGATTTGCTCTGCCAAACGGCGGGCAGAGGAGGCTGTGGGGTCTTTTGAGCTAGGGGAGGCTGACCTATCGCTGCTGAATGATCCGAACGAACTAGAACTCCTCATGCTGTTGGCGGAATGGCCACGGCAAGTGCGCGCTGCCGCCAGTGCCCATGAACCGCATCGCATCGCGTTTTATCTCCAAACGCTTGCGGCGCAATTACACAGCCACTGGAACCGCGGAAACGATAACCCGTCGTTGCGCTTCATTCTTGATGAGAATAAAAGCTTAACGATAGCGCGGATAGCCCTATTGGAGACTGTTAGGCTTGTTTTGGCAGCAGGATTAACAGTGTTGGGCGTAACGCCAGTGGAGGAAATGCGCTGACATGACCAACGAGACGATACGCAGGCAAATTAGCCGTGGCGGCGGTGCGGCGATGGACGAGGAAGATGGCGGCTTGCCATGGCTCGAACCGGCGCCTGATCCTGATCGCGGAACGCTGTCGTTCAAGTCGCTCGCCATCATTGGCACTGTGTTTTTATTGGTTTTCATTGCTTTACTTGCGGTTTTTTATAACCGCATTGCCGGAACAGGCGGCGCGGCGGGTGGGCCCGGTGGAACGCCAACGCTGATTGCCGCGCCCGCTGGCCCTTATAAGGTTCCGCCGGAAGTCGCTGATCGGTCCAACACAGTTTCGGGCGAATCTGACTATGCAGGAGAGCCCCGCTTTGCCGATCGCTCTGAAGAGCCGGTGGTTGGCGCTGAGCGCCTTTCGGATGCCGTGAGAGAAGAGGGCGGTGTCTCTGTCTCGCTTGGCGGCGGCGATGAGCCGGTCGTTGGCTTCGCGCGCCCTGTTGAAACCACCTCGCCGCCCAAGGCAGACGTGAGTGAGCCGCTTGTAACGCCGGCGCCAAGCAAACCGCAGCTGAAAAAGCCTGCAGATGCGGCGCCTACGACGCCAACCGTCGCTGAGGCCAGCCCGTCCAAGCCGGCACAAGTTGCAGCGGCCGGTAACTTCCTCTTGCAACTTGGCGCTTTTTCAACGCGGGAAAGCGCGCTGAATGGATGGAGCCAGTATTCCAAGCAGTATCCTGGATCGCTTGCCGGTTTAGGACCAGACGTGGAAAGCGTTACCAACGCAGCTGGGAAAACGCTGTTTCGCTTGCGGGCCGCGGCTTTGCCGAGCCGCGCGGCTGCAGACCAACGCTGCACGGCCTTAAAATCCGCCGGTAAAGGCTGTTTTGTCGTTGAGCGCTAGGCCCGGCTTGACCATTCCTGTTTTCTTCGGCCTAGAAGGCCTGACTCTATCGGATCAGGAGCGCGGCTTCTTTAAGGACGTCAAACCCGCAGGCTTTATTCTCTTTGCGCGCAATATCTCTACCGTAGAGCAAGTCAAAGCGCTGTGTGCGGACCTGTCTGCCTATGCGCCTGGACCAACTCCAGCTATTTTGATTGATCAAGAAGGGGGCCGTGTCCGCCGCCTTAAGCCGCCCCTGGTGCACGCGCATCCGCCGGCGCGGCCATTGGGTTTGCTCTATGAGCGCGATCCAGCCGCCGCCCTTGAAGGAGCAAAACTGCATGGCCAGCTCATCGGGGCGGAGCTCGCTGACTTAGGGATTTCTGTCGATTGTTTGCCGGTCCTCGACCTTTTGTTCCCAGAGACGCACAACATTATCGGGGACCGCGCTTTTTCCGCTGACCCGGAGGTTGTTGCTGCGTTGGGTGACGCGGTGATAGCGGGCTTAACGGACAGCGGCGTTGTACCCGTGATCAAGCACATACCGGGCCATGGCCGGGCAAAGGCGGACAGCCATTTGGAATTGCCGGTTGTGAAGGCGTCAAAAGCAGAGCTGATGGAAACAGATTTTGTTCCGTTCAAGATGCTTTCCAACGCGCCAATGGCGATGACCGCCCACATCCTCTATACGGCGTTGGATGAGATGGACTGTGCAACCCATTCGGCGCATATCATTGATACAATCATCCGAGGCCATATGGGCTTTGATGGGCTGCTGATGAGTGATGACTTATCTATGAAAGCGCTAGGCGGAGAGATGGGCGCGCGCGCTTTAAAAGCCATTCAGGCCGGCTGTGATATCGCGCTGCACTGCAATGGTGATATGGCTGAAATGGAAGCGATCGCCAAAGCTCTGAGCCCCATTTCGGACACCTCAAAACAGCGCCTTGAAAAGGCAATGCACCCTGCGCTTAAGGCGCCCCAGAGCGTGGATATGGATGCTTTGTTCGCGGCAAGGTCATCTTTGCTTGAAGGATTAGCATAATCGATATTTTGGCAAATATTGTTATCTGGGCGCCGCCGCTCCTGCTTGCGATTACCTTTCATGAAGCGGCTCACGGCTTTGCAGCGTATCGCTACGGGGATGATACCGCAAAAAGGCTCGGCCGCATGACGCTCAACCCCATCGCGCATATCGATCCCTTTGGCACCGTATTGCTACCGGCTTTATTATCCCTGCTGCCCGGTGGATTGATCTTTGGCTATGCCAAGCCTGTTCCCGTGCAGATCAATCGTCTGCGCCATCCGCGCTGGGATATGGCGAAAGTGGCGATCGCCGGACCAGCAATGAATTTCGTATTGGCACTGGCGTCTGCCTTGATCCTGCTTTTCGCAAAGCAATTGCCCTCTTCTGTGGCCGTGCCTGTAGAAAAGATGCTGGAGATATCCATATTCTTCAATATCTTGCTCGGTGTTTTTAACCTCTTACCTGTGCCACCACTTGATGGTGGCCGGGTCATCGCGGCGTTTCTGCCGAAGTCTGCGACGCCCATATTGAACCGGCTGGAGACGCTGGGGATTTTTGTGGTGCTG
Organism: uncultured Sphingomonadales bacterium; assembly: GCA_937884085.1. Lineage (GTDB taxonomy): Bacteria > Pseudomonadota > Alphaproteobacteria > Sphingomonadales > CAKZYD01 > CAKZYD01. The sequence goes on along the minus strand of CAKZYD010000328.1, from coordinate 1,142 downwards.
GGGGTCTTTTTCCTGCTGCCGAGGCTGCTTGCCGAGACTGGTATAAAGTTTGATCCCTTCGGCACCCTGATCTTAAAACCCACCTTGTTCTTTGCCTCTTTTCTCCTTGATTTCAGTGCGTGATTGCGCCCAGTGCAGCAGCAGCGTAGGGTCATCCCATGACTGAACCAAATGTCGTCCCGCTACGGTCAGCCGACACAGATGAGCCTGTCCTGCATCTGGATTTGGATGGGTTCGAAGGCCCAATTGACGTCTTGCTGACGCTTGCCCGGGCGCAGAAGGTAGATTTGCGCGAGCTTTCCATTTTGGACTTGGTTGAGCAATATCTTACCTTCATCAAATCCGCGAGTGAAATGCGCCTTGAGCTCGCGGCTGAATACATGGTCATGGCTGCCTGGTTGACGTATTTGAAAACGCGTCTTCTGCTGCCGCAGGAAGATGATGATGAGGAGCCAAGCGCCGAAGAGCTTAGCTTGCGCTTGCAATTGCAGCTCCAGCGTCTGGAAGCCATGCGCAATGCAGGCCTGCAACTGGTTGCAAGAGACCAGCTTGGCCGTGATGTTCTTCGGCGCGGTATGCCGGAGGGCTTAAGGCGCGTGAAGAACACCAGCTACCATGCAAGCCTCTATGACCTGCTGCGCGGCTATGCCGACTGTCGCAGCCGCGACCAAGCCGGTCCCTTGGTGGTTGAACGCCCGCCGGTTCTTCGGCTTGAAGATGCGTTTGTTCGCCTATCGGGATTGCTGGGCAGTGCAATAGAATGGACGGCGCTGGAGCAGTTCCTGCCGGAGTGGGACGATGACGCCACCCCCCGTTCAAGCCATCTGGCAAGTACCTTCGCTGCAAGTCTTGAGCTCGCTCGGCAGGGTAAAGCGAAGCTGCAGCAATCAACTCCGTTTGGCGCGCTCTATCTCAAGGCCAATGCGGAGACGGATGCATGACAGCAGACGGCATGCCCGCTGAAGCGGTTGATAGCACAGCCTCCCCAGATATTGATGCGATGGAACACCGTCGGATGCTAGAGGCCATCCTCTTTGCAGCGCAACACCCTTTGTCCTTGGAGGATATTGCCGCTCGGATGCCTGCTATCTCCAACTTGGCTGTACTCTTGGTGGACTTGCAAAAGGAGTTTGAAGGGCGCG
>CAKZYD010000327.1 GCA_937884085.1 uncultured Sphingomonadales bacterium | reverse complement strand
GATTGTCTTCGACCGTCAGGCTTGGAAGCACACCTGGCGTCTGAAATTTGCGGCAAATGCCGCGGCCGACGATGGCTTCCTCAGGCAACCGCGTAATGTCCTCGCCTTGGAAAGAGACCCGGCCGCCGCTTGGCCGCACGCGGCCGATGATGGCATCGCATAGGGTGGATTTACCGGCGCCATTGGGGCCGATGACGACGCGGGTTTCGCCCTGCTCCAAGGTCATGGAGAAGCCATCAAGCGCGCGGAAATCACCATAGGCAACAACGACATCTTCAACGCTCAGGAGTGGCGCGGTCATGATGACGCCTTTTGCTGCGGCACAAGCCCTGCAAGGCCGCGCGGTAGCAGCGTCACAACAAGAATAAAGAGTGCACCGACCAAATAGAGCCAGAGCTCTGGTACAGCGCTGGAAATCCGGTCGCGGGCAAAGTTGATAATCAGAGCGCCTGCCAAGGCACCGCTCAGACTGAAGCGGCCACCGACGGCGACCCAGATGACCATCTCAATGGAGGGGACAACGCCGACCATGGCGGGCGAGATATTCCCTGCATGAATGGTAAAGAGCGCGCCTGAAAGCCCCGCTAAAGCTGCGGCAATGGCATAGGCGGCAACCTTCAAGGGGACGGGATTATAGCCCAGAAAACGCACCCGGTTCTCTCCGTCCCGTGTTGCGCGCAGTAGGATGCCGAAGCGGGATTTCAGAAGCGCGCCGAGGCCAAGCCATGCCAGGGCAACAACAACCAGCGTAACCCAATAGAGCCCTTCAGCCATGCCGGGTCCATTGAGGTTAAGGCCGAGCAGGGTCGAAAAATTGGTCAGGCCGTTAAAGCCGCCTGTGCTGTCTTGGCGGCTAATAAGCAACGTGGCAAAGGCAAGCGCCAATGCCTGCGTAATGAGGGCGAAATAAACGCCGCCGACCCGCCTGTAGAACACCGCAAAGGCGAAAAGCGCAGCGACGATAGCGGGCAGCGCAACAAGCGCAAGGATGGCCACAGCGCCGCTTTCAAAAGGCGCCCACCACCACGGCAGCGTTTCCCGGCCAGACCACATCATGAAATCGGGAATTTGGCCGTCTGGCAGGCTCGCCAGCTTCATATGCATGGCCATCACGTAGCCGCCGAGGCCGAAAAACACCCCCTGCCCTAAGCTTAAAATGCCGCAATGGCCCCAAATCACCACAACACCCATGGCAAGCAGGCCAAATGACAGAAAGCGGGCCAGCAGATTGAGGTCATAAGACGACAGAAAGACCGCCGCAAACGCGGCTAGAAGCAGAATGATACCGGGGAAAAGCAAAGCTTTGAACATTAGAAATCAAGCGCGCGGGATGTGGGAGCGATAACCCCTTGGGGCCGCACTTGGATGAAGAAAATGACAAAGACTAGGAGCAAGACTTGGGCAATGCTTACATCCACAAAGATTTGAGAAAGGGCTGCAATCAGACCGAGAATGAGCGCTGATAGCGTCGTGCCCAAAATGCTGCCTAGGCCGCCCATCACGACCACCAGGAAGGCGGGCACGATGTAACTCTGCCCAACACTTGGCGTAACGGGTCCAAGTAGCGCCAGCACCACCCCTGCCAGACCCGCAATACCCGAGCCAAGGCAGAAGACGGCCAAATCCACGCGCTTGACATCAATCCCAGTGGCAGCCGCCATCATCCGATCTTGATTGGAAGCCCGCACCATAAGGCCGATGCGCGTCTTGGTAAGGAGCAACGCCAGGCCGCCCAGAACCAGCGCCATAACCAGCAGAATAAATAGCCGCGCTGAAGGAATGGTCAGCCCTGCCAGCGCGCCATCGCGGATTTGAATGGAGGCATTGAGCCAGGCAGGCGCCTGTACTTCCACGCCAATGGGCCCGAAGATGTCTCGGGCAGCTTGTTGCAGGATGAGGCTAACGCCCCAGGTCGCCAATAACGTATCCAGCGGCCTGCTGGTTAGCCGCCGAATGAGGGCCGATTGAATCACACTGCCCACCAGCGCCGCACCGATAAAGGCGACCACAATGGCAAGCAGAAGGCCAACAAAGCCCGGAATAATGCTGAGCGTCAGGAACGCTAGATAACCGCCCAGCATCAGCATTTCGCCATGCGCCATATTGATGACGCGCATGAGACCAAAGCTGAGCGACAGGCCCAGCGCGGCTAGCAAGTAGAGCGAGGCAACAGAAAAGCCGTTAAAGACCTGGTTTAGAAAAAGGGCGCTATCCATACCGCCTCAGCCCGGCGTGCAGGTGCGTCCAGGAAAGGCCAAGGGATCATAGGGCTCAGGCGCAATATCGCCCCCCGAATCAGCGATGATATCGAATTGGCCATCACCATCAAGTCTGCCGACATAGGCGGTCTGCACCAGGCTTTGATTGGGCGCGAAGGACACGGGGCCCATGGGGGTGTCAATGGTCCCGAGTGAGACCGCTGCTGCACGCACGGCGCTCGGGTCAAAACTATTTGCCGCTTCAACAGCCGCCTTCCAAGCGTAGACATTCAAATAGCCATGCACCATAGGGTCAGTGATGGCGGCGTCCTGACCGAACTTGGATTGATAGGCACTCACAAAGGCTTTGTTGGCATCGCTGGCTAAGCTTTGGAAATAGTTCCAAGTGGCGTAGCTGCCTTCGACAAGCTCAACACCCATGGCTTGGGCTTCCTGTTCACCAATAGAAAAGGACATGACAGGCGCGTCCATGCCCGCCGCTTTGCGCTGCTTGAAGAAAGCCACGTTACTGTCGCCATTCAACGTGTTGAAAATAATGTCTGGACCTGCCGATTGCACTTTGGCGAGAACGCCGGAAAAATCTGTTCCGCCCAGCGGCACATAAGCCTCCCCTGCGGTGGCGAGGCCGCGGTCTTCAATGTGTTTTTTCAAGATAAGGTTGGCCGTACGCGGGAAGACATAATCCGAGCCAATCAGAAAGTAGCTCTTATAGCCTTTTGCTTCGGCCCAATCGAGGGCAGGCAGGATTTGCTGGTTGGGCTGGGCGCCGGAATACATGATGTTGGGCGAGCATTCATTGCCCTCAAACTGCACCGGATACCACAGCAGATTGCCGGTGCGCTCGAAGACCGGCAACATCGCTTTACGGCTGGCAGAGGTCCAGCCGCCGAAGACGGTGACCACGCCGCTATCTTCAATAAGCTTGGAGGCTTTCTGGGCAAACAATGAGGGCTCCGAAGCGCCATCCTCAACCACCGCTTCCACATTTTTCCCGAGCACGCCGCCAGCAGCATTGATTTCATCAATGGCAAGGATTTCAGCATTTTTGACGGTAATCTCGCTGATGGCCATGGTCCCGGTCAGGGATTGCAGCACGCCGACACGCACCGCATTTTCGTCCACAGGCGCACTCGCCTCCCCGCCTTGATCTGAACATGCTGATAGGCTTAAGACTGCCGCTGTCATTGCGGCCAATACGCGATACGTCATGTGTTTCCTCTGAGTGCCACTTTGGCTGTTATATTGCGTTGCACAATAGGCCATAGCAAATCGCGTTTGGCAAGCGCCGCCGATGAAGAGGGAAAGATCGTGCTGAGAGTGGTGCTGACTGACCCGCTGACCCTGTTCTTCGCCGCAGGCGCCCTGATTTTCGGACTTTTC
>CAKZYD010000326.1 GCA_937884085.1 uncultured Sphingomonadales bacterium | reverse complement strand
GAGTAATGGTCTGGCTATCGGTAAGGCCGCCGGAGTCTTCGACAGAATAGCGGAATGCACCTGCGCTGCCGATATCGTCGCCAGAATCTGCAACGAATTGCAAACTTTGCAGCGTTGCCAAAGTTATGACTGGGTCAGCGAGGGTAATGGCATTGCCGCTTCCATCTTGAATTTCACCAGTCGTTGGTAAGTCCAAAACAGTGATCGTAAATGTCTCGCCAGTGTCAGGGTCAACCGGCGCGGAGATGTTCAAATCCTGACTTGTTCCCGCATCTGTTGACAGTGACTTATCCGCGTCGGCATCTGGCGCATCATTGACCGGGGTCATCTGGATTGTGATCGTTTGGCTCGTCGCATCCGTTCCGTCGGATACGCTATATTCAAATGTCGTTGTGCCATCGAAATCAGCGGCAGGAACAAACTGGAGTTCGTCCAACTGAACCAGCGGGATGGTATCCGCACCCGTATGCGCTGCGCCGCCAGCACCATTGCGAATGATGCCTTCCGATGCTGCGGGGAGGGCAACGATGGTGGCGGCTTGAAGGGCGTCGCCGTCTACGTCTGAGGGCGCTGTTGTAATCTCCAGTGATGCCGAGGCCGCATCTTCATCGACATTGATGGTTTTATCTGCCTCCAAAACAGGCGCGTCATTGACCGGATCAACAGTGATCGAAATCGTTTGGCTAGCAGTATCGGTGCCGTCAGACACGGTGTAGCTAATTGTGTCGTCGCCGTTGAAATCTGGGTTTGGGCGATATTCTAAGTCCGGGATATTCGAAAGCGATACCGCCATCGGGTCAGTCACTACCGCCCCATTTAGAATGATGGCGCCATTCATCGGCAAGGTGAAATCCGTCACCACTAATGCATCGCCGTCGGCATCCGTCGGCGTACTAACCATCAATGAGACATCGGTATCCTCGTTTGTGTTGATGGTCGTATTCATGTCGACCTGTGGCGGGCTATTCGTTGGCGTCGGGGTGGGCGTCGGGGTTGGTGCTGGCGTGGGCGCCGGCGCTGGGTCGCTGCCACTACCGCCGCATGCTGCCAATAGGGATAAGGACGACAGCATCGCTCCGCGGCTGTAGACGCTGTTTGATTTTAGCGATGCTTTGAGCTGCTTCACAAAAGCTGGGCCAGTGGGAACAAGGGCGGTTAGGCCAGCCTCATCCATCGCAGCGTCCGCGCCTCTTTTCGAATAGGCCCATGACAAAGTAAATGGCTGAATGGTCATGATCCCGATACCCTTATACTCGCTCACGTTGCTGAAACGCTATCGCATTCAACAAGGGTCTACAATGATATTTCTGTTAATATTTTGAATATTTTAGGCTAACTTCCTCACATGAAATACTGTACTGGCATGGTGAATGCCTGAAATGGCGTGTGTCGCTTCAATGCCACACAAATACTGTAAGAATGAGGGCTCGCGTCATGACACCCATCGCGCGCATTTACCGGCCGACAAAGTCGGCCATGACATCCGGGCGCAAGAAGACCAAGATTTGGATTTTGGAATATGAGCCCGGCGGTAAAAAAGAGAAAGACCCCGTGATGGGCTGGGCCGGATCAGGGGATACTTTGAGCCAGGTTCGACTGACTTTTGATAGCCAGGAAGATGCCATAAGCTATGCCAAGCGCGAAGGACTTGAGTATCGTGTGTCTCACCCAAAAGAGCGCACCATCAAGCCAAAATCCTACGCAGATAATTTTCGTTAAAGCATGTCCAGCGGATGTGGGTAATGGTTCGCCGTCTGCAAATGCGACAGAGATAAAAACCTCAAGCAATGCATTTGATTCCTTTTAAAACGGAATTGATTTGGGGCATAAGGCGCGCGTGGCCCCGTAGCTCAGCTGGATAGAGCAACGGCCTTCTAAGCCGTGGGTCGCAGGTTCGAATCCTGCCGGGGTCGCCATTTTCACCGCCATTCTCTTATACGGCTGGTGCTAAAGAAGGCTGTATAGGGCGGTGGAGCAGCGCTGCTGCTGCCGTGCTCATGGCGAGCAGTCCCGCACTGATCATGAGGATGGATTGGTAGTTGCCATTGAGATCCAGGCTTCGCCCAAAGATGACAGGGCCGGCAGCCCCGGCGAGCGCTTCCGCCACCACGATAATGCCAAAAATCTTACCCAAATGCGCGCCGCCAAAGCGCGCTGGGATACTGATTTGCACGAAGACATAGTTAAAGCCCCAGCCCAGCCCCATGGCAAGCAGCCACACAAAAGCGCTATCGCCGGTCTGACTGAGCGCAAGTCCTATGGATGCCGCCAGCATGATCAATAATCCGGCCATGTGAATAGGGCGCAAAGAATAGCGGTCTGCAACCCAGCCAGCGACACTTTGGGCAATAAGCGAGACCACAAACAGCGCAACAAAGAAGCGACTGGATAGGCCAATGTCGTTGAGTGGCGGCGCGGCGGCATAAAGTGGTAGATTGGTGACGAGCCCTAAGAAGACGAAAAAGCTGGTGCAGGCGAGAATGATCACAGCCCAGAAATCAGCACGCCGCACGGCCTCGCCCAAGGTGGGCCCACCCTGTAGGGCGGCATCGCTGTGATCCTGGCGCACTTTGATCTTGCGCCCCATGACCAGGACCGCGCCAAGGATCAGAAGGAGGCCGCACAACGCCGTCAATTGCAACGTGGCTTGGGCGCCGACTGCTTCGATGAGCGTGGTATTGATGCCTGGCAGCAAGCCATTTGCCAGGCTGGTCGAAGCCATCATAAAGCCGATGGCCAGACCAACGCCGGTGGATAACAGCCGACTGACCGCAATCACGCAGACAAGATACCCAGAACACAGTTGGCAGATGCCAAGCAGGGCCTGCGCTGCATAGATTGTTTCAATCGATTGAGCGTAACTGAGAATAAGGAAAGACGCACTGAGCAATGCGTGGCCAAGGATGAGCACCCTCAATGCACCCAGTTTGTCGACCAAGATACCAGTGACGAAGGCAAACACACCCACGGTGGCCAGCGTGATGCTGTCGCGCAATTTCAGCTGCGCCACCGTGATATCCAGGCGCTCTAAAAATCCCTGATCGAAGGCCGTTAAGCCACCTAGAATGAAGCCATTGTTAAGCCCGAGCGATATGCAAAAATAGAGCACAATGAGCGCGTCATTGAGCCGCCAAGATTGCTTGCCTGTGTTCGCCATGCCCATGCCTAGAGAGATCTGTTTCAAAAGAAGTTAGGTCAGCTTCCTTTTGAAGCCATATCTGGCCTTGATCGGGCATCACTTTGCGTTACGTCCGCACTATGACCAGAAAACGCCGCAACACTCGCCCGCCGATTAACCTCGCTCTGCAAGGAGGCGGCGCTCATGGCGCCTATACCTGGGGCGTTTTGGATCGGCTGCTAGAATGCGACCGGTTGGAGATAGAGGCGATTAGTGGCACCAGTGCTGGCGCAGTCAATGCCGTTGTTGTTGCTGCGGGTATGCAAGCCGGCGGCCCTGATCAAGGCCGTCAAGATCTGCATGACTTTTGGAAAGAGGTTAGCAGACTTGCCCGCTTTAGTATCTTCAAACGCAACCCGTTTGCGCGCTTGATTGGCGATTATAGCCTGGAATCCTCTCCTGGTTTTCTGGGCTTTGACCTTCTGTCGCGGTTGCTCTCTCCTTATGATTTCAATCCGTTAGGCTTGAACCCCCTGCGCGATCTGCTAGACGATCGGATAAGCTGGGACTGCCTAAAGAAGCCGGGGGCGCCTGACTTGTTTGTCTCAGCAACAGACGTTCGCTCTGGCCGGGTAAAAGTGTTTCGCAACCAAGAGCTGGAAACCGATGCCGTGCTTGCGTCGGCGTGTTTGCCGCTACTGTTCCAGGCGGTGGAGATTGGCGATGGCGCTTATTGGGATGGTGGCTATATGGGCAACCCGGCGCTGTGGCCGTTTTCTTATGAATGTGGCTCCAACGATATCCTGATCGTGCAAATCAACCCGGTGTATCGCGATGAAGTACCCCGGACGAGCCGCGATATTCTCAATCGGATCAATGAGATAACGTTTAACGGTAGCCTGCTCAGAGAGCTACGGGCCATCGAATTCGTTGGTCGTTTGCTAGAAGACGAAAGTGTGTCGCCTGGCCGCTATAAGAAGATGCTTGTCCACATGATCAGCTCCGACGCCATTTCGAACTTCGGCGCTGGCAGCAAGTATAATGCGGAATGGGATTTCCTTATCCAAC
>CAKZYD010000325.1 GCA_937884085.1 uncultured Sphingomonadales bacterium | reverse complement strand
CCGCGCTCATTGCGGATGATGAGCCATTGTTCGCCTTCACCGCCCATATATCCCACAGTGATATCCGCTAGAGCATTGGTATAGTCCACACAGGTCCTGCAGCTCAGCGGAAAGAAATCCGTAGGCAGCTTGGAGATGGGGAGTTTTAAAAACGGTATCTCTTTTTTGCGCCCGTCTTCAAAGCGCAGTTCCACATGATAATCAGCGCGAAACTCAAGATAGGTGATGGTTTCTGGCTGCTTTGAAAGGAGCTGCAAAAATGCATGAAAACTCTCGGTTGTCGTGTTGTCCGAGCAGGGTGTGCCAATGACAAAAAGCCGCTCGAGGCCGAGTTCCTTTTCCAGGGCGCGCAGCGCATAGACTTGGCAGGGAATGCCCACGATGCCTATCCGCTTATGTCCCGCCGCGATTGCTGGCTCCAAAAGCGCGAGCAAAGGCGCGTAGCCCATCCGCATGCCGCGGCACTGCGCCATATCTTGCGCCCGTGTGATCAGTGTTGGCACTGGCTTCCAGCGATCATCCGGATCTGGCTTCACCGCCAGCACGGCGTCCACCGCGCCGGTCTCCAGCAACCGTTCGCACAGGCGTGTGGTGATGCCTGTCCATTGGGCGCCTGCCCGCGGCTCTTTCAGCGAGGCGCGTACAATGCGTTTAAACGGCCCGAAATAGAGCTCATCTTCGTTTATAACAGGACTACGCGAGCGGCCATGCACGCTTGCTTCAAGGCTGGGATAATCCGGTCTTATGAATTGGCAGGCGCGGCCGCATCGGCTGGGATCGCTCGTGCGCGAGATGCCACAATCGGTGCAAAGTTTGCGCGCAGCCGGCTCTTGAAGCCCCTGAATTACTGGGCGCGATACAACATCGGTGGTCACGGCTGTCTGCTTCTTTTGTCATTGTATCTGACAATTAAAATTGACATATTGTCTTTGACGCTGTCAATGAAAGTTGACAGGTTTAAAGACACGCCCGCCGAGAGAGAAAGAAAGCGGTCATGCCAGTTCGATCCAAGTCCTTTCCCTTTGTCGCCATAGTGGGTCAGGACGCGCTGAAGAAGGCGCTGGTGCTGTCTGTTGTTGACCCATCGCTGGGCGGTGTTTTGGCACTCGGGGATCGCGGGACAGGCAAGACGACAGCTGTTCGCGCTCTTGCCGCTGTTTTACCGGATATTCAAGTTGTTCCCGGCTGTCCCTATAACTCTGACCCATCCGCTCTTGATGAGCTCAGCAAGGAGTGTGCCCCTACACCTGCGCAGAAAAAAGCCAAGCCTATCAAGGTCCCGGTTCCTGTCGTCGACCTTCCGCTCGGCGCGACGGAAGACCGTGTTCTTGGCTCCCTGGATATAGAAAAAGCGCTCATCGACGGAGAAAAGTCCTTTGAGCCAGGCCTTCTCGCCAAGGCCAACCGCGGCTATCTCTATATTGACGAGATTAATCTCTTAGAGGACCATTTGGTCGACGTCCTGCTTGATGTGGCGGCCTCAGGATGGAACATCGTTGAGCGAGAAGGGTTAAGCCTTCGGCACCCCGCCAAATTTGTACTTGTGGGCAGTGGCAACCCAGAAGAAGGCGAATTGAGGCCGCAATTGCTAGACAGATTTGGCTTGTCCGTTGATGTGGAGACGCCGCGCGATATTGCGCAGCGCGTTGAAGTGATCAAGCGCCGTGAAGCCTTTGAAGCTGATCCAGCGGCCTTCAATAAGAAATGGCAGCGGCAAACGTCTAAGCTGAGAACAAAGATCTTGGCTGCAAAAGAGCGCCTTGCGAGCATTGCGCCTGATGATGACATCTTAGCCTTGATTGCCCAAATCTGCATTGCGCTTGGAACGGACGGTTTGCGCGGTGAACTGACCCTTATCAAAGCGGCTCGCGCGGAGGCTGCATTTGCTGGCGATGCGAAAATTCATCCTCATCATGTCCGCGCCGTGGCGCCGATGGCGCTTGGCCATAGATTGCGCCGCGACCCCTTGGATGATGCCCGCGCCGTTGTGCGGGTTGAAAAGGTGCTGGAAGATATCTTTGTAACCCGCAGCGTTGCGTAGGGGCGGCGTGATGGCGCAGCAACAGGCGTTATCACAGGACCTAGAAGCTGCTCTTTGGGGGGACGCCTGTCTAGCCGCGCAAGTCTTCGCACATTTCATTCACTCTGGGGCCTACGGCAAAGCCACTCTGCGCCTCAAAGGCTATGCTGGTCCGGTCCGCGACCTCTGGCTGGCGTATTTGAAGAGCCTTTTGCCTCCGGAGACCCATACGCATCAGGTGCCCGTCAACATAACAGCAGAGCGCTTGCTGGGCGGTCTTGATTTGGGGCTAACGCTGGCTGCGGGCAAAGCCGTTGAAATGCGCGGCGTGCTCACCGAGGCGCATCAAAATCTATTATTTTTGCCCATGGCCCATTTAGCAGAGGCAACAACCGTGTCACTGATTGCGGCTGCCATGGATAGCGGCAATGTGCGGCTAGAACGTGACGGTATGAGCAAGCTGGAAGACGCTTGTTTCGCGTTTCTCTGCTTTGACGAAGCTGGCGACGACGACGAGCCTGTCAGCTCGGTTTTAGCGGATCGAATTATGCTGCACGTGGACTTGCGCGCCGTGAGTCTGCGCACAGCCCGGCAGCCGATGCAGCCAGCGAAGACCGGCAAGGTGGATGTATCCATCAGTGATGATATGCGCAGCCAACTCTGTGCGCTCGCTGCGTCCTTCGGTCTTTTGTCAATGCGTCCCGCCTTCCAGTTGATACAGCTCGCCAAAGCCATTTGCGCACTTTCGAACGACGACGAGTTCACCGAGCAGCATGTTGCGGCGGCTGTTCGGCTTTGTTTGGTCCATCGGGCAAAACAAATGCCGCCGCCGCCACCAGAAGAGGCGGAAAATCAGGAGAACCCGCCGCCGCCCGAGCCTGATACCGAAGACCCGCCGCCAAATCCCTCACAAGACACCCAGCTTCCTGATGATATGGAATGCGATAGCACGGAGGCTCTCTTGCCACCGAACTTGCTGGCGTATTTGGAAGCAGTTTCTCAGCGGCAATCCATGCGCGCGCCAACGGGGCGGCGCGGCGCAAAGACTTTGGGGCGTCAACGCGGCCGGCCTCTAACCAGTAGGAAGGGCGTCTTGAGCGCGGGTAAGCGGCTCGATTTAATCGCCACATTGCGGGCTGCGGCGCCCTTTCAAAAATCGCGTCAAAGTGCGCGAGGCAACACTGCGCAAGTGAAGGTCCGCAAGTCCGATATTCATATTAGGCGGTATCAAGAGCGCACGGAGACATCGACCATTTTTATTGTCGATGCCTCCGGCTCTACTGCGCTCAATCGGCTTGGGGAGGCGAAAGGCGCGGTGGAGATCTTATTGGCCGAAAGCTATGCGCGCAGAGACTATGTATCGCTGATTTGTTTTCGTGGACGCGATGCACAAGTCCTTTTGCCGCCCACGCGTGCTTTGGTCCGGGCCAAACGCTCGCTTGCATCGCTGCCGGGCGGCGGCGGTACCCCGCTTGCGAGTGGTATGCGGGCTGCACTTGCATTGGCTCAAGAAGAGCGCGGGCGGGGGCGCGACCCAGCCTTGATTTTTATGACGGATGGCAGTGCAAATGTCGGTTTGGATGGTGCAGGCGGCCGTAAACAGGCAGCTGAAGATGCAACATCTATGGCGAAAAAGATAGGCGGGGCGGGGCTTCCAGCCCTCATCATTGATATCGCGCGTCAACCAAAGCCGCAGGCAAAACAGCTGGCTGGCTTGATGGCTGCCACTTATTTGCCAATGCCTTTTGCCAACGCCCAAATGCTATCGAAGGCTGTGCAGGCGGCCCAATAGCGCAAAGGATGCCGTAACGGGGAAAGACCATGGAGTGGGAGAGAGAGGCGCCCAGTTGGCCCAACGCATCGGTCAGTCGGTTTGTGAGCGTTGATGGCACGCGTTGGCACCTCCAAGAGATGGGTAATCCGAGCAAGCCACGCGTCCTGCTCCTCCACGGGGCTGGCGCGACTACCCATTCCTATGCCGATGTTATGCCTGTTCTGGCCAATGACTTTGCCGTCACCGCCATAGATCTGCCGGGCCATGGTTTTACGACCATGCTTGGGTCAAGCCGCCCGACTCGGGAGGGCGTGAGTGAGGGCGTAGCCGCGCTACTAGAAAAAGAAGCCCTGGTGCCAGACTTGATCGTCGGGCATTCGGCGGGCGGCGCTGTGGCCGTCACCATGGTTGCTGAAGGCCTGCTGTCTCCAACGGCGCTGATCGTGATCAATGGCTCCTTCTTTCCGTTTCCTGGGCCGGCGGAGTACATCTTTCCCGCATTGGCCAAGATGCTGTTCCTCTACCCGTTTGTCCCTCGGATCTTCGCCAATAGTGCGGCAAGCAGAAGACGGGTTTTGAACCTGATCAACTCCACCGGTTCAGACCTGACGGAAGAGCAAATTTCTCTTTATCAGCGCGCACTTACCTCAAGTGCGCATGTGGAAGGCACATTGGCAATGATGGCCAATTGGGACCTCGCTCCCATTGAAGGATTGCTGCGATCATTGGACCTGCCCGTGCTGCAAATTATAGGCGGGCGGGACAAGACAGTTCGGCCCAGCGGTGCTAGAAAAATAGCTACCTATTTAAAGCACGGCGCGTTCATTGAATTCGAAACCTGCGGGCATTTGGTGCATGAAGAAATGCCAGCTGAGGTGTCTGACGCTATCCGCGTTTTCGCGCAGAAAACAAAAATCCTCCTCCCGTCAAAACGCTTGATCAAATCAACTTAACACTGTTTACTGTCAAGTTATGACGACACATATGCGATTTCCGCCAGTTACCGAATATGGACCGGGAGAGCGCCCGCATGCCGTCGTGATTGGCGCGGGCTTCGGCGGTTTGGCAGCTGCGATTCGCCTTGGCGCGAAGGGCTATCAGGTCACTGTTGTTGAGCGGCTTGAGCAGGCAGGCGGTCGTGGCAGCGTTTTCCGCCAAGATGGCTTTGCCTTTGATGCAGGCCCGACCATCATCACAGCGCCCTTCTGCTTTGAAGAATTATGGTCGCTCTGTGGGCGAAGCCTTGCTGATGATGTCAAGCTAATCCCCATGGAGCCGTTTTACCGTATCCGCTTTGATAATGGCGATGTCTTCAGCTGCAGCTCTGATCATGACGCTATGAAGGCCGAAATTGGGCGCTTCAGTCCATCGGACGTTAAGGGCTATGACGCGCTGCTGGAAGATTGCAAAAAGCTCTATGAATACGGCTTTTGTGAGTTGGCGGATATCCCATTTCATAACCTGTTTACCATGCTGCGCACGCTGCCCAAAATGGCCCTCTACCGGGCTGATCGGTCGGTTTATTCGCATGTCGCGCGGCACATTAAAGACGAACGATTGCGCATGGCCTTGAGCTTTTATTCGCTCTTCATTGGCGGCAATCCGTTTAGCGTCACGTGCATGTATAACCTGATTTTGCACCTCGAGCGGACGTTCGGTGTGCACTATGTTAAAGGCGGCATCGGCGCGTTGGTGCAGGCCATGGTGAACCTCATCGAAAGCCAAGGCGGGATGATCAGGCTGAATGCTGACGTGGAGCAGCTTTTGGTCGAGGACGATAAAGCCGTTGGTGTCCAATTGGCGGGCGGTGAAGAAATCCGCTCAAACATTGTTGTCAGCAATGCCGATGCCCTTTGGGCATATGACACGTTGCTACCGGGCCGCAAGCCACGTCGCTGGACGAAACGCAAGCTCTCCAACGTTATGCACTCCATGAGCTTGGTTGTTTTGTACTTCGGAACAAACAAACGCTATGAGGATGTGGATCACCACTCCATTCTCTTCGGTCCGCGCTATAAAACGCATCTAGAGGATATTTTTAAGCACAAACGTCTAGCTGACGATATGAGCCTTTACCTGCATCGTCCGACGGCAACAGATCCCTCTTTGGCACCGGACGGATGCGATGCATTTTATGTCCTCTCGCCAGTGCCCCAGCTCACAGGCGATATCGATTGGGAGACTGAGGCCGATCCCTATCGCCAGAAAATTCAGCAGCGGCTGGAAGACACTGTCTTGCCAGGGCTTTCAGAGAGCATTGTCACGTCGAAGATTATGACGCCGCTTGATTTTAAAAGCCGCCTAAATGCCCCCTTTGGCGCTGCTTTCGGTCCTGAGCCGCGGATGCTGCAAAGCGCTTGGTTTCGGCCACATAATTTAAGCGAAGAGCTTGAGAATTTTTATTTGGTCGGGGCCAGCACCCATCCGGGCGCAGGCGTTCCAAGCGTCGTGACGTCGGCCAAAGTCTTAGACCATGTCATACCCCATGCTGACAGCTGGGCTGCCCAAAATGTCTAAATCAAAGCGGGGGTCTACAGTTAGACTGCAGCCCTTGTCCAAGGCGGATGTAAAGGCATGTCGCGACATCATTCGGGAGGGATCGAAGTCGTTTTACTTTGCCTCTTTGATTTTGCCTAAGAAAGTCCGTAGCGCGGCCTTAGCCTTATACTCGTTCTGCCGGGTCGCTGATGACTTGGTCGATGCTGCAGGCGCCACACAACATACGCTGGATCAACTTCGGATGCGGCTTGAAGCTGCCTATGGCGGCCAGCCTTTCCCGCATGTCGCTGACCGGGCGCTTGCTGACGTCGTGGCGCGCTATGATATTCCCCAAGACATCTGGCTGGCGATGATTGACGGCTTTGAATGGGATTTGCTGGGCAAGCGCTATGAGACCTATAGCGATGTCCTGGATTATTCCGCCCGGGTCGCAGCCACTGTCGGTGTGATGATGACCTTGGTGATGCGGCGCCGATCTTCACGCACGCTGGCGCGCGCCGCAGACCTTGGCGTTGCCATGCAGCTGACCAATATTGCCCGCGATGTTGGCGAAGATGCAGCCGCTGGCAGGCTGTACCTGCCTCGAACCTGGCTGGCTGAGGAAGGTGTGGATGCCGACACTTTTCTTGCCAATCCAGTGTTTTCGCCAGCACTTGGCAGGGTGACGCAAAGGCTGCTGCGCGAGGCGGAGCGCCTTTATAGCCGGGCGTTAACAGGCGTTGCCGACCTGCCTTTGGCCTGTCGGCCCAGCATTCGCGCGGCCGGATTGGTTTATTCCGATATCGGCGCCAGCGTTCAAGCCAATGGCTTTAATTCCGTTTCAAGCCGGGCCTACACGACCAAAGAGCGCAAACTGGCCTTGTTGCTGCAGGCGTTTGCCGGAGCGCTCTATTCGCCAGCATGTGATGAAGCACCGCCGCTTGCCGAGACGGCGTTCTTGGTGGCCTGCGCTGCGGATCACAAACCTGCGGCTGTGGGTGGCATTGAACGCTTTATGGATTTGCTCCATATGCAACACCATCGACAGCGCTCGATAGGGTCCCCGGGCGGGGTGCGGGAGCCTGACAGGCAAGACACCCAGTCACAGGTTGGGTTTCGATCAGCCTAGGCGCGTCACCTCCGCCTGGTGCGAGCCGGGCACTGAAATTGGTGTGTGACTTATGATTTGGAGCCTTTTGGTTTTCGCAGGGCTTAATTTCGCCGCCGCGCTCAGCGGTGCGATTTTCAAGCCCGACGACTGGTTTAGACGTCTTAACAAACCATCCTGGCAGCCACCGGATTGGGCGTTCCCAATAGTGTGGATGGTGCTCTACGGCATCAATGCGTTCTCAGGCTGGGTTGTTTGGAAGCTGGCCGGTCTGGACGGCATCGGGCTCTTGGCAATGGCCATCTATGGCGCTGCGCTGGTCTTGAACGCATCCTGGTCAGCGGTCTTTTTCGGCTTAAAGCGGCTTGGCGCGGCCTCAGCGAATTCAGCGCTTCTATGGTTGTCCATCGCGGCCCAAATCGCTGTCTTCTACCAAATCGATGCGCTGGCTGGATTGATCTTGCTCCCTTATCTCCTTTGGGTCACGGTCGCGACGGTGCTCAGCACCACCGTCTGGCGCCACAACCCGGCTTCGCCCATGGAGGCTGCCTGATATGGACGGCCCATCCGTTGCGTTTCTCTTAGAGTTCGGGGTCTTTTTCAGCTTGCCAATTCTCTTCGCAGTCTGGCAATTGCGGAGCTTAAAAAAGCTCGACGAAGCAGATGCAAAGAAGGAACAGGAAGCCTCTGAGAGAGATAGCCAAAGTTAGGGTCAGGACCTATTAAATTCATGCGCATGGTTTGGTCCATTTGTTTGTGCGGCAGGAAGG
>CAKZYD010000324.1 GCA_937884085.1 uncultured Sphingomonadales bacterium | reverse complement strand
GGTTCGACTTATACACCGGTCCGTTGATAGCTTGCCATGCCCACAGAACGTGTCTCGATATCGAAGGACAGGCCAGTACCTCGTGTAATGACGTCCAAAACCTCAAGAGCCGAGGCGCAGACCTCCGGGCCGACGCCATCGCCAGGAAGGACCAAAAGACTAAATCGGGTCTGGTTAGACGTTGCGATAGACATGACTACTTAGGTTGTGCCCGTACTACACTACACGCATAGATTGCACAGCTTTAGAGCCGAGTGCAACCGCTCGACGCTGCCGAGCAGCCCACAGCGGGTTTCCGCTGAGGGGCGGTAGAGCTTTGCCGAGCAACAGTGAAATCTCTTCCATGCCTCATGTACACGGCGTTGTCTCAACTGACATCAAGGCCAGCACCGGTTTGGAAGTCGGCGATGAGGTCGAAACGCCGTTCATAGTGTGTGACCAGGATCACGTCGATGTGCCTGGCGCTTTGCGGGCAGCTTTGAACTCCGACGATACCACTTCGGCGCAATGGGGCAAGTTCAAAGCCGGAAAGAAACGGATGTTCACCAGCCACGTGTTTTCCGCATAGACCGCTCCAACGGAACAGCTTCGCGTGGATGAGGCAATGGCAGTGATCACAGATGGGATCACGCTGAGCGACCCGCAAAGACGGAAGAAATAGTCTCATCCCGTTAACAAAAGCTGCCATTGGCGCGGCCATACTGAACGACAGTAGAGTCCGCGTGATGCTCATTGACTGAAGAAATCTCGCTTCGTCCGACACGAAAGGCTGTTGTTTTTGCCGCATTGCCCACGTTAAGATGATGCGCAGGCGGCAGAATTTGTGCTGCGAGCGCGCGCAGCGAGATTTTCGAATTCACAGGTTGGGCTCCCAGTTGGCTTTCGCTGCGTTGATCTTTAACGACTGGTGAGGCAAGTGGCCTGCTGATCAATGTCCACCACCAGTTGACCGCGTTCACCAGCGGCGATGATCGCGACCAGAGCTCAACTCTTGGGCATATCCTACCCGTTGGACGAAGGTGTTCATTTCAATAACTGTCGCCAATTATTTGCCAATAATCTACTATATGCGTGGGGCTTAACTCCCATACTGATCACGCGGACCTGTTAGGGGCAAAGAAGGAAGTCTTTGCCTATCGAAGGTCACGATGACAACTCAGAGATCATTCCCAAACCAAAGGGCAGTCAAGGCCAGTAGGCATAAAGCGCTGCTCGCCTTGGCCCTCAGCGCCACACTTATTGAAAGCGCGTCTGCCTTTGCCCACCCGATGTCCCCGCCGTCACAGAGCGAGGCTGCGAGTGCGCTGCAGCAGTTTACGTCCCGGGGCGACGTTGTCCGCGCGGTCGAGCGCATTGTGGCGATCAGTGGGCTGGAGCAGAACTTTACAATCCGCACCCGTGCCGATGTTGACTACGCGGCGGCGGCCATAAGTGGGCGCGAGCGTGTGATCTATTACAATGTCGATTTTTTCAAACGGCTAAGGCCAGATGCAAGATAGCCAAAGCTTCGGGGCAAACGACCTTTTGCGCGTCGCTGAGCTTGCCCGCAGCGCGCATCACCGCACCAATGAGCTACGGCGCGATCTGGGCCGTGACATGCGGCATGATCAAACACCAGACCGCGATACGCGCTCCGAAACGCAGCGTGCCTTCGATGAGCGCCGTCAGGGTCGCACTACTCTTGATCCTGATCTCAGCCGCTAGGCCATTAGTGCGATCAATAAGTCTGGGCGCGGCGTGCTTTTTGGGGAGACGCCGCGCATGCTGCGTTTT
>CAKZYD010000323.1 GCA_937884085.1 uncultured Sphingomonadales bacterium | reverse complement strand
CAAAGTGGGGTGTTTGAGTCTGCCCCGCGCTGGCTTATTGAGGGCGCATATTTTTTCTCGAGTGAGCTATGGATTTTAACTTATCAGAAGACCAGCGCGCCATTGTCGATATGGCCGAGCGTTTTACCGCCGATGAAATCACACCGCATGCGGCGGCGTGGGATAAGGACCACATCTTCCCCCGCGATACGATTGAAAAGGCGGCGGAGCTAGGCTTTGGCTCCATTTATGTATCGGAGGAAAGCGGCGGCATTGGCCTTGGCCGCGTGGAAGCAGCGCTTATATGGAAGCGATGGCCTATGGTTGCCCATCGACATCGGCTTTTATTTCTATCCACAATATGGGCGCGTGGATGATTGATTGCTTTGGCGATAAGGACCTCAAGGAAGCTTATCTGCCCAAGCTCAATACCATGGAACACATCGCCAGTTATTGTCTCACCGAGCCTGGTTCTGGCTCTGATGCAGCGGCGCTTAAAACCAAAGCGGTGCTCGATGGAAATCACTATGTCCTGAACGGGTCCAAGGCCTTCATCTCCGGCGGCGGAGAGAATGAGATTTATGTCGTCATGGCCCGCACCGGTGATGACAGCCCCAAAGGCATCTCCTGCTTCGTCGTTGAAAAGGATATGGAGGGCGTCTCCTTCGGTGCGCAAGAGCATAAGCTCGGCTGGCATTCCCAGCCGACGGCCCAGGTCAATTTCGACAATGTGCGTGTGCCTGCCAGCAATCTGGTCGGTCACGAAGGGCAGGGCTTTAAGATTGCCATGGCGGGGCTTGATGGTGGGCGGCTCAACATTGGGGCATGCTCGCTTGGCGGGGCCCAGCGCTGCCTGGATGATGCGGTCACCTATACCAAAGAGCGCAGCCAATTCGGCAAATCCATCAGTGATTTCCAAGCCGTTCAATTCATGCTCGCCGATATGGCAACCGAGTTGGAGGCGGCGCGGGCTCTCCTATATAAGGCGGCGCAGAAAGTGTCTGACAACGCGCCGGATAAAACAAAATTCTCTGCCATGGCAAAGCGCTATAGCACCGACATCGGCTCCAAAGTCGTCAATGACGCGCTGCAGCTGCATGGCGGCTATGGCTATCTCATGGATTATGCCGTGGAACGCTTCTGGCGCGACTTGCGTGTGCATCAAATCCTGGAAGGCACGAACCAGATTATGCGCGTCGTGATTTCGCGGGCGCTGCTAACTTAGACCCGCCCGTTCGGGCTGAGCTTGTCGAAGCCCTTTAACCAACCAATGCCCTTCGACAAGCTCAGGGCGAACGGAGGATCGGTATGAGCGAGCAAGACATCATTTTCAGCCAGCGCGGCGCTATCGGCCATGTCTTGCTCAACCGGCCTAAAGCGCTCAATGCGCTCACCCTCGATATGACGGTCTTGCTGCGCGCTCAGCTGAACGCCTGGGCGACAGACGACAGCGTCATGGCCGTCCTTGTCGAAGGGGCCGGTGAAAAAGGCTTTTGCGCCGGCGGCGATATCCGCTGGCTGCATGACACCGGCAAAGAAGACCCGGTCGCTGCGGCTGAATTTTATCGCAGAGAGTATCTTTGTGATGCTGCCGTCTACCATTTCCCCAAGCCTTATCTTGCCTTCATTGACGGCATTGTCATGGGCGGCGGCGTTGGGATTTCTGTTCATGGCAGCCACCGCATTGCGGGCGACCGGACGCTCTTTGCGATGCCGGAGACGGGCATCGGCCTCTTTCCTGATGTGGGCGGCAGCTACTTCCTGCCGCGTATGCCTGGCCAGCTCGGCATGTATCTGGGGCTCACTGGCGCGCGCCTCAAAGCAGCCGATAGCGTGTTTGCAGGCGTGGCGACGCATTATATGCCATCGGGCAAGCAAGCCGCTGCCATCGACCAGATTTGCACTGAAGCGACCTCTACAGAGGCCATCGATGCCATACTCGCGGCCCACGCCGGTGATGCAGGCCCGGCGCCGCTTGCTGGGCAAATGGAGGATATCAACAGCCATTTCGACGGCGCGGATATGCGCTCTATCCTTACGGAGCTGGACCAAGACGACAGCAGCGACTGGGCGAAGAAACAGGCCAGCATCCTGCGCAGCAAAAGCCCCACTTCTCTGAAGGTTACCTTTGAGCAACTCACCCGCGGCGCTAGCCTCGACTTTGACGAAGCCATGCGGATGGAGATGCGCATGGCGGCGCGCGTGATGGAAGGCCATGACTTTTATGAAGGTGTGCGTGCGACCATTTTCGAAAAAGGTGCCACCGCCAATTGGAACCCAGCGCGTGTTGAAGATGTGACGCCGGAGATGGTGGCAGCTTATTTTGAACCGCTTGGTGCGCGCGAGCTCGAGCTGTAGACCTCGTCTGGTCTTAATTTTCGGAGATAGACATGACCAATATCGCCTTCATCGGGCTTGGAAATATGGGTGGCCCCATGGCGGCCAATTTGGTGAAGGCCGGTCATGCTGTGACGGGGGTCGACCTGTCTGACGCCGCCAAGGAGGCCCTAGTCTCCGTTGGGGGCAGTGTGGCTAATACCGCCTATGAAGCAGCGCAAATCGCGGATGTTGTCGTCACCATGCTGCCTGCTGGCCCGCATGTGGAGGCTGTCTACGCCGATGTGATGACCACAGCTAAGCCTGGAACCCTATTCATTGATAGTTCCACCATCGACGTGCCGACAGCGCGTAACGTCATCGCCAAAGCCGAAGAGGCTGGGTTTTACATGGTCGATGCGCCGGTTTCTGGCGGCACAGCTGCGGCCGAAGCGGGGACGCTCACCTTTATGACCGGTGGAACCTCGACGGCGTTTGAAAAGGCGGAGCCTTATCTCGACATCATGGGCAAAAATGTCTTCCACGCTGGCGATGCCGGCAATGGTCAGGTTGCTAAAGTTGCGAATAATATGCTGCTGGCGATTTCCATGATTGGCACGGCGGAGGCCTTCAATCTGGCTGAAAAGCTGGGTCTCGATGCGCAGACGTTCTTCGATATTTCTTCAACAGCCTCGGGCCAATGTTGGTCCATGACAAGCTATTGCCCGGCGCCCGGGCCTGTGCCGACGGCGCCGGCGAACAAAGACTATGCCCCCGGCTTTGCCGCCGCGATGATGTTGAAGGATCTCCGCTTGGCGCTTGACGCCGCCAAGACAGCGGGCGCCGCAATTCCGCTTGGCGCACAGTCTTCCGCGCTCTATACGCTCATGGAAAGTGCTGGGAAGGATGATTTGGACTTCTCCGCCATCATTAAGCTGATCAGCGGGGACCTTTGATCACCCGCTTTAGGGTGATGCATGATTAGAGCAGGTATTTTAGGCGCAAGCGGGTATACGGGCGCTGACCTGGTGCGATTGCTCTTGCTGCACCCGGATGTTGAAATCACTTTTCTAACCGGCGAGCGCAAAGCGGGCCTTGCCCTGGCGGACGTGTTTCCGAATTTCCAGGGCGCTGCGTTGCCAAAGCTTATCAGCGTCGAGGATATTGATTGGCAAGCTGCCGCGGTGGACGTCGTATTTTGCGCACTGCCACACGCAACCAGCCAAAAAGTCATCCAATCCATCTGGTCCGCCAATGAAGCCTTGAAAATCATCGATTTGTCCGCAGATTTTCGCCTGCGTGACCCGGAGGTCTATGCCGACTGGTATGGCGGCGCCCATTTGGCACCCGACTTGCAGCCGCACGCTGTCTACGGCCTGACCGAACATTATGGTGCGCAGATTTCTAACGCCCGGCTAGTCGCCTGCCCCGGATGTTATCCCACGGCGGCTTTGCTTGCGCTGCTACCCCTTATGAGCGCGGTTGACGCTGACAGCATTGTCATTGACGC
>CAKZYD010000322.1 GCA_937884085.1 uncultured Sphingomonadales bacterium | reverse complement strand
CAATCTGACTAAAGTCTATAGAGGCCCTAGCGATCAGCGATTTCAGCAAGTGCCCGGGCGCTTAGGCGTGCAAATACCCAAATTTTAAGCACCACACACGCCGCAAGAGACCTCAATCAACAAAGGCGTAGTTAAAGCTGATCGAGATGCGCGCCTCTTCGGATTGGCTTGCCATGACTTCGTGCCTTAGCCAGCTTTCCCACATTAGGATATCGCCCGTTCTAGGGGACACATAATGAAAGCGCTGGCTGACCGCTGGAGCCCCTTCTTTCAGAGGAGGTGCTGCCATCAGCATCGGCAAGCGCGGGTCTTCAAATTTAATCCGACCTGCGCCATCCGGGATGGCGACATAGCAGGTGCCTGAAATCACGCTATTGGGATGGATATGGCCCGAATGGTGGCCGCCTTCCCCGAGAATATTGATCCACAGACTGTCACATTGCAGTTTGCCGGATCCAATATCCCAATGTTGAGCGTCCGCAAAAGCAGCGGCGTGCCCATCCAGCACGTCTACGAGATCGGCAAACGCCGGAGCTCGGTTGGGCAAATCATCGAGAGAGGCATAAGAGGTATAGCCTGGATATCCTTCGCGGTCGCACCAGTCATGTCCCGCTTGATCGCCGTCTTCAATCATCCAAGCGGCTTCGACGAGTTCATCTAAGAGCGCGCGTTCGGGCAAGCGCGTTTGGTGAATGTTCGTCGCGAAGAGACTGATTTGCGTCATCCAGACCTCTTATAGCGGTGGTCCGCGCTGGCAATGCCCGCGTGAAGGGTGTGCGCATGTGATAAGCTGCGAAAATCGTCTTTCTCGCGAAATATTTTACTTTGCCGCGGCTTCGGATGCGTGTACTGAATAGTATATAAAACGTTCAGCGATAAGGAGGCGTCCATGGCAGAAACCCGATTCACTGTGAATGGAGAGGAGCGGGCTGTCGAAACGGATCCAAGCACGCCATTGCTTTGGGTTTTGCGTGAGCAGTTAAAGCTGACAGGAACAAAGTTCGGCTGCGGCATCGCCCAATGCGGCGCCTGCACGGTGCATCTCGACGGGATGCCTGTCAGGTCTTGCTCGACGCCGCTCATCGCTGCTGAAGGAGCGGAAATCACCACCATTGAGGGCGTGTCTGCAGAGGATGGGACGCAGCATAAAGTGCAAGCGGCTTGGATCGAGCATCAAGTCCCACAATGTGGCTACTGTCAGTCTGGACAAATCATGTCGGCCGTCGCTCTGCTGCGCGATAATCCCAATCCGAGCGATGCGGATATTGATGCCGCCATGCGCGGAAACATTTGCCGTTGCGGGGCCTATGGCCGTATCCGCGCCGCTATCAAATCAGCTGCCAGCGCACAAGGGAACTGATCATGGGAAAATGGACTCGTAGAGGTTTTATCGCAGCAGGCGTCCTAGGCGGCGGTGTATTGGCGGTCGGCGTTGGCATTCGCGAAGGCCACCGCGCGCCAAAGCTCGCAGACATGATGACTG
>CAKZYD010000321.1 GCA_937884085.1 uncultured Sphingomonadales bacterium | reverse complement strand
GCATTTTCCTCCTCCCTGTTTGGCCTCACTGGCTCCTTGGTCCTGGGCTTTCTTGATTTGCAGCTGGGCCGCGCCCAAAGCCGCTTCTTCAACGAGCTAGAGGATTGGCTGGCTAATCATGTCATTCCCCTAGAAGCCAGTTCCGGCGGCGCAGCGCCTGCATCAGGCGGCGGGGCGTTTATGCGGACCATCCTCGCACAGTCGGCAGACTCGCTGGAAGCCATGGAACGGCGTATGGCGAAGGCAGACCAAGAACGCGGCCAGCTGGTTAACGCCTTGGGGGCTTTGCAGTCGACCTTATCGGCGCTTGAAACACGCTCTGAAAAACAAGGCGAAGCGCTGCTTAAGCTGGCAGCGGCGACGAGCCAAGCAGCCGAAAAATCTGATGACGGTGTGGTGCAAAGCTTAAAAGAGTTGCGGGCCACGGTTGCGGGCCTGGCGGAAACCCAAAGCGCTGCACGCGGCCAGATTTCTGATGATATTCAATCCGCTGCAACGCGCCTTGGGCGGACCATTGCGGCCATCCTGGATGAGCGCAAAGACACCGAGGAGCAGGCCTAGTGGCAGCCAGGCTCGCCAGGCGTGGCCCGCAAGCCGGGACTGACCTCAGCTGGCCGGGCTTTGTGGACGCCCTGTCCAGCCTCTTGCTGGTCGTCATCTTTGTCCTCCTCATCTTCTTCCTGTCGCAAACCTTTTTGTCGATTGCTCTGTCCGGGCGCGATGAGGCGCTGGCCGCTTTGCGGTCTGATTTAAATGACTTGGCGCGGCAGCTGCGTATGGAACGCGCGACGTCATTGGAATTGCGCGATGAAATCTCAGTGCTGAGCGCTACCTTATCAACCGCGCAGCAGGACAATGAAGCCCTGCGCACCCAGATTACAGGGCTGACAGGCCAGCTCAATGAGGCGAGAGCAAATCTCGTGCAGGCCGCAGAGGACCAAGCCGCTGCACAAGCGCGTATCGCCGCCCTGACGGTCGATGTGGAAGAACGCGATAAGCGGTTGGCAGCGGAAGAAGCGCGCACGTCTGCTGCGCGGGATGAAATTGCCTTGCTTAATCAGAACCTTGCAGCACTGCGCCAACAAATTGCCTCGCTGGAACAAAAGCTTGATGCGTCTGAGCAGAAGGACAAGCGGCAAGAAGCTATCATTAAAAACCTGGGCGAACGCCTGAACGCCGCGTTGGCCAATAAGGTGGCTGAGCTATCCGATTATCGCTCGGAGTTCTTTGGCCGGCTAAAAGCCCTGCTTGGCGCGCGGCCAGATATCATCGTGGAAGGCGACCGGTTCGTCTTTCAGTCTGAGTTGCTCTTCGGCTCTGGCTCAGCGGATTTGGGCGAGGCTGGCAAACGCCAATTGGCGACGATAGCCGAGACCCTGCTGATTATCGGCGACACAATCCCGCAAGAAGTCGACTGGGTGCTGCGCGTTGACGGGCACACCGATATTCTCCCCATTCGGACCGAGCAGTTTCCTAGCAATTGGGAGCTGTCCCAAGCGCGCGCATTGTCCGTGGTCAAATTCCTCATCAGCCAAGGCGTGCCGCCCAGTCGCTTGGCGGCGGCCGGTTTTGGTCCATATCAGCCGCGTGACCCGCGCAATACAGCCGCAGCCTATCGCACCAATCGGCGCATCGAACTGCGGCTCGACCAAAGCTAGACACATGGCGGATTTGACGAAGGCGGATGTTGCCGCCGCGCTCACGCATATTGAAAAGGATGCACTCAGCGATAAGAGCATTGCGCTGCTTGATGCGGCCAAAGCGGCGCCGCGCGGCCATATCCTAGGGCTGACAGGCCCGCCTGGCGTTGGCAAAAGCAGTTTAACGCAGGCTCTCGTGGACCAATGGGTCTCCGCTGGAAAGCGTGTGGCCGTTCTGGCCATTGACCCGTCCTCTCAGCGCTCTGGCGGAGCGTTACTGGGGGACCGAACGCGGCTGAATTTGACGCATTATGGCGAACAGGCCTTTACCCGCTCCATGGCAGCTGGCCGCAGGCTTGGTGGGCTGAGTGATGCCACCTATCCCGCCGCGCTTTTTCTGCGCGCGCATTTTGATCGGGTGGTTGTGGAAACCGTTGGCGTTGGCCAGTCAGAGACGGAGATTACCAGCGTGGCAGACAGCGTTGCGCTGTGCATCCAGCCAGGCAGCGGGGACAGCTTGCAGTTCATGAAGGCCGGTATTGCGGAAGTGCCTGACATTGTTTTCGTCACCAAAAGCGATTTGACCATGCTGGCGCGCAGAGCAGCGGCAGATATGCGCGGCGCGCTCTCGCTCACCAAGTCTGGCGGTGCTGAAACGCCTGTTCTGCTGGTCTCGGCGAAAGACAGGACTGGCCTAGAGGAGGCTGTCGCTACGATTGAAGAGAGCTTTGGCGATACGAGTATCGATGACGCCATGTTCCTGACCTATGCGAAGGAGCGCATTGCAAGGGCAGGGGGCGAGGCCGCTGTGGCGTTGTTCGAGGATGCGGCACTTAGCGAAGGCTTTGGCGCCCTAAAGCAGCTGCAGAGCCAAATCAGTGTGTCACTGACTGGCGTAGACCAGGACAGCTAGGACCAGAACGCCTGCCAAGCCAAAGGTGAGGAGCAGCTTCTTTTCCGAACGCTGTTTCCTACGTGCCATGGGCTGCACTTTCATCTGGCGTGATGGCCGGCGCCAACCAGTCCGGTACCCAAGGCGAGAGCTCCACATCGCCAGCCCGGAGGGGGCCTTTTTCCAAATCTTCGACGCGTAAATTCGCGAGCCCCAGGGCGCCGTCGGTGGTCTCGATTGTGCTGCGCGTATCGCCGACTTGCCGTTCGCCTAGATGGATGGGGGTATGGGCGGGGATGGGCTGTGTTGCTTTGATAGGGATGAGCCGGCGCCTCACTTTGCCGCGATAGCGCATGCGGGCGGTAATCTCTTGGCCCACATAGCAGCCTTTGTCGAAATCAACGCCGCCCAGCACATCTGCATTGGTTTCCAGCCAAAGTGTTTTGTCTTGCAAGAAGTCATCGGGACCGTCGGGAACGCCGAGCCTCAAGCGATGCGCATTGTACTCCGCCATGGCTCCAGTGGGGGCGCCGTCTTACGACCGTGCCCCCATGGCTGCCAATCTTGGGTCTACATGAGGGCCATCTTCTACACCCAAATGCGCAAAGACTTGTCTGTCCGTTTGCGCGATATCGACTTTGGAGCGCAGCCGGTACATCATTAGCTTGCGCGTGAGAGTCGCTGCTTGGCTTTCAGCGCAGTCCAGCAACAGTGTCTCGCTTTCTTCGCGCAGGAAAAAATCATGCAGATATTTGCCCTGGGGCGTCAAAAGCCCGGCATAGACCCAAGCGTTTTGCCCAATGTGCTTAATCCCGCGGGTAATCAGGCCTTCTAGAAACGTGAGCCGGTCTTCGCCCGTAAGCGCTAAGACGGCGCGGCCTTCTAAATGGATGCATTTGCCTGTCATTTTGATACCTTTTTGTCGGCATGTCCGAAACGCGTTGCAAGCAAGTGTAGCTCTCAGATACACCCTTGCAAAGCCAAGATACTGATGATTTGGGGGATGCTATGGCCACTTTCGATATGATTATAAAGAGCGGGACGCTCGTCAATCATATGGGGCAAGGCCTTGGTGATGTCGGCATCACTGATGGCAAATTCACCGCTATTGGCGATTTATCAACAGCCGATGCTGGCCACGTGATTGATGCCAGCGGCCTCTATGTGCTGCCAGGCGTCATCGATACGCAGGTCCATTTCCGCGAACCCGGTATGGTCCATAAGGAGGACTTGGAATCTGGCGCCCGCCAAGCAGTTAAAGGCGGCGTTGTTGGCGTGTTTGAAATGCCCAACACAGATCCGCTCACCACCACGCCAGAGGCTATTCAGGACAAAGTCGACCGCGCCAAGGGCCGGATGTGGTGCGACCATGCCTTTTACATGGGGGCGACAGCGGAAAATGCAGACCATCTGGCTGACATTGAAAACACGCCTGGATGCTGCGGCATCAAGGTCTTCATGGGGGCCTCTACCGGCAATCTTCTGGTGGCAGACGACCCAACCTTAGAAAGGGTGTTCGCCAGTGGGCGGCGCCGGGTCGCCATCCATGCGGAAGACAATATGCGCATGGATGAGCGCGCCCATCTACGCGAAGAAGGTCGCCCGCACAGCCACCCCATTTGGCGTGATGATGAAAGCGCCATCATGGCCACGCGCCGGGCTGTGACCCTGGCGCGCAAAACCAATCGCCGTGTCCATATTTTGCACATCACGACGCCGCAAGAGCTGGCCTATTTGGCGCAGAACAAGGACATCGCCAGTGTGGAGTGCCCGCCGCAGCCTCTCACGCTGGGCGCGCCAGATTGCTATGACAGGCTCGGTACCTACGCGCAGATGCACCCGCCTATTCGCTCAACGGCGCACCGGGATGGCCTCTGGGAATGGGTCAAACAGGGTGTGGTGGATGGCATCGGCTCAGACCATGCGCCGCATCTGAAAGAAGAGAAAGACCGGCCCTATCCAGCCTCTCCATCCGGCATGCCGGGCGTGCAGACCATCGTCCCTTTGCTGCTCGACCATGTGAACAAAGGCCGCCTGACGTTGCAGCAGTTTGTGGACCTGACCGCCCATGGCGCCAATCGGTTGTTCAACTTGCAAACCAAAGGCCGCATGGCGCTTGGCTATGACGCAGACATCACGCTCATTGATTTAAAGAAGCGCTGGACGGTCACGGCGGATTGGCTGGAAGGCAAATCCGGTTGGAGCCCGTTTGAAGGCATGACCTTGGAAGGCAAGGCGGTCGGCACAATTATTCGCGGGCAGCAGGTGATGGCAGAGGACGATTTGCTTGGCGAGGCGATTGGCACGCCGATGCGGTTTCAGGAGACGATGCGCGGCCTTGGCTAGTGCAGCAAAAAGCTGATGGAATTGGCCTCTAAAACGTCCCTGTCAACGTCCTCGCGCGGGGTAACTTCCACATGGTCGATGGGCGGATTGCCGTTTTCTAGCCAGTTTCGAAGGATGGCCCGCAGAACAGGATAATCTGGTGCTAAATCAAACTCTTCGATGCGGACAGGCGCTTTGTCTTGCGTCCCTTTGTGCGCGGATAAAAAAATCTTAGCGCTAATGGGCCGGTAGCCTTGTCTCCACAAATCGCTTGGCATATCAGAGCGTGGCATGGGGGCGTTTCCCTTCGCTGAGCGCGGCCACCGACCAAGATTGTGGGGCGATGAGCAACGCCGTTAACGATGGTGAAGTGTGCAGGGATTGATCTTAAAGTCTGGTAAAAGACATGTGCCCGTGCTGCCGCAAGGCGCCGTAGCCCCATGAATCTACTCTATTTACCGATTGGCGCGGCCATTGGATTTGCCGTTGCCGCCCCTGTGGGGCCCGTCAATCTCATTTGCATTAATCGCGGCCTTGCCTATGGCGCTCTGTCCGCTTTGGCTGTGGGAAGCGGCGCTGCAGTGGGTGATGCGGTCTTTGCTATTTTCGCGGCCTTCGGATTTGCCACCTTCACGGATATGATTGCCGCTAGCCGTGACCCGATACGTCTCGTCGGCGGCCTGATCATGATCGGGTTTGCCTATTTTGTCTGGCGCGCGCAGCCGGCTGAGTTGGGCAAAAGGCAAGATTTCATCCCTGCTTGGCGCCAAGCAGTCGCGACGTTCTTCATGACTGTGACAAACCCCGCAACGCTTATGGGCTTCACTGCAATTTTTGCAGGGACCGGGTTTAAAAAACTCGGGATTTCCAGCGCTGAACATATTGCCAATTCTACCGCGTTGGTCCTTGGCGTTTGGCTTGGGTCAATGTTGTGGTGGCTTGGCGTCAGCTTCGTTGCCGGGCGATTGAAGCGTCAGGTCTCTAATAAGACACTCGTCCGCATCAATCATGTCTCGGCTGTGGTCCTCGGGCTATTCGGCATCGCCGCGATGGTTGCAGGTCTTATTGACTAGGCCGTAGACTCATAAATGGAAATGCCCGTGACGCTGCAAAAAATGAAGTCTGGGAAGGAGTTAGGAGCGGAGCGATGCCATAGCATCGTGCCCTTTCTGAAAAACTCT
>CAKZYD010000320.1 GCA_937884085.1 uncultured Sphingomonadales bacterium | reverse complement strand
CCATGATAGTTTTGTCAATCGCATCCGCGATACGGGTGAAGATAAAATTGTTGGCATAGCACGCGAGGTTCCCGTTTACCGCAAGGACGGCAGCCAGCTTTGGGGACAGCTCTCCCTTTCTAAGGTGCTGGTAGACGGCAAGATCACATACACGGCGTTCGTAAAAGATGTCACCGAATCGCGGGCTCAACGCGAGCAAATTCAAACCCTGTCGCTCGTGGCCAATGAAACCGACAACTCTGTGGTTATCACGACGGCAGACGGCTTGATTGAGTATGTTAATCCGGGCTTTGAGCGCATGACCGGTTTTAGCGTCGAAGAAGTCATGGGCAAGAAGCCGGGCGATGTCTTGCAAGGCGCGGATACAGACCCGCAAACCGTTGCGAACATTCGCGCCAAATTGGCTGCGAAGATGCCTTTCTATGATGAAATCTTAAACTACACCAAAACTGGTGAGCCCTACTGGATTTCGCTCTCCATCAATCCCGTGCTGAATGAAGATGGCGAGGTACATCGGTTCATTTCAATTCAAGCCAATGTGACAGAAACCAAAACCGCTGCCTTGGAAACGCGCGCGCGCATGCAATGCATTGAGCAAGCCAATGCCGTGGTGGAATGGTCACCGCGTGGCGATGTACTCAGTTTCAATGATTTTTTCCACGATATCACCAGTGGGATGGGCAAAGAAGCGCTGCATCAACATTTTGCCCTGGACCGCTTGCTCAGCACGGATGATAAAACGAAGCTCCTAAATGGAGCTAGCGTCTCGACTGACGTTCAATGTGAAACGGCAGATGGCCATGACGCCTGGCTCTCCGCAACCTTCATGCCGCTGACGGATTACTCAGGTCAAGTCACACGGCTTGTCATGTACGCAACCGATTCTACGGCGCGTCGCACCGCGATCCAAAGCACGACCACGTTGATGCGCGATGTGCTGCAGCAGATTGACGGCGTGGCGGATGAAATTAACGCTGTGACCTCGCAGACCCATCTCCTCTCACTCAACGCGACCATTGAGGCAAGCCGCGCTGGGAATGCCGGGAAGGGCTTTGCCGTGGTGGCCGATGAAGTGCGCGCGCTGGCAGGCCGCACCGGCGCCTCAACCAGCGAGATTGCCAAGCTGATCACCTCCACCCAAGGCAAGATTGATGAGTTAGCCAACGTCATTTAAAGGGAGCGCATGGTTCGTTCCCTTTTGGCGTCTATCCTCGGCATAGCCTCCTCCGTCCTCATTTTGTTTGTGATGGGGCGGCTTGGCTTTGCCCTCTTTCCAAGCCTGGGCGCATTTAATCCGTCTGAAGCAGAAGCGGCCAATGCTATACTCAGTGCGCAGCCAGTACCGGCGCTGTTGTGGCTCGCGCTCTCTTGGTCTCTGGCCGCTACATCTGCCGTATTTTTAGCGCGACGGGTCTCTGGCGGCGATGGGTTTCCAGCGCTTATTGCCGCTGCTTTTCTCCTCTTGGCGACAGGAAGCCTCCTGCAAAGTGGCGCCGCGCCGCTTCCAATCGGGCTTGGTGCCTGCGCCGCTGTTCTCATGGGCGCCCTCACTGGCTGGGGCCTGGCGCGGCCAAAAGGCTAGGGCGCTGGCCCATTTGACGCCTTTACTTGGGCGGGGGCCGTCTCTACATGAGCCTCCATGTCTAACGAGATGCCATATATACCGCAGCAGGGCGGCACCACGAGTTTTGTGAAGATGCACGGTCTTGGCAATGACTTCGTTGTGTTCGATGCGCGACAACAGGCCATATCGCTCCTGCCGCAACAGGTGAAAGTGCTGGCCAACCGGCATGTGGGCATTGGCTGCGACCAGCTCATGGTGATTGAGCCGCCACGCTTTGGCGGTGATATCTACCTGCGCTATTTCAATGCCGACGGCTCAGAAGTGGGCGCGTGCGGCAACGGCACACGCTGCGTTGGCGGCCTCCTTTTTGCCGAAGGTCCGCGCGAGCATGTGATCATTGAAACCGAGGCCGGGCCGCTGCTGGTTAATCCAGGTGAAGATGGCACCGTCACCGTGGATATGGGCGAGCCAGGGCTCGATTGGGAAGCAATCCCCCTCAGCCAGCCGCACGATACGCTGGTCCTGCCCATCAAAGAAGGCCGCCTTATCAATCCGGTCGCGGTGTCCATGGGCAACCCGCATATGGTCTTCTTCGTAGACGACATTGATGCCCATGACTTGAGTACCCTGGGACCTGCGCTGGAACGCCATCCGCTTTTCCCAGAGCGTGCCAATGTGAGCATCGCTCAAGTTATCGACCGGGAGGCCATCCAACTGAAAGTCTGGGAGCGCGGCGCTGGCCTCACGCTGGCCTGCGGCACCGCAGCCTGCGCGGCGCAAGTGGCCTCGGTCCGGCGTAATTTGACAGACCGGACCGCAACCGTGCGGCTGCCTGGCGGAGACCTCAAAGTCGCCTGGCGCGAAAGTGACGGTCACGTCTTGCAATCCGGGCCCATTGCCGTGGCCTTCATGGGGATGGTCGACCTCCCCAACGTGGCCTA
>CAKZYD010000319.1 GCA_937884085.1 uncultured Sphingomonadales bacterium | reverse complement strand
AAAACAGAACCACCAGTGATAGCACAGGTGATTATAACTTTTCGATGTCCGAATATCAGGATGGGCATAAAAATCTCCAAAACGAGTGATATCTTTACCAAGACGCTGCTAGCTGGCTGGACGTATTGATAACCCTTTTTCTTCCCATTCCTGGTTGCCGTCGACGCCGATAATCCGTCCTGTGATTCGCGCTGCAGCGGGTGAAACGAGAAAGGCGATTGTTTTAGCTACGTCATCGTAATGGGTCATTGAACGCAGCGAGGTTTAACGCACTAGATCTTTTGCGTATTTGTTCTTCAGTCATGCCCAAAGCTTGGGATTTTTGCTTTTTAATATGGTTCATGCGTGGCCCGCTTAGAGGTCCAGGTCTGATTGCATTGACCCGTATCCCAGAGGGACCCAATTCCCGCGCGAGATTGGTGGTAAGGCCTTCTAAGCCAACTTTGGGAACTATGTAAGGAAGCCACAACGGCAAGACGGTTTTGACGCTTGCAGATGAGATATTGATGATGCAGCCTAGCTGTTGAGCTTTCATCGTCGGAATAACAGATTTCGTTAACGCGAAACCGCCCATGAGATTGATGTCCAAGACCCTCTGCCAATCCTCAAGGCTCAGGTCTTCTGCGGACACGGTCGGTCCGCCAATACCCACCACATTTATCAATGTATCAACGCCGCCCATTGCTGCGCAAGCTTCCTCACCAAACGCCATCATGGAATCGTGGTAGCCTGCGTTGAAGCATCTCGTTGAGATGTCCTCGCATTGTTTTGGAGCGCTGAAAGTGCTGCTTGATCGCTATCGCACGCCCAGATTGGTGCGTTGCGGCCGTTGAATAGCTCTGTGGTGACTTGGCCCAATCCGCCTCCGGCTGCCGTGATGATGACGCGCAATAGAAAGTGCCTGACACAAAGTCTCTAATTCTGATGTATCAGAATTAGAGCGTTGAAGTTCTTATGTCAACGTCGTGTAAAATAGTGCGCGAGTATATCTGCGCGTCTTTGTCAATGAAGGATGGCCAAGTTGAATGAGACCAAAGTTACGAGCAGACGGGGCTCCGGACGGAAACAAACCTCGGTTCCCACGTTGCGCTCCGTTTCGAAAGCAACCTCAAGGCCGTTGGCTGAGCAAGTATACTTCAGTTTGTGTCACGGTCTTATGGCCGGGCAGGTGGCGCCGGGCAGAGGTCTGTCATCTCGCACACTTGCAAGCGCGTGGGGCATCAGTCCCACGCCGGTGAGAGATGCGCTTAAGCGTCTAGAGTCTCAAGGTGTTTTAGAGAGCAGAACCAAAAGCGCCTTTTATGTTCGAAAACCTAATCAGGACGAGTTCGCGGAGATAAAAGAAATCCGTCTTAGTTTGGAGGGTCTGGCTGTTGAGAAAGCGGCATTAATTGCAGACGCTAGCGATCTCGAAAGAGTCAGAGCAATAAATGATCAGTACAGCGCGTCTCTGAGACAGTCTGATG
>CAKZYD010000318.1 GCA_937884085.1 uncultured Sphingomonadales bacterium | reverse complement strand
CCATGAAGCCTCCTTCAACGAACCACGCGAATTTGGCGTCCGAGTGCGCTTTAAGTACTGATTGCAAAAAGGCGCCTTGGCACCGGAAACTCTATCGCCGAAACCGGAACCGAAGCGACAGCCCCACAGCAAAATCTGGGCTGGAATTGGTAAGGCCTGCGACGCCATAGCCAGTGATCGACCAGGCATCCGATAGCGGCACGCTGAGCCCACCATAGAGTTCGTGAACATCCTCGACCGTGGACGCAGACCGTTCCAAATAGTCATAAGCAAAGGTCAGGGTGCTTCGCTTACCCAATGGGATACTCAGACCTGCCGAGGCGGTAAAACCGTCTTGTAGGTCAACGGTGAAATCACCCAGTTCATCCGTAAAGGTGGGGTCGCCCAAAAAACGGTAGCCAAGCGTTGCAAACGGCGTGATCAGGCCGCCATACCAGGCCAAATCGACCGACAAGGCCACGTCTGTTTCTCCCGTGCCAAGGGCCTGCTCTTCATCTGCCGTTGGCAGTTTAATGCGGCCTTCAAACGTCAAACCAAAGTCGCCCGTGATCTCTTCCGGTAAGGTATAGCTTACGCCAAGGACGATGTCGCCAAGGCCCGAAGCGCTGCCATCGTCCCCTAGAGCCAAAGTGTCTTCTTCCTGGCAAAAGCGTTCAAAGAGCACCGGTCGCGTGAATTGAATACGGGCGCAAGTGTCGGTCAAAATTGGTCCCCCATCCCCCGGGATCACATCGCCAGGGCCGTCGACTGACAAAAACGGGATTGATGCGCGCAGTGTAAAATCCCCAAAACTGACACGTGCACTCATGGGTGCGAACAGAATATCAGTCCGGTCATCCGTGCCATAGTCGCCGGAAGAATAGTCAACACCCGCAGAGAGCGACACCGACTGAGCAAAGACAGTCTGCGCTGTGCCTAAATTCAAAGCGAGCAAAAAGGCTGCACCAAAGAGCACACGCATCACACTGAACTCATTATTTTGGAAAAGAGACGCCCCGACCGCCGTGGCCGGGGCAGTAGGGCAGGGACGGTAGGCTAGTTCCGGTTGGGGCGCAGCGCGCGCCAAGGGCGGCCCGCACTGTCGCGGCTAGCAGACGCGCGAGCGCTGCGGACATCTTCCGGCAGAAGCGCACGAATGTCCTCACGAGCTTGCTGGCGATTGCCGCGAATGGTTGTCCGGCCATCGCGCACCACTTCG
Organism: uncultured Sphingomonadales bacterium; assembly: GCA_937884085.1. GTDB lineage: Bacteria > Pseudomonadota > Alphaproteobacteria > Sphingomonadales > CAKZYD01 > CAKZYD01. Next base: position 16,833 of record CAKZYD010000318.1, on the reverse strand, counting down.
GCCTGATCAGGCGCTACAGCCACAACGTCATCGCGCAAGGTTGATAGGCTTGAGCGGACGCTTTCTTTCTCACTGTCGGTAAGGCGCCGCTGCTCAGACCGCGCTGTTTCCACAATGGGCTGGATTTCCGAGCGCGCCGTCTCAAAAGAGGGCTCAGCAAGCGTTCGAATTTCCTCTTTCGCCGGGGCAATATCTTCGCGAAGTGCATCATTTTCCGCGCGGGTTGCTTGCCTGATCTCTTGGATTTGCTCACGGATGCTATCATCGATGATCGGCGCATCAGCCTCTTGTGCATTGGCATGCGGAACCATCAGCACACCGGCTGCAATCGCAATAAATATACGGGACATGGGCATATACTCCTTTGTGTCCTAACTCGGTGAGACGCCCGTTTTTGGGCGCTCATGGGTCATTACGGACAGGGCGGAGAGAACCCTTCGCCAGTGTGCTTGATTTTTACGAAAGAGGCTTTGGGCCTGCCGATGAGAGGCCACCCAAAAGAAGCTGCTCAGCCAAGTCTGCCAAGTCATCCGTCTCAAGTGGCTCACCCGGCTTAAACCAGGTGTGGGTCCAGTTGATCATGCCGAAAAACAACATGGTGACGGCTTTGAGCCGCGCTTCATCTTTGGCCATATCTGGCGCAAGCGCGGCAAGCGAGGCGGCAAGAGACGCGATGATCGCGCGTTCGGTTTTAATGATGTGCGCTGCCCGCTCAGGCGGCAGCTTATCAAGGTCGTTCACCAGCACCTTATGGTGATGCACGGCATTACGATAAAGCCGCATGAAGCCATGCAGCTGCGCTGAAAACCGCTCTCTTGGATATTCAATAGCATTCGCTTCTTTGATGACCTCAGACAGGTCGGCGACATGGCTTTCCATGATCTCAAAGAGGATATCTTCTTTGGAGGAAAAATAATGATACAGCAGTGACTTAGACATGCCGCAGGCGGCTGCTAAATCCGAAATAGAACAGCCATGGAAGCCGCGTGAAGCATAAAGTTCAGCGGCCTTTGCTAGAACGGCCGCACGACGGTCGTAATAATCTGCGGCTTGTGGCCTCGCCATAACTATCTCAATAAGTCTCTGAGGTAAGGCTGCTCGAATAAACGCTTGGGGATAGATTACCAAGTGCTGAAAGTGTTTGCGCGGCGTTTTTGCCTTTTTTGGTTGCTAATTTTGCGCCTTATCGCACAATTGCAACACCGTTCATTTTTGGTTCAGTACGGACCTGTTTTAGAAAGAATGCGCGTTGGGGCATGCAGCCTAAGGTGCGTTTTGGGGGGCAAATCTGATGAAATATCACCTAAGCTTATTCTTGGCATGCACCGCTTTGGCAGCGTGCGGCGGCGATCCGGTTGCGGATTCAAACAAAGCGTTGGAAGATGCTAAAGCCGAGTGGGAAAAGGCAAAATCCATCATGGCGCCAACGAAACGAGTCTCAGAATATGAAGATATTCTGGCTGATTTGAAGGCCATCCCAGAGCGCTATCCCGAAACACCCATTGGCCAATCCCTAGCGGCCGGTGGCAGTGTAAGCGGGGTTTCGATAGACCGCTATGAAGCAGAAAAAGATCGGTTGGCGGAGCGCGCGGCATGCTATGCAAATCCAACGGAAGAATGCCTCCTGCCTTTCACCAGCCCGATTTTTGATCGTGACGGCACAGACGCGGTAGGCACAGCCAATGGCGGGCGCAATATCGTGTGCACCGATGGTTTTGATGCCGCCATCGCAAGTCTAGAAGGCAAGCGCGTTAATCAACGTCTCTACGCGGATGAGCTGGTGCAAGTTGGTTTTGCCGCTGCGGCCTGCGACAAGCCAGCAGCGGTGGAACAAGCCATTGCGGCCTATGTCCAGGCTGAACCGTTCAGCATGGATCGCAGAGCAACCAAGATTGCGCAGATCCTCAGCACACCGGAATTGAAAGCGGGTTGGGGCCCAGCCATAGATGAATTAGAGACACTACTTGGCGTGCAAGCGATTACAGCACAAACCAAAGCCAGCGTTGGCCTAAGCCTCACAAGCGCCTATGCGAAGCTTTGGGATACCGGCAAAGCGGTCGAGAAATACACATACGTCACTGAGACGCTTGGCTTTCAGGTCAGTGATACATTGAACACGGGCGGCACCTTGATTGCAGCGGGCGCGGTCGATGAGGGCGTTGCGCTTGCAAAAAAGACCTCCGGTCTCCCCAAATTCGAAGATCAACGCGCCATTGCCCATATTGCTTGGGGGGTACGCCTGCTAAGCGATGAGTTAGGATTGTCGAAAAATGGTATTGTAAGAATTAAGAATGCCGCACAAATCCAATCCATAGAGGACTATTTCGCAACACCGGATGGCAAAGATCTAACGGCTGCAAAATCCGCCGTGTCAAAGATTGCTGCAACGTTAGACAGTTTTGATTCCAGCACATGGAGAAAGGCAGGGTCCGAGCAACTAGATGCGACCAGCGCTTATGCCTATCTTGGGCTGATTCATCGTAAACTTGGCGATGCAGCTGCCGCCAAGGCGTCACTCAGCAAAGCCGAGGGCATTGCAACCAAGCTGGCAGCGCCAAGCAGCTCTCTCAATGTGCAATATGGGACGTTCTTATTCCTCATCGCCATGGCGGACGGAGATTTGGAGGCCATTCGTGCGACTGCCCTGAGCTCTGGGGGGTACGGCTCACAACATATTCCAGCCTTCATCAAAGCCGCTGTTGCCGAAGACAAGATTGAGCTGGCGATCAACACCATGGCGGAAGCCTCGCCAACGGATTCGGGCGCTTATTATTATCCACGCCTGATTCAAGAGATGATTGATCAAGGCAAATTAGATCGTCTTGAAGAGGCTATTGATGCGTCCCCTGAGGATGCAGGTAGAAAGGCTGGGCATGCGTCCAGGGCAATCCAGGCTTTTGCTGACCAAGGCATGCCGAAAAAAGTTGAAGCGATTGCAGCGAAATATCAGCCCAATCCATCGGCAAACCAGCAGCGCGTGCTCGCTAAAGCCTTGGTCAAGGCGCATACAAAAGCGGGCGATGATAGCAAAGCCAAGGCGATGATTGGAGAGATGTTTGAAGCGGGCCTAAAGTCTGACGCCAACGCGCCGGAATATGGCAACCGCAACTTTATCGCGCAGCAAGCGGCCACTGAAGCGTTTGAATTGGGACTCTTTGACTATGGCCTGGAGCTTTACGGCAAAGCTGACCGTAAGAATCGCGTGCCGCTTGCCACAGCTCTGGCGACGGACGGATTTGAAGAGAAGAACCTACCCATCGTCTTGATGACAGCACATGATAATCTATCGAGTCCGGATATGGCCGTAATCGTCAACTTTGCGGTGAGCTATCTACGCAAACAAGGTTAGAGCGAAAGCGCTCTAACCTTCAAAATCCAAGACGACATCTTCGGTCAAGGGTATGGATTGGCATGTGAGGACATAGCCGGCCGCTGCATCTTCCTTCGAAAGCCCATAGGTGGCCCGCTGTTTGACCTCACCGGAGAGCAGTTTGGCCCGGCAAGTGGCGCACACCCCTGCCTTGCACGCATAGGGCGCTGGCAGCCCCTTAGCGCGGGCAGTATCTAGGATATTGTCTTGCGCGCCATCGAAGACGAGCTTGCGGGTCCGCCCTTCCAGGCGGACTTGCATTTCAAGGCCGGCGACCTTTTGGGTGAGTTCACGGTCAGCGGCCGCTTGCGCAGCGCTGGGGGCACCCGTGGTAAAGCGTTCAAGCAGGATCTGATCTTCGCCCAAACCCGCCGTTTTAAGGCTTACCTCAATCGCATCCATCATAGGGCCAGGGCCGCAGATAAAGGCTGCGGTGACATCCTCTGGCGTAATGAGCGTGCCGATGAGGTCAGCCAGCTTGTCACTATCGAGGCGGCCATTAAAGAGCTCAATATCTTCCAGCTCATCTTCCAAGAAATGATAGACTTGGAAGCGGCCCATAAAGCGGTCTTTGATGCTGGCAATCTCTTCTAAGAAGATGATGTCGCTAGAAGCGCGGTTGCCATAAAGCAGCGTGAAATTGGACTTTGGCTCTTCTTGAAGCGCAGTTTTCAAGAGAGACAAGACCGGCGTAATGCCCGAGCCGCCAGCAAAGCCCACATAATTGGCCTGCCGAGCCGCATCAAATGCCCAGGTAAAACTGCCATGGGGTGGCATCACCTCAATGGCCTGGCCTGGCTCTAAGCTTTGATTGGCCCAAGTGGAAAACCGCCCACCCGCGATTTGCTTGATGGCGACTTTTAATTTGCCTTCATGGGGCGCAGCGCACAGCGAATAATTGCGGCGCACTTCTTCGCCATCAATATCTACCTTGAGCGTGAGATGCTGGCCCGCCTTGAAGGCAAAGGCCGCTTCATGTTCGTTAGGCAAGTCAAACAACACGGAGATAGCCTCCGCCGTCTCGCGCTCCACCGCCTTGATGGTGAGGGGTATGAAGGTATCAGCCGCCATAAACAAACTCGGTTGTTCGGGATTTGATGCCAGCTGAACGAGGCCCCGGATCAAGTCCGGGGATGCGGCTGCGAAAATCCGTCGTCCTGGACTTGATCCAGGACCTTGTTCCGATGAGGGCTCTGCCGGTTGAACAAGACCCTGAATCAAGTTCAGGGATGCGGGTCGTTCTGGTAGGTTTCGTATCGTGGCATTTTACACATTCATCATGACCAACAAAGCATGTGGCGTGCTCTACATTGGCCAAACCGACGATATGGCGAAGCGCGCCTGGCAACACCGCAATCACTGTGTCGAGGGTTTTACAGATCGGTACAATCTGGAAAAACTGGTTCTTGTAGAAATGCATCAAAGCCGGGAGGCCGCCAAGGCAAGAGAGCGGCAATTGAAAGGGTGGAAACGCGCGTGGAAGGTGGCTCTTATTGAAGAGAACAATCCGGACTGGTTGGACCTTTATAACCAATTGGGCGACCTGATTTAAAACCACCGCTATCCTGGACTTGATCCAGGATCTGGTTCCGCCAAGCGCTCTGCCAGCTGAAAGAGACCCTGAATCAAGTTCAGGGATACGGCTAGGAGAGTCCGTCGTCCTGAACTTGATCCAGGACCTCGTTCCGATAAAGGGTCTGCGGGTTGAACGAGACCCTGAATCAAGTTCAGGGATGGCGGTGAGGTTGGCCATCAGTGACACTTAAATCTATCAAAGGGCTCATGGCAGCTGTTGCACTGCCAAAGCGCCTTACAGGGGGTTGAGCCGAAGCGGCTGATTTCACGGGTATTGATGCTGCCGCAATGCGGGCACTCCGCCACGCTTTTGTTGCACAGGGAGGCGGCCTTGGCCCCTTTCGGCGGCGGCGCGATCCCATAGGCTTTGAGTTTTTGGCGGCCCGCATCTGTAATATCGTCGGTCGACCAGGCCGGGCTTAAGACGGTTTTGATCTGAATATCCTCAAAGCCCGCTTGGTCGAGGGCCTCGCGGATGTTTGCCTCAATCACCGCCGTTGCAGGACAGCCCGTATAGGTCGGCGTGATGGTCACTTGGCCTGCATCCAGGCCGCGCACAATGCCCAGTTCGACGACAGAGACCACTGGGATTTCAGGGTCTTCGACAGACTGCAGGACAGCTTCTAGCGTTGCCGCTTCACCACCGCGCATCAGGATGGCTCCTTGGGATATGCTGCATGGTTGCCAACAAGTGGCCAAGATGTTCGCTATGATGGCCATGCCGGCCGCCGGTCAAGGTGCGCTGATCGTCTGGCCGCGTCAGTTTCGCTTCTTCAAATACGGCATTAATCGCCGCGTCATAGGCGGGCCGCAGTGCCGCTTTATCAACACCAACGCCTGCCTCCACCGCGAGGCTATCCAGTTCATCCATTTGGAAGAGCTCTGGCACGAAACGCCAAAGCCAGCCCAGGGCATCAACCATCTTTTGGTGGCTGACGTCCGTGCCGTCGCCAAGACGGATAACCCAATCTGCGGAGAGCTCCGCATGGTAGCGCACTTCTTTAAGCGCTTTATCGGCAACCTCGGCAAAGCGCGCATCTTCTACGCCCGCCATCGCTTCAAACAGCAGCTGCTGATAGGTCGAGTAGAGCCACTGGCGCGTCATCGTCTGCGCGAAATCGCCATTTGGCTGCTCCACAAGCAAGCAATTGGTGAAGTCTAAGTCGGTGCGAAAGAAAGCCAGCGTATCCGCATCGCGGCCCTGCCCTTCAATGTCGCCAGCAAGGCCAAGAAAATGCATGGCCTGGCCAATCAGGTCTAGGCCGAGATTGGCGAGCGACAGGTCGACTTCAATGGTTGGCGCGTGGCCGCACCATTCTGATAAACGCTGGCCGAGGATGAGCGCATCATCACCAAGGCGCAGCGCCGATTGCATGATAGGGTCTTGGCGCATCACATGTGCTTCACTTCGTCAGGGAGCTCGTAAAACGTGGGGTGGCGGTATATTTTATCTTTCGCTGGCTCAAACATTTGACCTGCTGCATCCGGGTCTGAGGAGACGATGTCGGTCGATTTCACCACCCAGATGCTCACCCCCTCCATGCGGCGGGTATACACATCACGCGCATGATTGACGGCCATCTCGCCATCCGGGGCGTGCACGGAGCCTGCATGTTTATGGTCAAGTCCACCCTTAGCGCGGATGAAGACTTCCCAGAGTGGCCAATCTTTACTCATATTATTACCTCTCCCACAGCCGTCGCCCTGGACTTGATCCAGGGCCTGGTCCCCCAACCTGCTCGGCAAGCGGACCGAGATCCCGGATCAAGTCCGGGATGGCGGTTCCTTCGTTACGCCACGTTGCGCGCTTGCTTTTTCGCCTCATAGGCATCAGCAGCTTCACGCACCCAAGCGCCGTCATCCCAAGCTTTCTTGCGGGCGGTGATGCGCTCTTTCGCGCACATGCCTTCGCCCTTCACTACGGCATAGAATTCAGACCAATCAATGTCCCCGAAATCATAAGCGCCGCGCGTCTCGTTCCATGTGAGGTCAGGGTCGGGAATGCTGAGGCCAAGCAATTCCGCTTGCGGCACTGTGGCATCAACGAATTTCTGGCGCAGCTCGTCATTGGTTTCGCGCTTAATGCGCCAACGCATGGAGCGTTCCGTGTTTGGGGATGCATCATCGGGCGGGCCAAACATCATGAGGGACGGCCACCACCACCGGTTCAGCGCATCCTGCGCCATGCGCCTTTGCGCGTCCGTTCCTTCAGCCAAGGCCAGCATGATGGAATAGCCTTGGCGCTGGTGGAAGCTTTCTTCCTTACACACCCGCACCATAGCGCGCGCATAAGGGCCATAGCTGGTTCGCTGGAGAGGGACTTGGTTCATGATGGCTGCGCCATCAACCAGCCAGCCAATGGCGCCTATATCGGCCCAGGTCAGGGTCGGGTAGTTGAAGATGGTGGAGTATTTGGCTTTACCGCTGTGGAGCGCATCGACCATTTCATCCCGGCTAGCGCCAAGCGTCTCTGCCGCGCAATAAAGATAGAGCCCATGGCCGCCTTCATCTTGCACTTTCGCGAGCAAAATCGCTTTGCGTTGCAGCGACGGCGCCCGGGTTATCCAATTGCCTTCCGGGTACATGCCAATGATTTCAGAGTGGGCATGTTGCGAAATCTGCCGGATGAGCGTCTTGCGATAAGCCTCTGGCATCCAATCCTTCGGCTCAATGAATTCATCTGCCGCGACGCGCGCTTCAAAAGCGTCGACAAGGTCTTTCGGCTCGCCTGTCTGCAGGTCTACCGGGCGGCTTTTATCCAATTCAGTCGTGTACATGTGAGGCGTCTCATCCGTGGTTAGATGCATGACACCTATAATAAGTTGACCGATTGGTCAATTAATTAAGTGTCGCAGGCAGCGGCATGGCGCTAGCCACCAAGACGCCGCTGCAAATCAGCATCATAGGCTTGCAGGCCCGTCTCAAACTGCTGGATTTCCGCGCTGTCGCAGCGGTGCGTTTCCATCAACTGACGCGTGGCGTCGCGCAGCCTGCTGATGGTGTTGTCGTTCAGGAATAAGTCCAGGACCTTCGACATGTCATTTTCCGTTGCGGTGCTAAACAGGGCGTCAAATTGCGGCTTGAACTTTGCTGGGATCCGGTAACTATCTTCAGTCGTCCAGCCTGGCGTGCGTTTGATCTCCGCACCAAAGCCATTGCGGGTGACGATGTCAGTGCGCTTGGTGATAGTATAGCCTGCCGCATTGCGCCCTAAGCATGTGGCATAGCGTGTTTGATATTCGGTCAGATACGTCCCTAAGACGGCATAGAGCACAGAGAAGTTGCGCATGGCTCGGTCAATCCGGGCTGCGCTCGTGCCTTTTTGCCGACCCAAGATAGCGTCGGCCAAATCGCCATAGAGCGCCATTTGCTGCCCGCCGAGCTGCAGGAGCGGCCGAAGACGCGCCGTTGCATCCTGGTCTAATTGCATCAAGGCGGGGAAGTCTTCGTTATACAGCGCATTGAAATAGCTAGCGAATGCGAGCCCCTGGAAGGGCTGAGTTTTGGACTGGGCTTCAGCAAAGGCTGCTGAGATGTCTTCCAGTTCGGGCCGGTCAAGGTCACCCGGTTGGAAGTAGGCTGTTTGGGCCTCGCCCAGCGTACGCATGATGGTTGCGTCCTCAGCGATCTCTATGAGGTCATCCTCGAGATCGTCGTGCAGGTCATAGCGACGCGTTTGGAGATCCTCTGATAGGTCGGCCAGATCGCCCAAATCCATCAGTCCACCATAGCGCGCGTCTAACGCGTCTTCCATCGTCACCACATCCGCCAAAGCAGCCAAAGACCGGCGCGCGTCCACTGCCTCGTTCACCTTAGGCGTCTCCACTGCAGCGAAATGATCGGCAATATCGATCGAGGCTTCGATGAGGACATTCGCAGCGGCGCTGCAAACCTCAGGTGTTTGGGCGGGGCAACTTTCAGGAGACCGGCGCTGGGTTGCCGCCCAGGTGATCATGGTCAGGCCTGCGCGGCGATCGTTGGTGCGCGTTGCTTTTTCAGCGAAGGTTTCCGACGCGCTGACGAGATAATGATCGAGCGCAAGAGCGGTGACGCTAGGATCCACAGTGCCGCGGGCGCGGGCGTTTCGGCTGAGCGTTAGCAGTTGTTCAAAATCATTATGCGCGCGCTCTAATAGGGTGACGAACATGTCAGCGCGGTTTTCCGTCCGATTGCCAGCCGCCAGAGTGCGAGCGCTCTGCGCGAAGTCTGTGTTGAGGCCGAGATCGGCCATGCCAAACTGTCTTGGTGCATTTATCAGCGCGATTGTGTCCTCGCGGCTGAAAGGTGCGCCGCGATCCAGCTCACCCGCCACCCAAGCGCTCCACGCGGCTAAAATCTCGCGGCTCTCCTTGGACAAAACCAAGTCGGCATAGGTCTGTGGATCTTTTAAAATCTGCGTAAACTGCGTGATCGTGGCGCGGTCCAATCGCGCGCCGTCGTAGGTGTTCTCCGGTAAGCAGGAGCCGCGTATCTTGCGCGCCGCGCTGGACAGCGCTTCTCCGGATGCGGTTTCATAAGGCCCGCCAAGAACGGCTTCTAGCGCTGGCAAACGCATGGCGTCAGCAACCACTGGCCGGCGATAGCGATCCTTTGGCACGGTCAGCGCTGCATCGCTCAGCGCTTTCATGGCGGGTGGACAAGCGCCTTGAATGATCGCTTTGGGCCGGCCGCCGAGAAATGTGAAAGCGTCAAGCTGTTTGGCAAGCAGATCCCCCTCTGCCCCGCGCACCAATCGCCCTTTTCGGCAATAGGCCACCCCGCGCCTGCCCTGCACGAGCAGGAGCTGAAAATAAGCTCGGTCGGCGGCTTGCGGGTCTAAAGCCAGGGCGCCCGTCAACTCCCCCCGTGCATACGGTGTGGAAAATTTACCGTACGCGCTTGCTGGCATGCTCACAAACCTGCCGGACGCATCTTCAAAGTTGGTCCCATAAAAGGCAGCGCGTTTGGGGCGCAGGATGTCATTCTCTAAAGTGATGGTGGCGGCGTTATCAGCAATGGTCAGCGTGACAGGATGGATGCTGGTATTGCAGGTCACATAGCCGCGCCTCTGCCCGTCCCAATCAATCGGCACAGCAGGTGCTGGGGCCGCAGTTTTTGTGGCTTGATAAGCGGCCAGAAACGTCCCAGGCGCGCGGCGGCCTAAATCGCCTGGCAAATCAACGTCAACAATCGCGGGCGCATTGCGGGAGGCTTCGGCAGCATCCTCACCGCAAGCCGCTACCAATGAAGCCGCACAGGCTAAGGCGATCAGTGTTTTCATGCTGTCTCCCCCGCTTAGACATGCACCATCGAGAGAGGCACCATAGTGGCGAGCGGCGGCTTAGCTCAAGATGAATGAAACGCTTTGTCTAAAGTCCATCGCTGCGTTTGGAGAGCCACTTCTTGAACTTCGCTTTGAGCGGCTGAATGTCAGCGGGCTGAGGCAATGTGATATCAAACCCACCATCATAAGGCGCAAAGACAGCGCCTGTTGTTGGCGATACCCAAATAGACCGCGGGCTCAGCTCCTCTGCAATGCCAAGGACGGCAGCCTCAAAGGACGCGCCTAGATCATAAGTCGCGCCGGTAAACACGACGATGCGCGCAGCATCTGCTTCAGAGTCTTCAAGGCAGGTAAAACGCTGATCGAGTGGAATGCCATGATAGCGCCAGGTGTTCTCAACGCTGAAAGGCAGGTCAGGGTCAGGCTCATACACATAGGCCAGCACATAATAGGGGCCCTTTTCGCCCAGCACCGCCGCCGCCAAGGCCGAAGCCCGTTCAACCACGATGGCCCGCTCCTTCGGGCTTTCAGGGTAGCGTTTGCCGCCTGGCAGACTATGAAAGCGCACCCAGCGTTCCGGCAGCCGCTCACGCAGCTCCCACCCGACCGGAGAGATGTCAGGAAACGCATTTTTCCAATAACTGTCGATCTTGCCCATGGCGGCCAGTCATACTACCAGGCTCAAAAAAGGCAATCAGCGCTATTTATTTTAAGCTTAAAGCTTTTATAGTGCGGCAAACCCTAAGGGAGCAAAGCCATGGGCGTTATCGAAAAGCGCAGCGGCGGCATTTTGGTGCTAACGGTCGACAATCCGCCGGTAAATCCGCTTGGCCAAGCAGAGCGACAGGGCCTGCTAGATGGCATCACTACCGCGCAAACAGATGGCGACATCACTGCCGTCGTGATCGCAGGGGCAAACGCCAAGTTCATAGCCGGGGCCGACATCAAAGAATTTGGCAAAACACCGCAGCCGCCGCACTTGCCCGATGTGATCAATGCCATCGAAGCGTCAGACAAACCTGTTGTTGCGGCCATTGGCGGGCCATGCCTCGGCGGTGGCCTTGAAGTGGCGCTTGGCTGTCACGCGCGGCTAGCCCAGGCAGACGCGCAGCTTGGACTGCCGGAAGTCAATTTAGGCCTGGTTCCCGGCGCAGGGGGGACGCAGCGTCTTCCAAGGCTGATCGGGGCGCCGGTGGCGGCAGACATGATTACCTCAGGCAAGCCGAAGAAAGCCAAAGCCGCCCTGGATATTGGTCTCATAGATCAGCTGGTGGAAACGGATGTGCGGGGCGCAGCTATCGCGTTCGCTAGCACGCTGCAAAGCGCGGATGTGGCTGGAAAACGGGTCAGCCAGATGCCTGCGCCAGATGCTGAGGGTTTGGACGCCCTGGAAAAATCCGTCGCTCGCAAAGCACGCGGCGCCGATGCACCGCTCAAGGCGCTCGGACTTGTCAAAACGGCATGTGAAACAGATTTTGAGGCCGGTTTGGCTCAAGAGCGCGAAACCTTCCTCGCCTTGCGTACTTCCGATCAAGCCAAGGCGCTACGTCATATCTTCTTTGCCGAAACCACCGCGAAGAAACCGCCCGCCGAGTTCAAGGGCACCAAGGCACGGCCCGTGAAGCAGATCGGCGTGATCGGCGCAGGCACCATGGGGACTGGGATCGCCATATCCCTCGCCAATGGCGGCTATGACGTGACCCTGCTCGAGATCAATGCGGACGCGCTGGACCGCGGGTTAGCGCGGGTCAAAAAAACCTATGAGGGGAGCGTCGCCAAAAGCCGGATGAGCGAGGCGGCAGCCAAAGCGAAGATCGAGCAGATCAGCGGATCAACCGATTATGCAGCCCTGGGTGATTGCGATCTCATTATTGAAGCCGCCTTTGAATCTATGGATGTGAAGCGGCAGATTTTTGCTGAGCTAGACAAAGTGGCAAAACCCGGCGCCGTCCTCGCCACCAACACCAGCTATCTGGATATCGATGCCATCGCCGCCACAACGTCGCGGCCACAGGACGTGCTTGGCATGCATTATTTCAGCCCAGCAAACATCATGAAGCTGCTTGAAATTGTGCGCGCCAAAGAGACCGCCGGCGATGCCTTGGTCACCGCCTTTGAGGTCGCCAAAAAGACCCGCAAGCAGCCCGTTTTAGCTGGCGTCTGCCATGGCTTTATCGGCAACCGTATGCTGCGCGGCTATCAGCGCGAAGCTGGCCTCCTTTTGCTCGAAGGCGCAAACCCTGAAGAGGTGGATGCAGCCATCACCGGGTTTGGCTTTGCCATGGGTCCCTTTGCGGTCTCGGACCTAGCAGGCATCGACATCGGCTATAAATCCCGCAAGGATATGGCGCCCGGTAGCTATGAACCTGCAGCCGTTATCGTGTCAGATCGCCTTGCCGAAAAAGGCCAATTTGGGCAAAAAACTGGCAAAGGATTTTACGTCTATGACGCCGACGCGCGCGGGAAAACACCTAACCCCGAAGCGTTGTCCATTCTAGAGGATGCACGCACTGAGCTCGGCGTCTCTGCGCGCACCATCTCCGCTGAGGAAACTGTGAACCGCTGTCTCCTTGGCCTCTTCTCTGAAGGCGCAGCGCTCCTGGAAGAAGGCATTGCCGCGCGTGCGAGCGATATCGATGTGGTCTACACAAATGGCTACGGCTTCCCGCGCCACAAAGGCGGCCCCATGTTCTGGGCGCAATCAAAGGGTCTGGATTGGGCTGATCAGGAGATTGGCCAACTCGCCACCGGGCCTTATGGCAAATGGTGGCAACGCCCTGCGATTATCGCATCAGGCGCCAAAGGCGAAGGGCCTTTGGCTCTCTAGGCTCGACGCTTTAAACTGGCCCCCCAGGGCCAAGCCGGAGGACCATGGTTCTTGGAGGCTTGATTCCTAAAAGTTCACGCCAAGCCGCAGGTACCATTCCCGGCCACGGTTGGGGATGACGTTAAAGCTAGGCGCGTTGGCATTCCAGATCGCGGAATGGATATAGTCTTTTTCAAAGATGTTATTGACACCGAATAAGACATTGAAGCGCTCTTCCTCATCAGCCCATTGGACTGTGCTATTGAAAATGGAATAGCCCGGCTGTGAAATCTCCTCCACATTAGACGCGTCGTTGTAAAAGCGGGACCGATAAGCCCAATCACCGCGAGGTGTCACCGTACCAGCGCCCTTCAAATCAAAAGTTTTTTGCACGGCAGCCGTGATGACCCATTTAGAAACGCGCTCAAATTCACTGTCAGCCGTAACGCCGAGCAGCAAGTCCGTCGGGAAACCATCTTCCTCGTATTCGGCATCGGTATACCCAATGCCGCCTTCCGCATACCACCCATCAGGCAGGAACCAGGCATGTTCGACTTCAAAGCCAATAATCGTAGCACCTGATTCTAGGTTGAAATAGACCGGCGCGACGCCAGTTGCGGGTGTAAAGCCTTGGACTTGAATGTCGTCATAGTTATTGTAGAAACCAGCTGCATTAAGGCGCAAGAGCCCGTCAAACAGTGTCGACTTAAAGCCCACTTCGAAAGAGTCGACCGTTTCGGGATCAACATTCGGGATTTCCGGCTGCGGCGGGAAAACCCGCTGGGTAAAGCCACCAGATTTAAACCCCTGGGAAAAGGTGAAGTAGGTCAGAATATCTTCCGTAAGCTCGTAGGATACATTGGCATAGACATTCAACTCTTTCGCGTTTTGCTCAGAGACCCGGGTCTCAAAAATAGAGAAGGGGCCATTGGCAGCAATGCCATCAGTATCATCGGCAGCCGTACAGTCTGAGGCTGACACTGCGCCCGGACAGCTATCGAAACCACCGGCAACGCCAGGACCCACGTTGGAAGTCAATATAAACTGGTATGGATCGGACTCAAAGGTCTTGTCATCCTTAGTCCAGCGTAGACCGGCGGTAATAGAAAGCCGTTCTGTGAGATCGAACGTGCCTTGGCCGAAAAAGGCGAGAGATTTATTCTCAATAACACCACCAGAGCGCACTGTAACCGGCGTAAAGAACACGTCATTGAGATTATCGACGTCCTCTTTGAAATAGAAGCCACCCACAATCCAGGTCAGACGGTCTTCAAAACTCTGGCCCGACACCTGAATTTCCTGGCTGATCTGCTCTTGGTCAAACACATCGACCAGATAGGCGACCGGCAGCGGCGTACCGTCTTGGTCATTTGCAAACTCAGAATCGATCGTTCGGTAGGCGGTGATAGACCGAACCGAGAAACCGTCGAAATCATATTTCAAGTCTAGCGACGCCCCCCAGATGGTCGATTCTGAAAAGCTCAGATCTCCGGACGCATTGCGGAATTCGCCAATAGCTGGCTCAAAATACTGAGATCCATAGCAGTCTGGCGACGCGTTCGAGAAGGCGAAATAGGGTTCAAAAGGCGCTGACATACACACACCGGGTGTTCCGCCAGGCCCATAGGCAGCCAGGAAGTTGTACAGAACAGCGAAGTTATCCGTCGGAGCATTGAGCGGATTGCCGAGTGGTCCAATATTGATTTGGTGGAAAACGGAATCGGACGTCACAAACGGTGGGGCGAATGCCAAAGAGCCAGAATCGAGGGTTCCGTCAAACCCAATGCCGGCGCCTGAAAGAGGATCAAAGCTGACTGCGGTGCCACCACCAGCAAGCGCAAAGGGTGAAATGGGTGGTGCAGGCGGCAGGATAGCCTGTCTATTTGGGTTCCAAGCAGCGGAGGTATCCCGCGCCCCACGGATCACATAGGGCGCCCCGTTTGATTCATCGCGCGTGATGTCGATAGAGAAATCAGCTGTAAAGCGTTCCGTTGGCTCCCAACGGACCTGCATGCGGCCCACTATTGTATCCTTGTTGCCAAGGTCATTCCCATAGTCACCGTTGTCATTAATGCGCTCAACATAGCCATTGCGGTCTAAGACGGCCCCAGATAACCGGACAAACAACTCGTCGGTAACCGGCAGGTTCAAAGACGCTCTAAACTCCTTACGCGCATCATCCCCAAACATAACAGAGGCATTGCCACCAAATTCATCCGACGGCTTCACCGTTGCAATATCAATCGCACCACCAATGGTATTCCGGCCAAAGAGTGTGCCTTGCGGACCGCGTAGCACGGAAATGCTCTCAATATCGACGAGGTCCATGATACCGCCGACTGAACGTGCCAGATAAACCCCGTCTACGTAGAGACCTACACCAGGTTCAATAGAGCCAAGAAAATCAAATTGGCCAACACCGCGGATGTAAATGGCCGAAACATTAGTAGCGCCGCCAAAGCCAGGGTTATTCTGGAAGGTCAAGTTGGGTGTAAAGGCTGCAATCTGATCCGTCTGCACAATGCCCCGCGCATCCAAGCTTGCGGCGGAAAAGGCAGAAATTGAAATCGGCACGTCCTGCGCTGATTCCGGACGCTTGCGGGCCTCGACGATAATCTCTTCAGCGAAAATCGAAACTGGACCATCATCATCCTGCGCGCGGACGCCACCAGCCGACGTCACAAGCAATGCCGCGGCAACACTAGATAGAGACGCCTGCTTAAAGAGCGCGCTTTTGGTGTGGGTTGAAAAAGGTGACATTGCGTTTCCCCTGAACTTTGCGTCAATCACATTGAGGATTTTGCTTTTAATCACGTGCCACTATCCCCCTCGCAGCCGCCATACTCCCTTATTACTTCAAGTTTGAAGTAATTTTTATCGTAGCGTCAAGACCCTTTGTTGCGGCTTGGCGCCGATCTTTTCAAACTGTGTCATCCTTGCCCGGCATAGGAACGTCGTGGACAGGACTTAGGAGGTAGTTTAGGCTTAAACTAATTTTCGAATTTTGTATGGGAGGGGGCTTTGACAGATCAACAAGGCCAAGATTACAGCTTCGATTTCACTGGTAAGACGGCCATCATCACCGGCTCCACCGGCGGTATTGGGCAAGATATCGCCCGGCTGTTCCATCGCTTTGGCGCCAATGTGGTGGTCAGTGGACGCAGCCTAGCCGCTGGCGAAGCCATTGCCGAAGAGCTCGGCGAACGCGCAATTTTCCAACCCCTGGATGTGACACAAGATGCGCAGATTGATGCTTGCATCACGCGCGCCTTAGATACCTTTGGGCAGATCAATTTCCATATCAACAATGCGTGCTTTTATCCAGACCCAGGCCTCGATGCAACGCGGGATGAATGGTTGAACTCCGTCAATGTCAACCTGATCTCGGGCGCTATTTTTGTGGGCAAAGTAGCGCCCCACATAAAAGCCGCTGGTGGCGGCGCCATCGTTAACCTGTCCTCAACGTCGGCTAAGACGGGCCGCGCGGGCACCCTCCTCTACCCAGCGTCTAAAGCTGCTATCCTCAATGTTACAAAAAATGAAGCCGTGACCCTTGCACCAGACAATATTCGTGTGCTCGCCGTTATTCCAGCTTGGACTTGGTCTCCGTCCATCGAAAAGGCCACAGGTGACATTGAGACTGCAGACCGCATTGGCGCCACATTTCATCCGCGCGGCCGGGTTGGGCGCGGCGATGAAGTCGCCCGCGCCGTGGCCTTCGCCTGCGCAGAGGGGGCGGCCTTCATGTCCGGTACAGAAATCTTAGTTGATGGCGTGTACAGCGTCATCGTCCCAGACCAAGGCAAGGACCCACGTATC
>CAKZYD010000317.1 GCA_937884085.1 uncultured Sphingomonadales bacterium | reverse complement strand
ATGCAGAAGCGAAGTCCGCCTCCATCCGCGAACAACTGCGCCGCGAGCGCGAAAGCATGGAAGGCTTGAAAGAACTCTTAGACGGCCATCTCATCTCCATACGAGAGACGATGGCGAAAGCGACAGACGACACCATTCAATCTGAGATGAAGAGCCGCGATGCCTTTCAAAGCGCGGCGCAGTCTTTTGAAACCCAATATTCGCAGCTCATCAAGGCCTCCGATAAGACAGTTGAGGGCATCAGCACGGTGATGAACGGGCTTGCCGAGCGGACAACAGCACTAGATGCGGCAGCCTTAGCCGCGACGCAAAAGCTAGGCAAAGGCGTTTCCGCATTGAAGGCGCACGAAGACGACTATCGCGGCTTTATCAATCAGTTCAGCGACGACTTTAAAGCTTTTGACGGTGGCATTGACGCACGCCTGGTGGCGCTGGAAGCAGCGCAAGATCGTTTGGAAAAAACCAACGAACACCTCTTCACAGATTTGCAGGAACTTGGTGACAGAACCGATACCGCCGTGGACGGCGCTCTAGAGAAGACAAGAAACGCCGTTACCGCGCTGGAGGTGCACCAAGGCGCGGTTGAAGAAACGACAGCGGCAATGCTGTCTGCGTTGGACGACCAGCAAATCGAAGCGCAAGGCAAATTGCACACACTCTCTTCAGAATTGGAGGCCGTCCAAGAAAAACTCGCCAAATCACTCAGCGCTGCACTGGCCGAGCAAAAGACAGCTGGGGAGTCTTTTCAGACCGTGCTGAATGAGCACACCCAAAGCTGGCAGAGCGCCTTGCAGAAGTTCAGCCAAATACTCACCCACGATACCGAACGCGCAGGCTCAATTGCAGCCAACCGCATTGGGCAAGCGCAAGATGATTTGAAACAAGCCGTTGTCGCTTTGCATGAAGAAGCGGAAGCCGTGATGACGGAAAAAACATCGCAGCTTCGCTGCCTTGCAAAGGAGATAGATGATAAGTCAACGTCGTTTAGTGCAGCGGGCGCAGACCAGATTGATGCGATGAAAGGCCAGATTGAAGCCCTGGAAGCACAGCGTGCAGCTGTGGCGGATGCAATAACCGCATTTGGCCTCAGCACGAGCGACATGCGCCTGCAAACGGATGGGCAGATTGAGTCTTTGTCAGAAACGCTAAGCGCGGCCGAAGCAACACTCACTCACAAACTCCGGCAAATTCAGGACGCCATTCAAAACATGTCTGGTCTGCCAGAGCAGCTTGAAGCAACGTGGTCGCCCCAACTGTCAGCTTTAGACGCCACGCTATCGCAGACCCTGAAAGCCAACGAAAGCGCGCTCTCTACCCTTTCCGAACAAAGCGAAAAAGTTCGCAACGAAACGCTATCGATGATTGAGACTATGGAAGCCAAACTCCAACAGCTTGGCACTGTAGCGGATGAGAACATAGGCAAGCTAGAACCCACCGCTGACAAACTTAGCACCCTTCAAACGGCATTCGCGGACCTCCAATATGAACTGCAGCAGAGCGATGTGAAGCTGGACGATATCATCCGTGGGCTGCAAACAGTCGGGTCTGTTGCGCGGGAGGTAACAACTTTCGATGATGAAGCCATAGCCGCCATGTCAGCGCAGCTCGAGACGCAAATTGAAGATTTGAAAAAGCAAAGCGATGAGCTCAAGCGCAAGGCGACGGCGGACCAAGCAGCTATTTTGAGCACATACGAAGACGCCATGGATGCTGCGGAAGCTTTGTCATCAAACGTCTCCAGCAAACTGGCAGATACAACTAAACGGGTTACGCAGGAAGCCGACAAAGCCATTGATTTGGCGCGCTTAAAATGGACTGGTTTATCTGAAGAACGGCAGACTGCCGCGCGAGATGCTTTGGAGTCTATGATCACAGGGCTTACCGCAGCCTTCACTGCAAAGACCGATGAAATCACGCAACATTTGACTGGCTTTCAGCAGGCAACGCAGATCAGTTTGGACAGATTGGCTGCTGATACATCCGAGCGCCTGACAAATAGCGAACAAACGCTTGGCCGCGTGAAATCTCTCACAAAGCAACTTGATGAAAAGACGTCCACTGACCTGATCAAGGCCTCGAGCTTGATCATCGACGCCCTTAATTCAAGCGCAATCGACATCAACAAAGCGCTCAGCGTGGGCCATAATGATGAAGAATGGGCGCGTTACTTAGCGGGCGATAAATCGTTTTTCACTCGCAAGACGGCGCAGGCGCTGACAAAATCCGAGCGCGAAAATCTCAGAAAAAAGCTCAACACAGATGAGGAACTACGCCAATCGGTGTTGCACTATATTAAAGACTTTGAGCTTTTGATGTCGCGCGCAATGACTGGCAAGCAACCGACCTCACTGTCCGTCGCACTTATTTCGAGCGACATTGGCAAGCTTTACGTCGCTCTATCACAAGCCCTTCGGCGATTGAACTAGGCTAAGGAGTAACAGCCCCTAGAAGATGCAAGGCCTTTAAGCCGCCTTCTTGCCGCCACCCGACATCTTGCGGATCAAAAAATCGATGCTGTCCACATCCTGGGTTTCTCCAAGCTTGGTAAGAACCCGATCCAGCATCACGGAGCGGAAATGATCGCGGTCGTCGCGGCTATCGAGTTTCAGATCTTTTGCTAGATCTAGCGCAACCAACGAGACATCAATCATCTTCTTATCGACCCCAATTTTGGCAAAGAGTCGGTGTAAGCCTTTGGAGCCCTTGTCGTGGATCAAACGGTAAACATTAGACACCGGGATGCCGGCAAGCTTCGCAAGCCCAGCTTCAAAGAATACCAAGTCGCCCATGCACAGTGCGCGAACCACCAAAGTGTGGGTTAAACGTCCACTCTTATGGAGTTGAGAGACAAGCGCGTGGATATCTGGTGCATCTTGCGAGCCATCGAGCAGGCTAACAGTCGCTTTCTCACGGGTTTCACGGCCGACCGCTTCAGCTGTTTCTGCACTCACGCCAGCATTTTCTTCAAGCCGCTTTTGCATTTTTGAAGAAACCAGGGTGACGAGACGCTCAGCAATCGGTAGGGGCAAGGCATTACGTTCAGCCATTTGCGTCGCGATCGGGCGAACATGACCAAAGTTGTCGAGCACCTTCGACATAGTTGCCTCAGACAGCTGCGCGCCTTCGTTGGCGACGAGTGTAGCGACAACAGCCTCGTCGGTGGTTTCGACCAAGGCGTCGGAGACGGCCTCTGACACACTGGGACGCCGCGCGACGGCCAGCTGATGGGCCTGACCATGCGAGCGAATGATCTCAATCAAATCATCGTCAGACAGGACTGTCGTCATTTCAATAAAAGGGACAGCGACTTCAGCGACGTCATTGGCCAATTCCAGTGCCAGATCACGCGGCACTTCTGGACTGTCCTTCAAAGAATCCATCATGGCTTGGCGAACGCGAACTTCCACGTCACGCGCCATGGTGCGGAAAATATCTTCTGCAAGCGCTCTTTCAGACGCCGTCAAAGCGCCCTTTACAAAACTATCGCTTACTTTTGCGATAGTCTCAGCGCGAACACTGGCATCCGTTTTACCACTTGCTAACTTGGCTACATCGGATGCGGATAAGTCGGTTGCCATAAGTACTCTCGTCCTAAAAACCAGCGATTTGACAGCGTGGGAGCGCATCAAGCTATGTGATCTAAGGTGACCGCATCATCTTAATGAAAGTTAAAATGGGTGGGTCGGGTTGTGCACTTGCAATCATCCGGCTAACGTCGAAAGCATATATAGCCGACTCGGCTTAAAATATAATAAGGTCAGCATGTTAGCCCATAATATCGCTTGATATTGACCGCTATCAGGAACACATTTCTGTGCAATTGAAACTAAATTTTCGAAGACTGCTACTAATTTGCTGCTGTTTTGTCGCATCTGTAGACGCCAATGCCCAAGCACCTAGCCAAGCATCCTGCCCTGTACAAACGCTATCGGACCGCATCAATTCGACCGTTAGCCCAGTCACCAACTTCTTGTCGTCTATCATCTTCGCAAAAATACCGGTTTTGCCGGGCGGCGATACAGCAATCGCGACGCTATCGATCGACACAGCTGCGCTATCGGATCGCGACGAACTTACTGTCTTGGTGGACGATAGCGCCGTTCACTTGGAAGTTGATCTAGATGGCGTGCTGTGCGGAGACGGCACGCCTGCACCACCTAAGGCGTTCTCGCCTACTCAGCTACAAGAGAAGCTCAAGGCAGCTCTGCCGCCCAGCACGACTGTCACGTTAGAAAACAACAACATTACCATCACCGTAGCTGCAGACGCCGAGGCATCATTGCAGGCGTCCGGCGATAGCATTGACGCAGCTGACTTTTCTGATGGATCTGCTGGACTACCCTTTATCGTTGTATGGCTTCTCATTGGAGCGATCTTTTTCACGCTACGAATGGGTTTCATCAATCTGAGGGGCTTCAGGCAGGCCATTAAGATTGCGAGGGGTACCTACGACAATCCAAGCGACCCCGGCGAAGTTACCCATTTCCAAGCCCTTACGGCAGCCCTCTCTGGAACTGTAGGTCTTGGCAATATTGCTGGAGTTGCAGTGGCGATTTCCGTAGGCGGACCGGGCGCAACCTTTTGGATGGTCTTAGCTGGCCTCCTTGGCATGTCGTCAAAGTTTACGGAATGCACGCTCGGCGTTGAGTATCGAAAGATCAATGCCGCCGGTATCGTATCGGGTGGCCCCATGCACTATCTGAGTGATGGCTTGGCGGAAAAAGGTCTGGGCGGGCTGGGCCGTGTTTTGGCAGTTTTGTTCTCAATCCTCTGCATTGGCGGGGCTTTTGGCGCTGGGAACATGTTTCAAGTCAATCAAAGCGCCGCCCAAGCAATGAGTACATTGGTGCCGCTGACAGGGGGGGAGAACAGTCCACTGGCTGGGAGCCCTTGGATCATCGGCCTGCTCTATGCAGTATTTGTCGGGCTGGTCATCATTGGCGGCATCCGATCAATCACGAAAGTCACTGAAAAGCTTGTTCCGCTCATGGCTTTTATCTATTTGGCTGGCGCCATAACCGTGATTGGCATGAATATATCCGCTGTACCAGGTGCGTTCGCTGCGATCATCAGTGGCGCCTTTACGCCGCTTGGCGTCGCCGGCGGATTTATCGGCGTCTTGGTCCAAGGCTTACGCCGCGCGACGTTTTCCAACGAGGCGGGCGTCGGGTCCGCAGCGATAGCGCATGCCGCGGTCAAAACCAAAGAACCGGTATCGGAAGGCTTCGTGGCGCTCTTGGAACCCTTCATCGATACGGTCGTTATTTGTACGATCACCGCGTTGGTCATCATCGTCACCGACATGCATCTTGCAGGTGACGATTTGGACGGGATAACGCTCACATCCACCGCATTTGCATCGGCCATCGACTGGTTTCCATATCTATTAACAGTTGCCGTTGTTTTATTCGCGTTCTCAACGTCGATCACCTGGTTTTACTACGGTCAAAGGGCCTTTCTCTATCTGGTGGGCGATAGGCCCAAAGCAGATCTAGCCTTCAAACTCAGCTATCTCCTTGTACTGATCATTGGCTCATCAATGACATTGGGCGCCGTTATGGATTTTGCAGATGCAATGCTCCTGGCAATGGCCTTTCCAAACCTAATTGGCCTATACATCCTGGCGCCCAAGGTAAAAGCGATGCTAGACCAGTACTTAAATCGCCTCGAAAGTGGCGACATTGTTCCCTATAAGCCAACGCAGGTATGACAGCGTTCACCTACTGATTTGGCGAGAATTATTTTTGAAGACGTAGGAAAAGGATCCCCCAATGCGCCTATTCGCATTATCCATGCTCATCTGTCTAAGCGGCGTATTGCACATAAGTAGTGCAATAGCTGCCGATCCGTCCGACGACCCTACGGCAACACCTTATTCCAGCGCTGGCGATGTAGCAGCAGGCGAGCAGCTTTTTAAGCGCTGCAAGGCTTGTCATTTAGTCACCGACGAGGGGCGTGCAAGGCCAACAGGACCTCGGCTCTATGGGCTTTTTGGACGAACCGCAGGTAGCTTAGCAGAATTTAAATATTATTCTAAAGCGCTTAAAAAAGCCGATCATGTTTGGACTGAAGAGCGCCTCTACGCTTTTCTAGAGGATCCGAACGCCTATGTGCCGGGCATAAAGTCTGCAATGAGGGTTCAAAAAATCACCGATCAAGACAAGCGCAAGGATTTGTTAGCGTATCTACGTCAGGCCACTGCTTTGAAAAACGAGTGAGAAATGAAGGCAAGTCTTACTTGAGAGCGCCAAAGTTACGACATATTATTTTATCAAGGCACCACGGGCAACAGACTGGGCTTCCGCCCTTCTCGGAGAATTACCATGAAAAGCCGTTTCCTTAAGTACGCAGCTTTATCCATCTCGATGATTGGCATAACCGCGTCGTCCATCGTGTCTTC
The DNA here is from genome assembly GCA_937884085.1 of uncultured Sphingomonadales bacterium. Taxonomy (GTDB): domain Bacteria; phylum Pseudomonadota; class Alphaproteobacteria; order Sphingomonadales; family CAKZYD01; genus CAKZYD01. The sequence continues at coordinate 19,432 of CAKZYD010000317.1, read as the reverse complement.
ATTGTTGATCCCTGCAGCCCAAGCAACAGCAACGGAAGAGCAACAGGCCGCAGCACTCGTTTTTTTTGAAGACGTCAGCAACAAAGCTTTTGCCGTTTTGCGCAACGCAGAGTTATCAGAACGTGACCAAAAAGTAGAGTTTCGGCAGCTTTTTAAAGAAGTGACCGACGTCAAACGCATCGGCCTTGCGCTATTGGGGTTCCATCGCAAAAAATTTAATGACGAGCAACTGCAGCGCTATACGAGTATTCTTCCTGACTATGTTGTCTCCCTCTACACCAGCCGCTTAACTGAAGTCGGCGATGAAGAGGTCACAATCGAACGTACTTACACGCAGGGCAAACGCGATATTTGGGTTGTCACATCCGTCACCAGCCCTTTTGGCGGCGACAATTTGCGCGCAGATTGGCGGATGCGACCACTGGACGATGGCGATTTCATGTTGATGGACGTGAAGGTAGAGAACATTTCGCTGTTCCAAACTAAGAAAGATGAGTTCATGGCTTTCTTGAGCAATCGTGGGATTGAAGAATTCCTTGAACGCTTGGAAAAGGACGCAGCGCAAAGCGCAGCTTAAGCCCTCTGGGAAAGGGCCCCAAGATCCCAGATACAGCGAAATCGAAGGATAGACCACTTGAGCGAAAAACAGCTACTTCATCTGGTTTTTGGAGGTCGCGTGAAAGACCCTCAAGGGCTTGAATTCGAGAACCTGGACGAGATTCACGTGGTTGGCGTCTATCCCGACTTTGCGACTGCCAAAACAGCCTGGAAGGCGGAAGCGCAGCGAACTGTTGACGATGCACTCACAAAATATGTCGTCGTACACCTTCATCGGCTTCTGGAACCAGAAGACGCTTCTTAGTTAAGTACTACACCTGTTAAAAAACGCGCCTAGGCAGACCTTGATTGCGTCTGTGTTTTTACGATATCTGGCCGGAAGACTGAGCTTCGCGCTGGAGGGACAAAGAGCATTATGGATATGGATACCAAACAGCATCGCAAAACCTATGATGGGTTCATCGCGGCTAGCAAATGGGGCACCGTTGTGGTTGCCCTCATCGTTATCTTTGTTGTGGTGATTATCACTTAGCCGCTGGCGACACTTGCGCGAGCTGAGCCAAGCGGCTGAGTTGCAAATCGCTCATGACTGGCAAATGGGCAACTGGTTCCTGCCGAATAAAACGTCGCTGTGGGCGCTGTTTCGGCGGCAAGACAGAGCCTTCCTCTGTGGTGATGGAACCACGATCAATTAATGATTTAAAGACTGGGTCGTGAAAGCCGTTCACGCGCTGCGCAATAACGGGTTGATCGCCAGCCAGCACCAAAATCATCTCATCATGGTCTAAATCCATGATTTCAGCAGGCTTGGGAAAACCAGTTACCGCGGCTATCTCTTGCGCAACCACCATTGTATTAGTGCCGAATGCTTGGATAACCCAAGCCTCACCGAAAAACCGCCGCCATGCCGTTGGGTAAGTGGTCCGTATCGCGTCAGCGTCGGCCCAAACGGTCCATAGGTGAACACCGGCAGCGCCAAGGTGGCTATTGGCCTTCAATAGCGTCTCACAAAAACCCAGGTCTTGAGCTTGATCAATCATGACCAGAGTATTGGCTTGCGGTGCTCTCACGCGCCGTCCCAATGCTTCGAGAAATGTTCCGGTCCAGAGTTGGCCCAAACGCTGGTATGCACTGAGCTGATGCGCAGGCAATAGGATGTAAATGCTGGTCTGCTCGCCGTCTGCAATGGAATCCAGGTCAAAACCAGTGGATGACGTACTGTCTACGACGCCCTGATGGTTCAAAAACTGCAGTTGAGTGTGCAACACAGACAAGATCGCCGTTAGCATTTCAGGTGGCGTTAAGCCTAAAAAGGAGGAAGCATGACGAACCTCCTCATGCGGGCTCTGCGCCAGCAAATCGAGCAGCCGCTTTAACTCTTGCGGGCTGTCAAAAATGATCGAACGTGTTCGCTGAAGAGTGCGCTGCGCTGGCGGTTCTTGCAGCACCTGAAACAAAAGCACTGCGGCCAAAAACTGCTGTGCTCTCGCGACGACAGCGACTGTTCCGGCATCTCCCTCCACCATTGGACAAATGAGTGTCGCAAGTGTTCGCGCCTTTTCTTGTAAGTCCTGCCGCTCAGCATCCAGCAGACTAAACGGATTGAGGGAGTTCGGCGTTGCGCCCGACAACCCATAAGGGTCGAGTATGACGATATCATCCCCGCGCGCCTGACGGGCCTTTGCAGTTGCTCTGTAGGCGCATGATGAACCGGTCAAACAGATGGTGGGCCCATCATGACGCAGTAATGCTGGAACCAGACAATTGGCGTCGCTGACCCCGCGTTGATTAGAAAGCGTAAGAATGTTCCCGCGGTTTTCAAACATGATGGCGTCTTGAAAACCGGTTTCCGGACAACATTCGGGATTACCAAGGGCAAAGCCAAGCGGCATGGAGTTTTGCATATGCTCAAGCGACCAGCCGACCAAGAGGCCGTCCGCGTTCAGTGTATCCGGGAGCTTTAAGCTATCTTCCACGCAATCAAACCCTTGCCTGGGTTAAAGGAAGTCGCCTTAAGAATCTGACATTACCTGCTGTTTTGCTTCCGCCAACTTCTCATCCATGGTGGTGCGCAATTTATGGTCGGTCACCTCAATGGACTTTGCGTCAAAGTCGCCGCGGAGTTTACGGAACACGTCTTCATCACCAGCCTCTTCCAAGTCTGACTTCACAACCTCAGCGATGTATGATTTCGCCTCATCAGCCGACAAGCCCATGAGAGACGCTGCCCATTCGGCCAGCAGCCGGTTACGGCGCATCTCCGTCTTAAACCGAAGCTCATCATCGTGGGCGAATTTATTTTCAAAGGCACGTTCGCGTTCGTCCAATCCAGCCATCTCAAAATCCTTTCAACACACAATGAGAGTCATGTCTTTAGGTGCCACAGGCAGCCGCACAAGTCAGCCCGGAATTTGACCTGTTTCAGTCTCGCAAATTAAAAATCCGCGATGCTGGGTAGATATTCGCGTTGTTGTTTTCCACTGACTTGGTCTATGGTCCGCTCGAAAAAATAGGGTGCTTCACAAAAGCGCTTCGCTATCGGGCAAAGACACTAACCTTCATGAACCGACGCAGACAGATATACGAAGGCAAAGCAAAAATATTGTACGAAGGGCCGGAACCAGGCACCATCATTCAGTATTTTAAAGATGACGCGACGGCCTTTAACGCGCAGAAAAAAGCGACACTGTTGGGCAAAGGCGTTCTTAACAATCGCATTAGCGAATACATCTTTTCCTCCCTCAGTCGCTTGGGCATCCCAAACCACTTCATCAAGCGCCTCAACAGGCGCGAACAGTTGGTTCACGGTGTTGAAATCATTCCGCTGGAAGTGGTGGGCAGATTCGTGGCTGCTTGCGCTTTCGACTAGCGATTAGGATAGGAAGAAGGCACACCCCTGAGTCGGACGATTGTCGAAACATATTATAAAAATGACGAGCTAGGTGATCCCTTGGTCACGGAAGAGCACATCGCATGTTTCGGTTGGGCAGGTCCAGAAGAGATGGAAGATATGACCGGCATGGCGTTGCGGGTGAATGATTTCATGTCGGGCATGTTTTCAGCCATCGGCATCCAGCTGGTAGATTTCAAATTGGAATTTGGACGGCATTATCAAAACGAGCAAATGCGAGTTCTCCTAGCAGACGAAATCAGCCCAGATAGTTGCCGACTTTGGGACATGAAAACCGGCGAGAAGCTGGATAAAGATCGATTTCGAAGAGACTTAGGCGGTGAAGTTGAGGCATATAAGACCGTCGCGGATCGCCTGGGCTTGGTGGATGAAGAAGACGATGGCCAAGATAGTTCCATTCTTGACCTAAACCAGCATAGAAAAAAGAAAAATAAGGATTAAAAAAGAGTTGCGAGCAATTGTTCATGTGACACTTAAAGATGGCGTTCTAGACCCACAAGGACGCGCCATCGCGGGTGCTTTGACCGATTTGGGCTTTGAAGGGGTTGAGGGCGCGCGGCAGGGAAAGGTTATTGAGCTTGAGCTTGCCGACCAAGCGCTTGACGCTGCGAAAGAACAGGTCGAAGCCATGTGCAAAAAGCTCTTGGCCAACCCCGTCATCGAAAACTACCGGATTGAGATTAGCTAGGACATGCGCTGCGCTGTTATTGTCTTTCCAGGATCCAATTGTGACCGCGATCTAGCGGTTGCCTTAGAGGCGGCAACCGGCCGCGCCCCAGCCATGGTATGGCATCAAGAGACGGACTTACCGGCCGTCGACCTGGTCGCCCTCCCAGGTGGCTTTTCCTACGGGGATTACTTGAGGTCAGGCGCGATGGCAGCCCGGGCTGCCATCATGCAGTCGGTTATAACGCATGCCAAGCGGGGTGGTTTCACCCTGGGAATTTGCAACGGCTTTCAGCTGCTAACGGAATGCGGCCTATTACCAGGCGCTCTAATGCGCAATCAGAACCTCAAGTTTATCTGTAAAGATGTCGTGCTTCAGGTCGAAACCAATGCGTCGCCTCTCCTGCAAGGGCTTATTCCTGAAACAACAATGACGTTTCCAATAGCCCACCATGATGGAAATTACTTTGCCGATTCAGCGACTCTGCAGCGCCTTGAAGACGAAGAGAGAGTGGCGTTTCGGTATCTCGATAACCCCAATGGCTCGTCCAGCGATATCGCTGGTATTTTAAGTGAAAATAAAAACGTTCTGGGCATGATGCCACATCCTGAACGGGTTATTGATCACGATCTTGGCGGTTTGGACGGAGCGCGGTTTTTTGAGCAGCTGTGTGATTGGGCCGCCGCCGCATAGAGTTCGATTTGACACACGCCCTTGCTGTGATGATCAAAGCTAAGCCGGTGCGAGTTTAATTTGCCCGTCTAAAACGAAATACTCTCGCTAGCACGACGTAAAGTGAGCTTAGTCGAGGGTTGGAAACGCCAGAAATGAAACTGGCGAGGGTCAGCCGGATCAATGGACAAGCCTTTCCCTCCAAGATTGATCATCATTGGAGCCCAAAAATCGGGAACCACCACACTCGCCCAACTGTTGGCGAACCATCCCGACATCGCGATGGGCAAGGAAAAAGAAACCGATTTTTATACGCGGTTTTGGAGTAAAGGATGGGATTGGTATCGATCGCTTTATGATGGCGTCTGCGCTGATTGGCTGATTGATGCATCCCCCGCTTATGCTGGCGGATATGATGATCCCGAAACAGGAAAGTTGTTCGCTGTACCAGAGCGAATTCTGGACAACGTACCATCGCCACACATCTTTTACATCCTAAGATGCCCAGTACGACGAGCGTATTCGTCTTACTGGCACAGCGTTCGCTACAATGGTGAGAAAAGATCCTTGCGCGATGCCATAACGCTCAACTCCAGCTATGCCCGTCAAAGTATGTATGCTGATCAGCTCGATTTTTTTGAATCTGCGCTAGGTGCCGACACCGTAAATGTATTGTTGTTTGACGACTTGAAGCAAAACGCTCAAGCCGTCGTCTCTGACGTCTTTCTTAAGATTGGCGTTCAAAACCACATTCTCAGTGAAGAAAAGCGAGACGAGAAGAAAAACGCGGGATTTCAGTATTCTGGTCCCGCAAAAGCGGTCATGACGCTGTTCCCGTCAGAAGCTGCCTTTCGTGACACTGTGGCGGCTATTCAGCGCCTTGCGCCGCGAAGTGCGACGGACTTCGCCAAACGCATTCTGACAAAAGATATCCCGCCTCTGAATGACGCTGATAGCCAATGGCTAGCAACAATGTTCGAAGAGTCGACCCAGCGCATCGAAAAGAGGCTGGAAAGGCCTTTAAAATCGTGGATAAGGCCTCGCAGCTAAACGATCTACCTAGCCAATAGGGAGCAAAGCGGCTACAGCCTCCCTATGCCTAAAATGCGGAAGTTAATCTCGCTCCATGCCTCACATTCATAGCCCGCAGGTTATCTCTGACCACGGCCTTACGCTTGACGAATATGACCGAATCTGTGGCGCCCTAGATAGGGAACCAAACCTGTTAGAGCTCGGCATCTATTCGGTTATGTGGTCAGAGCACTGCTCCTACAAATCCAGCCGTATTCATTTGAAAACCCTTCCGACGGAAGCGCCCTGGGTAATCCAAGGGCCTGGAGAAAACGCAGGCGTTGTCGATATTGGCGATGGGCAGGCTGCCATTTTCAAAATGGAAAGCCATAACCACCCAAGCTTCATTGAGCCTTATCAAGGCGCAGCGACGGGTGTGGGCGGCATTATGCGGGATGTGTTCACCATGGGCGCCAGGCCCATAGCCAATATGAACGCGCTGCGCTTCGGTGATCCAGAACACCCCAAAACCCGGCATTTGGTGGCAGGCGTGGTGGCCGGCATTGGTGGCTATGGCAACTGCGTGGGTGTTCCCACGGTCGGAGGGGAAACGAATTTTCATCCGCGCTATAATGGCAATATTCTTGTCAACGCCATGTGCGTTGGCCTGGCCGACCAAGATAAGATTTTCTATTCGGCAGCTGCAGGCATCGGCAATCCCGTTGTCTATGTCGGCTCCAAAACAGGCCGCGATGGCATTCATGGGGCCACCATGGCCTCAGCCGAGTTTTCCGAAGATGCAGAAGAAAAACGTCCAACCGTGCAGGTCGGCGACCCCTTCACGGAGAAATTGCTGATCGAAGCTTGTTTGGAGCTGATGGCGTCAGACGCGATCGTCGCGATCCAGGACATGGGAGCAGCAGGGCTCACCTCTTCTTCCGTTGAAATGGCCTCAAAAGGGGGCGTCGGCATTGAGCTCAACCTCTCGACGGTTCCTTGCCGGGAAGAGGCCATGCTGCCTTATGAAATGATGTTATCGGAGAGCCAAGAGCGCATGCTCATGGTGCTTAAGCCAGGCCGTGAAGACTTTGCCAAAGCCATTTTTGACAAATGGCACCTAGATTTCGCCGTCATCGGCAATCTGACTGATACAAAGCGCATGGTGTTGGTGTTTGACGATGAGGTGGTGGCCGATATGCCGCTGGATAGCCTTGCCGATGACGCTCCGGTATATGATCGCCCGCATACCGCACCAAGCAAGCAGACCGCAATTGCTGCAAGCGATGTAGTGTCGCCATGTTCAACTCTAGAGGCCTTACAACGCCTTATCGCGAGCCCTGATATCGCCTCTAAGCGATGGATTTGGGAGCAATATGATCATATGGTCATGGGCGACACTATTGGTCGACCAGGCGGCGATGCAGCAGTCGTGCGCATTCACGGCACCGATAAAGCACTTGCTATCACGACCGATGTGACCCCGCGCTATTGCGAAGCTGACCCCTTTGAAGGTGGCAAACAAGCAGTTGCAGAATGCTGGCGCAATCTAACCGCTGTGGGTGCGCAGCCGCTGGCCATTACCGATTGCCTCAATTTCGGTAATCCAGAACGACCCGACATCATGGGCACCTTTGTGCAAGCGATCCACGGCATGGGCGATGCCTGCCGAGCTTTGGATTTCCCCGTCGTCTCCGGAAATGTGTCCCTTTATAATGAAACGAACGGCCAAGCCATTTTGCCAACACCGGCAGTTGGCGCGATTGGCCTTCTCAAAGACAGTGCACAACGCGCCCACTTGGCGCTGACGCCTGGCTTAAAGCTTATTCTTTTAGGCGCCCCCGCTGAGCATCTTGGTGCATCGCTTTATCTCCGTGAAGTTTGCGGACGTGAAGACGGGCCGCCACCGCCGGTTGATTTGACCCAGGAGCGCCAAGTCGGCGACTTTGTCCGCAGCCAGATTAAAAGCGGCCTCTCCATCGTGCACGACATCTCAGATGGCGGCCTTCTTGTCGCCGCTACGGAGATGGCCATGGCAGGGGGCTGCGGTTTAGACCTTTCGTCAATCGAGCCTCCAACAAATCCACATGCCTATTGGTTTGGCGAAGACCAAGGCCGTTATATTTTAGCAACCGACCACAGCGACCCGATCCTCGCTGCTGCAAAGGCGGCAGGCATTGAAGCGCGCATCATTGGATCATCCGATGACAGCGGCGAATTGAAAATGGCTGGCGGTGAAACCATGTCCATAGAGCAGCTCAGCGAGCGTCACGAACGCTGGCTGCCAGACTTGATGCAATAGGAGCAAGCCTCATGCCGATGTCAGCACAAGACATTGAAACTTTCATAAAAGAGGCCCTGCCCGATGCCGATGTGACCATTCAGGATTTGCGCGGCGATGGTGACCATTACGCGGCGCATGTGATTTCTAAAGCATTCGAAGGCCTTAGCCGTGTAAAACAGCATCAAATGGTCTATGCGGCGCTCAAAGGGCGTATGGGCGGCGAACTCCATGCTCTGGCGCTGCAAACATCAACGCCGGATTGATAACAAAGCGCTATTGCTTAAATAGGCACACAAGACTTGCAACCGCTGGCGCAGGCAGGCACCCTATACCAGCGTAAGGAGATAAACCCATGACCAACCCAACCCATGAGCGCATTCAAGGCCTAGTGGACGCTAATGACGTTGTGCTCTTCATGAAGGGCACACCGATGTTCCCACAATGCGGCTTCTCCGCCACCGTTGTAGAAATCATGAACCGCACAGGCGCACCTTTTGACGCCCATGATGTCCTGCAGGACCCAGAGCTGCGCCAAGGCATAAAAGAATTCTCTGAATGGCCGACTATTCCGCAGCTTTATGTGAAGGGTGAGTTCGTTGGCGGCTGCGACATTCTCCGTGAGATGTATTCGTCCGGAGAGCTGAGTGAGCTGCTCGAAGAGAAGGGCGTGGTTGCTGCTTAGGACTTCTGATTTCCCATTAATGCATATAATAACAAAAAACCCAGGTTTATGCCTGGGTTTTTTATTTGTGACTTAGCCCCAAAAAAGTAGGGCACTGCATTCTATCGAGAATAAATTCCACCACCAGGTTCGGCTCCATCCGGACTGGATATGGCACCTCATCCAAAGTCGGAACGCGAGACAGCTTGAGCTGCATACCGTAGGCGCCAGTTTCGATCTAGTCGGGCACTTCGCGTTCTGTTGCCACGAGAGCTTCCATGACAAGGGCCATCTGGCGGGATTTTTCTTTGATTTCGACCACATCGCCAATCTGCACGCGGAAGCTGGGAATGTTGGTACGGACACCGTTGACCTTCACATGGCCATGGCTCACGAATTGGCGAGCGGCAAACATGGTGGGGACCCATTTGGCGCGGTAAACAACGGCGTCTAGGCGTTGTTCCAGAAGACCGATGAGGTTTTCAGAGGTATCGCCTGGGCGGCGGGAGGCCTCGTCGTAGGTCCGGCGGAATTGCTTTTCCATCATATTCCCATAATAGCCTTTCAGCTTCTGCTTGGCGCGGAGCTGAATGCCAAAATCAGAGAGCTTAGACTTACGGCGCTGGCCGTGTTGGCCTGGACCATAATCGCGGGAGTTGACAGGGCTTTTAGAGCGGCCCCAGATGTTTTCGCCCATACGGCGATCGAGTTTGTGCTTAGCACGAATGCGCTTGCTCATGAGAGAGCCTCCTTTTCTGCATCTATGTCGCCGAGGTCAGCACCACTCTTGGAAAGCATCCAGAGCGCGGGCACCGCTTCACTCGGCGTGCGGGCCCGAAAAGTGAAGCGGTCAGGTATCCTGCGTCTCTTCGAATGTCAAGCGGACTATGCCTTTGGCGGGCGCAGCAGGTGCTTGACCATCCCACGCAGGGTTTGAAGCTCTTGCGAGGAAAACCCCGCACGCTCAAGGATGTTGCGCAAGGTGCGACGCATCAAAGGCGCGCGATCCTCCGGATAGAAATAGCCGCGAGCCTCAAGGGCATCGGAGAGCTGATCATGGAGGCCCGCCAGCGCAGCCTTTGGCGCTGGCAATATTGCGTCCGGCGCGGGCGATGGAATTTTTGTCCGACTATACTCATAAGCGACCAAGATAACCGCTTGAGCGAGGTTCAAAGAACCAAAATTTGGATTTACCGGTACGGTTATGATCGCATCAGACTGGGCGACCTCTTCATTATCTAGCCCGCTGCGTTCCGGTCCGAAAATGAAGCCGATACGGCCGCCTTCTGCTTCAAGTTTGCGAGATTGCCCGCAGGCTTCTTCCAGGGTGAAGACATCCTTGATCATATCGCGAGGGCGGACGGTTGTGGCGTAGGTGCGCTGGCAATCCGAAACTGCCTCCGACAGGGTTTGAAAGACTTGCGCTTTATCTAGGACGATATCGGCGCCTGAAGCAGGTGGCCCAGCATCAGGGTTAGGCCAACCATCCCGCGGAGAAACCAGCCTCAAATCGGAAAGCCCAATATTGAGCATTGCGCGCGCTGTCTTGCCAATATTTTCGCCAAGCTGCGGACGCACCAAAATGATGGCAGGCTGGGTCAAGCTGTCTCGCCTGCCAGGCGTTTGACAACACGCTCCCGGCCAATCAGCGGCAACAACGCCGCAAGCTCAGGGCCATGACGTTCACCAGTAAGCGCCAGCCTTAGGGGCATGAAGAGTGCTTTGCCCTTTGCGCCAGTCTCGGCTTTGATGGCGCCAGTCCAAGCCGACCAAGTCTCACTATCCCAAGTGCCTTCAGGCAGAACGTTAATAGCCGCTGGAATAACTGGCCCCTCTTCTAAAACAGGCGATACGGGACCTGTGATAATCTGCGCCAAGTCTGCAATATCGCCAACTTTTTCAAGATTGGGCTGCAAGGCGGTCCAAGCCGCTTCGCTCACATCACTCGGCAGACGGCTCTCCACATCTGAATAGGGCAAGCTGTGAACAATCTTCGCATTCAAAGCGGCAAGTTCATCTTCAGAGAATTTCGCAGCCGACCGGCCAAACCGGCCAAAATCGAAGCCACCCGCGATAGCAGCCAGGTCGGTTAAGGGCTCAACTGGATCAGCCGTGCCAAGACGCGCCAAAAGCGAGTTGATTGCCATAGCTTCATAGCCGTCAGCGCGGTAATCAGAGATGGATTTCGCGCCATGACGCTTGGACAGGCCAGAGCCATCAGCGGCAGTGATGAGCGCCGTGTGCGCAAAGGCAGGCGCGCTTGCACCAAGTGCTTTAAACATCTGCACTTGCACGGCAGAGTTCGTCACATGGTCCTCCCCGCGCACCACATGGGTGATAGCCATATCGATATCGTCGATGACGCTTGGTAGCATGTAGAGGAAGCTGCCGTCCTCGCGGATGACAACGGGGTCGGACAGCGCACTCATGTCAAATCCAGCTGGGCCACGCACCAAGTCGTCGAACTCAACACGCTCGGCTTCGTTCAGCTTAAAGCGCCAATGGGGCCGGCGACCTTCTGCTTCGAAGGTATCTTTTTCCGATTGGCTCAGCGCTAGGGCAGCCCGGTCATAGACAGGCGGCTGCTTGCGCGCGAGCTGCATCTTGCGTTTGAAATCCAGTTCATCTGCTGTTTCATAACAGGCATAGAGGCGGCCATCTGCGCGCAGCTTGTCGGCAACCTCATTATAGCGTGCGATTTTGTCAGACTGTTTGACTTCCTCGCTGTATTCCAAGCTGAGCCAGGCCAAATCCTCCCGAATAGCTTGGGCAAATTCTTCTGTAGAGCGAGCCGTATCCGTATCATCGAGACGAAGCAAAAACGCGCCACCTTGCCCGACAGCAAAGAGTGCATTGTGGAGCGCGGTGCGAGCATTGCCCACATGCAAAAGGCCCGTGGGGCTTGGTGCAAACCGGGTTCTAACTGTCATTCGGCAGCATCCTGAATGTCAAAGGGAATGGGGCCAGCCCCATCGCGAAAACCGTTGGTGATAGGATAACGGCGGTCGCGGCCAAAGGCTTTGGAGGAGATTTTAACGCCGGGCGGCGCTTGGCGGCGCTTATATTCTGCAATGAAAAGAAGGTGCTCTATGCGCCGAATGAGCGCTGGGTCATGGCCACGTTCGGCAATTTCTTCCACGCTTTGCTCTTCTTCAACCAGCCCAAACAGGATGTCATCCAGCACCTCATAAGGCGGAAGGCTATCCTCGTCTTTTTGGTCATCACGCAGCTCAGCCGAGGGCGGCTTGGTAATGATACGCTCCGGAATGACGCCCCCGCTCCTGCCTTTAGCATTCAAAGGCACATAAGCATTGCGCCAACGGCACAGCTCAAAGACCGTCATTTTATAAATGTCCTTGAGAACAGAATAGCCGCCACACATGTCGCCATAAAGCGTCGCATAGCCAACGCTCATCTCCGACTTGTTGCCTGTGGTCAGCACCATATTGCCGTGCTTGTTAGAGAGCGCCATCAGCGTGAGACCCCTAATACGGGATTGAATATTCTCTTCGGTCGTATCGGGTGCCAGGCCTTCAAAACTGTCAGAGAGCATGGCTGAGAAGGCATCAACCGCTTGCTTGATGGGGATGATGTCATAGTCGGCGCCGCATGCCCTGGCGCAGGCTTTGGCATCTTCCAGAGAGTGGTCAGAGGTATAGCGCGACGGCATCATGACGCAGTGCACACGCTCCGGCCCAAGCGCATCCGCAGCGACAACGGCTGACAGCGCGCTATCAATACCGCCGGACATGCCTAGTACGACGCCTGGAAAACGGTTCTTTTCCACATAGTCACGCAAACCAAGCATCATGGCTTGATAAATACTGCCAAGGTCACTTTGCTGTGTGCCTTTATAGGAAGTCTGACAAACCCAGCCGCTGCTCTGCTCCTCCCACTCGGTCAGCACCAAGCCCTCCTCCCAGTCCGGCAATAGCACCGGCATGGACCGATCCGCATTCAGGACAAAACTGTCTCCATCGAAGACCAACTCGTCTTGTCCGCCGATTTGGTTGACGAAGAGCAGCGGGAGACCCGTCTCTGTTACGCGGGCAACTGCATGGTTGAGGCGCGCATCTTCCTTATTCACGTCATAGGGCGAGCCATGCGCAGATATCAGAATGTCCGCGCCTGATTCTTCAAGCGTCTCCGAAACGTCCGAAAACCACATATCCTCGCACGTCATCAGGCCAAGGCGCACGCCTTTGAAACCGATAGGCCCAGACGGTGCGCCGCTATCGAACACGCGCACTTCATCGAATACCCCATAGTTGGGCAAATTATGCTTATGGACGACAGCTTTGATGCTGCCCTCATGGAGCAGGCAGAGACTGTTGTAGAGCTTATCCCCCTCCGGCCAACACGTGCTGACAATAAGGCCGCACTCGCCGGTTTTACCCGCCAAAAACCGGACAGCGTTCACCGCCTCTTCCTGAAAAGCCGGCTTCAGAACCAAATCTTCCGGCGGATAGCCAATGATGCTGAGCTCAGGGCATACCACCAAGTCAGCGCCTTGCGCTGTGGCATCTTGATAGGCTGCAAGAACGCGCTGGGTATTGCCCGCTATATCGCCAACATGAACGTTGAGCTGCGCCAGAGCGATAGAAAGCCGGTTGGTCATGGCGCCTCTATTCAGCCGCCAGCGCTTGACGCTCCTCTGCCAGGCTCTCCGCAATCAGGAAGGCCAGGTCGAGCGACTGACTGGCATTGAGACGCGGGTCGCAATGGGTGCGATAGCGGTCAGCCAAGGCTTCATCTGTAATCGCTTGCGCGCCGCCGGTGCACTCCGTCACGTTCTGACCTGTCATCTCACAATGGATACCGCCCGCGTAGGTACCTTCCGCACGGTGAATGGCAAAAAAGTCCTTCACTTCATTCAAAATACGCTCGAAGGGCCGCGTCTTAAAACCAGAACTGGATTTGATGGTGTTGCCATGCATCGGGTCGCACGACCAGACGACTGCTTTCCCCTCGCGTGCAACCGTCCGAACCAGGCCAGGCAAGAACTCGGCTACTTTCTCTGAGCCAAAACGGCCAATCAGAGTCAGACGGCCAGGCGTATTGTTCGGGTTCAAAAGGTCAATAAACTTGAGCAAGTCATCTAATTTTGTCGTTGGTCCCACTTTCATCGCGACAGGATTTGAGATACCGCGCAAAAATTCCAAATGCGCACTGCCATCAAAGCGCGTTCGGTCGCCCACCCACAGCATATGCGCTGAGGTATCATACCAATCGCCTGAAATGCTGTCTTGCCGCGTCATGGCCTCTTCAAAGCCAAGCAGCAGCGCTTCGTGGCTGGTATAAAAGTCAGTCCCATTGAGCTCAGGCACTTGCTCTGCAGACACACCGCAAGCCTGCATGAAATCAAGCGCCTCGCCAATTTTGTCGGCAATGATAGAATAGCGGTCGGTGGCTGGAGAATTCTGAACAAAATCCAGCGTCCAGCCATGCACACGCTCCAAATTTGCATATCCGCCTTGCGCAAAGGCCCGCAGAAGATTGAGCGAAGCGGCAGCCTGCGTGTAGGCACGCATCATCCGGTCTGGGTTGGGAATCCGAGAGTCTTCTGTGAAATTGATGTCATTAATGATGTCACCACGATAACTCGGCAGTTCGACATCGCCTTTCTTTTCCATGTCAGCAGAGCGTGGCTTGGCGAATTGCCCGGCAAGTCGCCCCACTTTCACGACAGGTCGCTTAGCCGCAAAGGTCAGCACAACAGCCATTTGCAAAAGGACGCGGAAGGTATCGCGGATATTATCGGGATGGAATTCTGCAAAGCTTTCGGCACAATCACCGCCTTGCAAAAGAAATGCCCGGCCCTGTGACACATCGCCAAGGCTGCTGCGCAGACGGTCCGCTTCGCCTGCAAAAACGAGCGGCGGATAAGCACGTAAATCCTGTTCAACAGCAGCGACCTTGTCCGGGTCGGGATAGGTTGGCATCTGGATTGCCTTATGGGCACGCCAGCTGTCCGGGGTCCATGAATTACGCATGTTCTTTACTTTCTAACCGCTCTAACTGGGCTGCTACTGCGAAACCGGCTCACGCATCAAGACCAATTCTTCTGCAGAGCTGGGATGAATAGCCACTGTGGCATCAAAATCGGCCTTCGTAGCACCCATTTTAACAGCAATCGCGATGCCTTGCATTATTTCTGCTGAGCCTGGCCCCAGCAAGTGAACCCCGACCACCCGGTCAGAGGCCTTATCAACAATCATCTTATATAGTGAGCGGTCGTCCCGGCCCGGCAGCACATTCTTCATGGGCCGAAACTTGGAGCGATAGACATCAATTTCGCCATAGCGCTCACGCGCTTCAGTCTCAGTAAGGCCAACAGTGCCAATCTCTGGCTGTGAGAACACAGCAGATGCCACCCAATCATGGTCAGGTTCGCGCGGTGTGCCGCCAAACTCAGTATCGGCAAACGCGTGACCCTCTTTAATCGCGACTGGCGTCAGGGCGATCCGATCTGTGACATCACCGACGGCCCAGATATGATCCACATTGGTCTTGGAATAGGAGACCACAATACCGGCGCCTCGCTCGGTCATCTCCACACCGGCTTCTGCAAGGCCTAGGTTGTCGACATTTGGCAAGCGGCCGATGGCATACATAACCGCATCCGTCTCTAAAGTTGCGCCATCGGTCATGTGGGCATGGATTGCACCATTTTTATGCTCAAGCGATGTCAACGCAGCGCCCAGATGAAAGTCTATTCCATGGGCCCGCATCTGCTCCATCACGGTTTCGCGCAAATCATCATCAAAGCCGCGTAAGATATTCTGATTCTTATAATAACCTTGGGTGACTTCAACCCCCATCGCGGCAAAAATGCAGGCGAACTCCGTAGCAATATAGCCTGCGCCCGCGATCAAAATGCGTTTTGGAAGCGCATCCAAATGGAAAGCCTCATTAGACGTAAAGCCAAGCTCCTTGCCTGGTATATCGGGAATGAAAGGTGTGCCGCCGGTCGCGATGAGAATTTTATCTGCCGTTACAACCTCATTGCCAAGCGCAATCTTATGATCGCCGAGTAGCCGTGCGTGGGTTTCGTAAATCTCCACGCCTGCGTTGTTCAGCGTTTGAATATAAAGTCCGTTGAGACGATCAATTTCGGCATCCTTAGCCGCAATCAAGTCAGGCCAACTAAACGTCGGCATCTCCGGCACGCTCCAGCCATAGCCCTTCGCATCCTCAAATTCTTCGCCATAGTGGGAAGCGTAAACCAATAGTTTTTTCGGCACACAGCCCCGTATTACGCAGGTACCGCCGATCCGGTAGCTTTCCGCAATACCAACCTTGGCGCCATGGCCGGACGCAATGCGCGCCGCGCGCACGCCGCCGGAGCCTGCGCCGATTACAAATAAATCAAAATGGGTCATGATCAGTCATTCCAATACCATAAGCTCGAGGTGATGCCACAGCGCAGGGTATTGTGAAAGAAGACATTGTCGCACAGTGTGTAAGCGAAACTCGATCAATTCATCAGGCGTTCAATGAGCACCCTATACCTGGCATGCATTCATTATTTGGGAGGCAGATATGAACAAGTTCGCCATTGCCCTAATTCTGGTCTGCATAAGCACCCCCGCTTTGGCCGATGAGGTGTTCACGGCGGAAAGATGCCAAGATATCAAAACTGGAATTATTGAGATGCTAGCGACGGCGGACGAAAGCTGGGAGATCATTCGCAAATCCCCGGAACGCAGCCAAGAACCCTATGAACAAGTCTATTTCTGGTCGGCGCAGGCAGCCAACTATTCTGAAGTCTACGATACCTTCTGCGAAGATGTAGAAGAGGCCGAAACGGCTCAATAGCGTTTATTCTACGGTAACCGCTTTGGCCAAATTGCGTGGCTGGTCCACATCCGTGCCCTTGGCAACAGCAGCATGATAAGCGATGAGCTGCACATAGATCGCTGAGACCAACGGCTGCAGCATGGGGTGTGTCATGGGCATTTCGATGCGTTCAAGCAGAGCGTCATCGACCTGATCCAAGCCCGCTTTGTCAGAAATCAGCACCACTTTGGCGCCGCGGGCGATAACCTCCTGCATGTTTGAAACGGTTTTCTCAAACAAGGGGCCGGATGGCGCTACAACGATGACCGGCACGTCTTCATCGATAAGAGCAATAGGACCATGCTTCATTTCCCCAGCTGCGTAGCCTTCCGCGTGAATATAGCTGATTTCCTTCAGCTTCAGCGCGCCTTCTAGCGCAATGGGAAAGTCCTGGCCGCGCCCTAGATATAGCACGTCCCGCGCCTTGGCGATTTCTTGCGCCACCGCCTCTAAATGCGGATCATCTTTAAGCGCCCTATTCATGACGGCTGGAAGATGCTGCATAGCAGCTACCAATTCTGCTTCCTCAGCCGCATCGAGATGCCCCTTCGCCTTAGCAACAAGCCCGGACAGCGCCGCCAAGACTGCCAATTGGCATGTGAAGGCTTTAGTAGAAGCCACACCCACTTCCGGCCCAGCCTTGGTCGGGAAAACCGTGCCTGCTTCTCGCTCCATAGAGCTCTCTGGGACATTCACAATCGCAAGGCAGTTTTGCTCTGCGGCCTTGGCGTGCCGCACGGCTTCCAGTGTGTCAGAGGTTTCTCCGGACTGACTGATAAATAGCGCCATATCTCCAGGGGATAAGACAGGGTCGCGGTAGCGGAATTCACTGGCAATATCGACCTCGACCGACACCCGCGCCAATTGCTCGACCCAATAGCGGGCAATCATCCCTGCATAATAGCTCGTCCCACAAGCGATGATGCTTATCCGCGCAATACCGGCAAAATCGAATGGCAGACTTTGCGCTTTAAGCGCTTCGGTGTTGGGGGCGATATAATGTGAGAGTGTCTGGCTAACCACTTGTGGCTGCTCATATATTTCCTTGAGCATGAAGTGGCGATAGTTGCCCTTATCAATGAGCGCGTTGGTAATGCCAGAGGTACTTTTGCGCCGTGTAACAGGCTTGCCGTTGCCATCAAAAATAGCGGCGCCAGCGCGATCTAGGATAAGCCAATCGCCTTCTTCTAGGTAGGTGACTTGGCTTGTCAGATGGGCGAGCGCGATGGCATCAGAGCCTAAATACATTTCCTTATGGCCATGGCCGATAACCAGCGGGCTACCCTTGCGCGCGGCATAGAGATGCTCCTCATCGCCTTCAATTAAGATGACCAAAGCATAGGCGCCGCGCAGCTTATCCAGGGCTGCTTGAACCGCCTCTTTGGGCGGATAGTTGGCCTTTAGAAAGCTATCAATCAGATGCGCGACAACTTCCGTATCCGTTTCTGTTTCGATAGTGCGGCCAGCCTCTCTCAGCTCAGCGCGCAGCTCCTTAAAGTTCTCGATGATGCCGTTGTGAACCACAGCGACCCGCCCGGAGACATGGGGGTGCGCGTTTGTCTCATTGGGCGCGCCGTGGGTTGCCCAGCGCGTATGGCCAATGCCGCGCTGACCGTCAGCCGGATCTTCATCAACGGCCTTTTCCAAATTAAAGAGCTTACCAGCTGCACGCCGCCGCAAAATCTGTTCGCCATTACAGATGGCAATGCCAGCTGAATCATAGCCGCGATACTCCAGTCGACGCAGCCCATAGAGCATGCGATCTGAAACCGGTTTGTCACCGATAATACCAATGATTCCGCACATCTTAGCCGCGCCCCTTGATATTCCTGCTGCTGTCTAAGCTGACTTGCCAGCTTTTTTAGCTGCCATTGTGGCCATAAAACGAGCCGCCCACCCTTTCCGATGTGACTGCGGCGCACGGGTGACTGCCAAAGCGCCGTCGTCGACATCCTTTGTAATGGCAGAGCCCGCGCCGGTTATCGCACCCTCACCAACCACGACGGGGGCTACCAGCGATGTGTTAGAGCCAATAAAAGCGTTGGCCCCAATCGTCGTACGATGCTTGAAATAGCCATCGTAATTACAGGTTATGGTTCCGGCGCCGATATTGGCACCTTCGCCCACATCAGCGTCCCCAATATAGCTAAGATGGCTTGCCTTTGCGCCAGCGGCCAACGCAGCATTTTTCACTTCAACAAAATTGCCAATCTTAACACCGGGACCAATGTCAGCGCCGGGTCGCAGCCGGGCATAAGGTCCAACGCTGGCGCCTTTTTTGATGGTGCACCCTTCCAGATGGCTAAAGGCGCGGATCGTCACATCTCTTTCCACCCGCACATTGGGACCGAATATAACATTAGGCTCTATATCAACATCTGAGCTTATTTCCGTATCCCATTGAAAATATGTTGTTTCGGGAGAATAAAGTGTCACACCTTTTGCCATCATGTCGGTGCGTCGCTTAGTTTGGAAAGCGGCTTCCGCTGAGGCCAGGTCCGCTCTGGAATTTACACCCATAACGTCATTTTCTAATGCGGTAACAACGGTGCAAGGAATCTCTCTCGCAGCCGCTATCTCGACGATATCAGTTAAGTAATACTCGCCTGCAGAATTGTCGTTCTTCACCTCCTCCAAAAGCGAAAAGAGCAGCGCTGTCGGCACTGCCATGATACCAGAATTGCAAAGGCGAATGGCCAACTCAGCATCATTGGCATCCTTAGCTTCTACAATGCGCGACAAGGCGCCATTTTGATCTAGAACCAAACGACCGTAGCTCCCAGGATCATGCGCCTCAAAACCAAGAACAACCGTGCCAGCGTTTACTCCTGC
>CAKZYD010000316.1 GCA_937884085.1 uncultured Sphingomonadales bacterium | reverse complement strand
GTGCGCGCGCGTTTCGGCACAATTCTTGGGGAAGACACGCACCCCCTGCCGGCCAATCGCCGCTTCTATTCAGGCGGCGGCGGGTCCATTAGAGGTTATGGCTTTCAAAATGTGGGCCCCCTAGATGATGACGGAGACCCATTCGGGGGCCGGTCTCTCATTGAAATGGGATTTGAAGCACGCGTGAAGGTGACGGATACGATTGGGGTTGTTCCATTTTTGGACTTTGGGAACGTCTATCAATCGACGCTTCCAAAATTTTCAGGCCTACAATACGGCGCTGGTCTTGGCGTAAGGTATCATACGGATTTCGCGCCAATTCGCTTTGATATTGGAACGCCGCTTAACCCGCGCGCCGGGGACGATCGCATTCAGGTGTATATTAGCGTGGGGCAGAGTTTTTAGACCATGAAGGATACCGCGCAGCTCAGAAATTCCGCCGTTAAAGCACTGAAAACCTGTCTGGTCGCGGCTTTCAGTATCGTCATTGTCTCGCTTGGCATTCTGGGGCCTACGCTCGCGCTTATTTCGACATCCTGGGGCAGATCGCAAATCGTCAAAGCTGTGAATGGCATTGATGGCATTGCTATCAACGGCCTTGAGGGCGACCTGCTGAGCGCACTGCAAATTGTGGACTTCCGACTTTCTGATGCCGATGGCATCTGGCTAGAAATCCCCGTCATAGACGTAGAGTGGGAACCGGCTTCGCTAGTTAGGCGTACTGTCCACTTCACGAACATCAATCTCCCTAAGATCGATGTCAAACGCACGCCAACGCCAACACCAACGCCCAGCGACAGCACGCCGAAAGCCAGACAGCCTTTTAAACTGAACGATATCACCGATCTGCCGATATCAATCTTGCTAGACACCCTGCAGGTTGACGAGGTTATTTGGAGACCAGAGCCCCTCCGCAGTGAGATCGTGGCGCTGCGCGGCCGCCTATCGCTTAAGCGGCGCCAAGAACTTGACGCCGTCGTCCGGTTAACGCCAGAGCAAGCCGACAAGAGCGATGACGAAATTGATGCGACGCTATTCCTCAACACGCAAGATGCACTTGGATCTCTCAAACTCAACCTGACAGCGTCAAAAGAAGGCCTCATCGCCGCCTTAGCGGGCCTACCTGATCGCACGGTTGCTACAGTGGCAGCAGAAGGCCGCACCACGGATTGGGAAGGAACCGCACTGGCAACAATCGGAGAGGTGAACGTCGCTGATCTCTCCGCCAACTATCGAGAAGCACGGGGCCTAGTTGTTGGACAATTGGACGTCACGCCTTTTGTTGGCGCATCACCCACGGACCTTCTGAGCAAACCGCTCAATGTAAAGGTTGATATGACGGCTCTTGAAAAGGGAGCAACGCAGCTCAATGGAACCATTGGTCATGATGCTGCGGCTCTCGATCTCAATGGTACAATAGACTTTAATGATGGCACCTTATCCGCCCAGGACTTGAGAATAAGCCTCGCCGCGAGTGGCCTAGTAGGCCCTGCAAAGCTTCAAGACCTAGTCGCAGACTTTGTAATCGAAGGTGATGTGACAGCAGCTGAGATTGACTATGCCATCAAAACAAACCGCGTGGAGACGGCTGGTATCGCAATTGTCGGGCCAATGCTGGCGGGCTCAGCAAACCAAAGCGCTGAGGGCCTAGTCGCTACTTTAAGCGGCACCATCGCGGACGTTACTGGCATAGAGGGTATCAGTGCCCCTGTCCTGTCGGACTTGAAGCTGACAGGCAATGCAAGCGTGCCAACCGATCCCGATGCGCCGCCACAAGCCGCCCTAGCGATTGAAAACCAAACCTTTAGGCTTGCACTAACGGAAGTGAAGGAGCGCAGCGATGGTAGCACTGCCTTCCGAGCATCGTTGACAGCGCAGAGCCTTGAACCGCTCCCCGGAGCGATACCCGCAGCGCTCGACACCGACGCCCTGGTTGCTTTGGCGAGCGACGGTCAAATTAGTCTGGACGTGACCGGGAAACTGACCCCAGAGCAAAGCAAACCGCATTGGATCAGCCGACTGTCCAGCGACTTCCTCAGCTTTGACTTAGTGGGTGCTAGCCAGGACGGATTTGTGCGCCTAGAAGCGCTGACGTTAGAGTCAGACAGGCTCGAAGCCCGCGCTGACGCAACACTGTCTGCCGACCGTATAGACGCCAATGTTGACGGTACATTGGCATCCAGCAGCTTCGCTGATCTGACCGGCGGGGCTACAGACAAACCAGCGCGCATTTCGCTTACGGCGTCAGGGCCCATAGACACTGTCATGCCGCTTGGCGCCATAGAAATCCCTGCCCTCGCCGCCGCCGATCTGCTCTTCGCAGATTTGGTCCTCTCTCTCACGCGAGATACCGCAGACCCCGACGCGGTGAAGATAGAGTTGAATGGCAAATCCAATGAAGGGGCGGTCGATTCACAAGCCACTATACGCAGACTGCCTGGCGGCAGAATTGCCATGCCGAGCTTCAAAGCACAGCTAGTC
>CAKZYD010000315.1 GCA_937884085.1 uncultured Sphingomonadales bacterium | reverse complement strand
GGCCAAAATCAAACACCGTCTGGCGCAGCGTGGCATTCACTTCGCGCCGGACTCGGGTAATTTCCTCATCCCCTCTCTGGCGAGACACTTCTGGGCCTGCGCCCGCGTTCAAATCCACTTTGGGGAGGAACCCGGCCCGCGCTTCGCGGATAGCATAAAAGGCATCTTCTTCCTGCGCTTCAGCGATTTTAATGTCTGGGTTGGTGGCTACCGCATGTTCCACGGCATCGCGCAGGGTTTCTAGTCCACCGAGGCCGATGGGGCGGGGCTCATACTCTGTCGATGTCGTTTGGACCGAGGCCACAATGGCGCTGCGGTCTTCGTTTGAGCCCGCGATGAACT
Organism: uncultured Sphingomonadales bacterium; assembly: GCA_937884085.1. GTDB lineage: Bacteria > Pseudomonadota > Alphaproteobacteria > Sphingomonadales > CAKZYD01 > CAKZYD01. The sequence continues at coordinate 6,629 of CAKZYD010000315.1, read as the reverse complement.
GAGATTCGCCAGGCAGGCCCACCATATCGATGACCGCCAACGCCTCATTGCGCGTTAAGACATCAACGGCCGCGATCTCGGGCGATGCGTCAATTTTTGGAGGCTGTGTCGGGGCGGGTGAGGGCGTGACTATAGCTGCGACGGCAGGCGGCGCGGACGTTTGCGCCAAAAGGCGGTTCCAATCGCTCCGGTCGACGGTTTGGCTGACGCGCTCTGAGGCCGCGGGCGGAAGCGGTTCAGATGCAATCGGCAAAACGTTGAAGTCAGCGGGTGATAGAACGGATGGAGCATCCAGCGCAGGGCGCGGGACGAGATTTGCTGCAATGACTTGCGGCAGAGCGGTTGGGCGTCTCTCGATATCATCATCGTCGCTTGCGGGAGGCGCAATGGAAGTAGGTCGATCTAGCGCCGCAAGCGTGATGTTTGGCACCTCTTGGCGGGGCGGAGCGGCCAGGTCTTGGTCAACTGATGCAGTGAGACCATTGAGGGTTGGGCGTGCGGCCTCGATAGTGGCGAGCGCATTGCGGTCGCGCGGCAAGGCTGCAACAGAAAGCCCGCGCGCTTGCCGCAATTGTGTCTTGGCAAACGCACGGCGCGCCGCAATTTCCTTGCGGCGCTGTTTCATGTCAGCGCGGTCTGCTTTGCTTAGAAGCGCTGCAGGCCGTGATAGAGCGGTGACGGAGATATTGGGCGGGGGTGGTATTGGCGGTGCATCAACCTCCTGCACGAATTGCGGCTGTGGAACCAGAACGGGGGGCGGGGATGTCCGGACAGCTGCTTTTCGCACCCGGGCGGGTGTTATGGGCGGTTTCGTCGGTGCGGGAGTAGATAGGCTTTTTGCCTCAGTTTTGGCAGGCTTTTTAATGGGTTCCGTGGCTTCTCCAGCGGCAGGGCGGAGCTTTCCATGCAAGATTTTTTCAAATCCAGGCTGCAAGCCAATCACATCACCATAGGTCGGGCTATCAGTGAAATTTGGGGATTGCTTCAGCTGCTTATCTTTATCACCAGCAAGGCTTGGCATTTCAAAAAGCGGAAGGAATAAGACCGCAAGCAGCAGGGTTTGCAGAAACACCTTCGTTCCCGCAGCAATACGCCGCAAACCCATGGTTTTGCAGCTCAACGCTTGCTCAATCCGTACAAAGATACGAACGCACTCCACTCCGCCCGCGAATATCTGCTTTTACGTGTTCTTTACTAAAGTAAATGAAAAGTAATCACTGAGACCCGCTTAGAACTTCTGTGTACTTCCAACACAGTAAAGGCGCGGTTAAGCCTAACAGAGAGAAAATAATTCTCTCAATTTTCACTATTTAGAAAGTGGAGTTGAGAAAATATGTCATTTCCTAGGAGTGTATTTGGGTCAGTACGGCCTTATGGCAGACGAAAACACGGCTGGTGACGACCAGCTGGACACCAATGCGGAAGAACGCGCAAACCAAGCGCCGCTCAGCGTTGCCGACGTGGCGCCTGGCGGAGAGCTGGCGTTTGGGTTTCCTTACGAGTCTGTCGACATTGAATTCATTGACGTTGACGTCCTGTTCAAATTTCCCGACGGGTCGCAAGTGCTTGTGCCAGGCCTTGGCTTGCTTGCCCTATCTGATAATCCTCCCACCATCGTCTTTTTAGGCACGCCTGTTCGCGCTGACCAGCTGCTCTCGCGCGTCGGTGAGTTTACCGATGTGCCGCCCGAGCCGCCGACGCTGTATAGTCAGGACGAGGCAAAAGACCCCTCTGATGACGCAGCAGACAACATTGAAATCGCTGACTTCCAAGCCGCTGCTGAACTGCAGCAGGTTGGTGGCATCCTATCTGAAACCATTGAGGAAGCGGCCGCCATCCAAGAGGCTGAGCAGACCGAAGCAGACAGGAATTCTGAAGAATCGCGGCGTATCGTTGAGAAAATTAGCGATGAAAGTGCATCTGCAAGCCCGCCGCCTGTTGACCCAGCGTCAAGCCCAAATCCGACGGACCAAGTTGGAAGTTCGGTTACCGAGCTGACACCCACGGTTCGCGTAGAACTTTTTGGCGTTACCGGACAAACTACAGAGGTGATCGATGGCCGTTCGGTTCTAAGCGGCGCCGCTGCCGCGACTGGCGCTGATGAAGATCCGGCTTTCGGCGCGCAGGCGGCAAGAGAGCAAATCACAGGGACAGACCAAAGCGAGACAATTATCGCTGATGCCGAAGCGTTGGCGCCGGAAGGGTTCACCACGCGGACCTTGCGGGTGGTCGCTGATATTCCCCAGTCCAACGTGGAGGTGACACGCATCACCGTGCCCACATTGCCGGACGGTTTTTCGGTGGTGAATGGTGAGCGAACCGATGCTGGCTGGGAAATCGACCTAACCGATCCTGCCGCTAACGCTGATTTTGAAGCAGCCGCCGTTAATCTCGGCTCCACTGCCATCGGCTTTGATATTCAGCTGCAATACGCCCTGCCGGCGGATGATACACCTCTCACCGATGCAGGTTTTCTGAACGAGTTTTTCGTTCCAATTGCCTTCACGCTGAGCGCGGAGAGTGCGCAAACCGTGTCTGTCGCGAGCGTGCAAGCCCGCTTTGCCGTCAATCCGGCAACCTCAGATGAAGAAGTCTATTTGGTCGATGAGCAGTCCGGTGAAGCCATTACTGTTCTTTTCGACGTGCCCCCTGGCAACATTATTGATGCGGGCGGAGGCGATGACATCATCGTCGCTGGTGCTGGCGAAGATGATATTGACGGCGGCGCTGGCTCGGACCTTGTCTCCTATGAGACCTCCGATGCGTCCGTTGATGTTGATTTAGGCGCAGGTCAAGGCACCGGTGGCTATGCTGAGGCCGATGCGCTGAGCAATATTGAAGGGGCCATCGGCTCGCGGTTCGACGATACCCTGCGCGGCGGCGCTGGTGATGACATACTCTCTGGCCGGGCGGGTGCTGACCAGCTGGTTGGCGGCGCGGGCGTTGATGTTGCGGACTATCGCACATCCGCTGAAGGTATCACCCTCTCAACGGATGGAAGCGCTGGCGCTGGTGGTGATGCTGAAGGCGATACCCTGTCTGGTATTGTAAACATCGATGCGACAGATTTTGATGATAATCTCTCTGGCAGCAATGCAGACGAGACGTTCCGTGGATTTGCGGGCGATGACAGGCTCGTTGGTGGCGGCGGGGCAGATACACTCGATGGCGGCGAAGGCTATGACGTTGCCGACTATTCTGCCGCGCAAAGCGCTGTTAGCGTCGCCCTTGATGGGACGGCTGGCACGGGCGGCGAAGCGACAGGTGACGTTCTCAGCAATATTGAAGAACTGCGCGGCTCCGCCTTTGATGACACGCTAACGGGCGATGCCAACGCGAACAGGTTTTTTGGCGGTTTAGGCGCCGACCGTATTGAAGGCGCTGGCGGCATTGATGTTGTTGATTTCAGCTTATCAAGCGTTGCTGTCACAGTTTTTTTAGACGGGCGTATCGGCATTGGCGGTGAAGCCGAAGGCGACGTTATCACGGGCGCTGAGCAACTCACTGGCTCAAACTTTAATGACACGCTGGTCGGCGGCACGGGCGAAGACAGCATTTCCGGCGGTCTTGGCGATGATGTCATTGCCGGCGGCCAATCTGGCGACCAGCTGTTTGGTGATGAGGGGTTTGACACCGCCTCTTATGAGTTCTCGACAGAGGCCGTCAACGTCTCGCTCGACGGGGAATCCAGTGGTGGTTATGCGGAAGGCGACCAGTTCTTCAGCATTGAAGCGCTGCTTGGCTCCAATTTCGATGACGTGCTGCGTGGGACTGCGCAAAGCGACTCTCTAGGTGGCCTTGCGGGCGATGACTTGCTCATTGGCGGCGATGGCGGCGACACGCTGACCGGCGGGGCTGGTTTTGATACCGTCGATTACACTGCGTCGGGTACGGCTGTGACTGTCTTCTTAGATGGCCGGGTGTCTGAAGGGGGCGATGCCGACGGTGACATCATCACGGAAGTCGAACAGGTCATCGGCTCTGAGCGCAATGACGTCATCACCGGGAGCGCCAGCGATGACAGCCTGTTAGGCGGCGCTGGAGACGACGTTCTCGAGGGCGCTGCCGGCGCGGATATGCTGGACGGCGGGCTTGGTCTCGATACGGCTAGCTACAGCCTCAGCGACGTGGGTGTGACCGTTGATTTGCTTGGCAATCCCGGCAGCGGTGGGGATGCGCAAGGCGATACCCTCGTTCAAATCGAAAACCTGACCGGGTCTGAGTTCGCCGACTTCCTCAGCGGCTCTGGCACGGACAACGTTATTCGCGGCGGTGCGGGCAATGATACGCTCGCAGGGCTGGCGGGTGCCGATACGCTGCGCGGCGGCGAGGGCATTGATACGGCTGACTATTCTGCTTCTGCCGAAGCTGTCATCGTCGACCTGTTCACGGCCAGCGGCTTTGGCGGTCATGCCGAAGGTGACTTGATTTTCCAAATCGAGAATGTCATCGGCACCCAAGCGGCTGACCGGATTACAGGCAATGCAAGTGTCAACCAACTGGATGGCGCGGGCGGGGATGATTTTCTGATTGGCGGCTTGGGCGCCGATATCCTCATCGGTGGCACAGGTCTCGATACGGCAAGTTATTTGAACTCGCTTGCCGGCGTGACAGCCTCCTTAGCAGCTGGGTCTGGCTCTGCGGGTGACGCGGATGGCGATACTTATTCAAGCATTGAAAATCTTGAAGGCTCCGAACTTGCCGACGTTCTAACCGGCGACAGCGGGACCAATAGGCTGGACGGCCGAGCAGGGGATGACACTCTGGTCGGCGGTGCTGGCGCGGACACCTTTGACGGGGGCAGCGGCTTCGATACGGTCGACTTCAGCACCCAAACAGCCAATCTCACGATTGAATTGGATGGTACAGCCTCCCTCGGCGGTGATGCGGCAGGCGACCGTTTCTTCAATATAGAGCAGATTTTATCCGGCCTCGGCGATGACCAGCTCACTGGCAGTGATGAAGATGAAAGCCTGTTTGGCGGCGCTGGCGACGACACGCTGATTGGGGCAGGCGGCGCAGACTTTCTGGACGGCGGCGCTGGCACGGATACCGTGACCTACGCTGGGTCAAGCTCATCTGTCATTTTGAACCTGGACGGTTCGCCATCGCTTGGCGGGGATGCCGATGGCGATACGATCATCAATGCCGAAATCATCATCGCGTCTGATTTCAATGACCAAGTCTTTGGGGCAGCGGCCATTGAGACCATCTTCGGCGGCGCTGGCGATGATAGCATTTATTCCGGTCTGGGCGCGGATATCCTGGACGGCGGCCTTGGCATCGATACTGCCAACTATAGTCTGTCGGACGCAGCCGTCACGGTCAGCCTTGGCGGTGGACCCGGCGTCGGCGGCCATGCGCAAGGCGACACGCTCATAGGCATTGAACGCCTTTTCGGCTCCAATTTCGCTGACACGCTAACGGGCAATTCGAGCGATGATATTCTCGAAGGCGGTGGCGGTGACGATATCCTGGCCGGTCTTGCCGGCGCTGATCAGCTGGTCGGCGGTGCGGGTCAAGACGTGGCCGACTATAGCGCCTCTGATTCCGCGGTTTTCGTTCGGCTCGATGGGTCCTTGTCCTCTGGCGGGCACGCGGGGGGCGATACGCTCAATAGCATTGAAGGTGCCATTGGCTCTGCCTTTAACGACAATATCGTGGGTTCCATCAACGATGAAATACTGCGCGGCGGTGATGGCGATGACACGCTAGATGGTGGCCTCGGCGCTGACCAAATTATTGGCGGCGATGGCATCGATACGCTCGATTACCGCGGCAGTTCAGCCGCCATTTCCATTCGCCTGGACGGCTCTTTGAGCACAGGTGGTTTTGCTGAAGGTGACCAAGTCAGTGAAGTCGAAATCATCTTTGGTTCTAGCTTTGATGACACGATTGTCGGCGATACGCCCGCCGAGACCATTGATGGTGGCTTCGGTAATGACACCATTACGGGTGGCGGTGGCAATGACATGATTACCGGTGCCACCGGCGAAGACAGCCTAAGTGGCGGCGAAGGCGCTGACCGGCTTGAAGGCGGCCAAGGCGATGATGTTCTCGCTGGCAATGAGGGCGCTGACCAGCTGATTGGTGGCAGCGGCACGGATACGGCAAGTTACGCCGCATCAGGCGCAGCCGTCACCGTCCGTTTAGATGGCTCAGCCGGCGCAGGCGGGGATGCGCTGGGCGATACGTTCGTTGAGATAGAACGCATCGTTGGCTCTGCCTTTGACGATACACTCGGCGGTGGCACGGGCCTCGATATTTTAGAAGGCGGTGCGGGCGCTGACCTTTTGGAAGGCGGCATCAACGCAGATACGCTGCGCGGTGACGCAGGCAATGACATCCTGGTCGGTGGCCAAGGCGCCGATGTTCTCGATGGCGGCGCGGATATAGACACGGCCGACTACACGGCCTCCACCTTTGGCATCATTGTGTCAACCGATGGCACGCCCGGCGGCGGCGGGGACGCCGCTGGCGACACGCTATTTTCCGTCGAACAAGTGTTCGGAACGGCTTTTGACGATGTCATTACCGGCAGCGCTGCTGATGAATTGCTGCGCGGCGCTGGCGCTGACGATGTTCTCGCCGGCCGCGGCGGTGCTGACACGCTAGAAGGCGGCGCAGGC
>CAKZYD010000314.1 GCA_937884085.1 uncultured Sphingomonadales bacterium | reverse complement strand
AGATTGTGTTTGAAAACACCTTCTAAGCACAGGCGCCCATAAAAATAGCTGCCACCCAGTCGGATGGCAGCGCGCGCTCTTTGAGAATGGGTTTGAGAGAGCTAGGGGTCTTAGCGACGCCGACGATGCAATCCAGCGACACCCAACAGGCCGAGGCCGAGAAGGCCGAGCGTCGCTGGCTCAGGCACCTGCATCACAGTGATGGACCGCACCTTCCAGTTCTCCCCATTACCTGCCGTACCGCTGTCAGCGAAGACGGCGAAATAGTCGTCAATGAAGTTGAACGAGGTGAAGTCGAAAGCCGTGGAGCTGCCGGAGGACGGTGCCAGGGGCTGGTCGACCAGCAGCACATTGGTGCGATTGGCCAGGCCGAAATCATCCTCAGAATCGGTGTTGTTAAAGACAATTTCCACAAGCTTTAACTGCAAATCGTCAATGACGTCGCTGTCAAAATCGAACCACAGATATTCAATATCGTCGCTGCCACCATCATTGCCTTCGACTTGGCTGTTATATTGGTCGCCATCACTATTGATGCCGAGGCCCTGGTTGTGGCCGCTCGTGTCGCGCGTCACTGGTTCGCGGTCAAAACCTTCGCCGTCCGTATTTGCTCCAGGCGTGTTGAAGTTAAAAACGGAGGGGGTGTCGACCTCAAAGCCGCGTACTGTCAATTCAATATCGTCAATGGTATCGCGATATGCTTGAGATTCGGTGCCGAAAATCAGCTCCCCATCGCCTTCTGCACCAAATTCGAAGGTGATTGTATTGGCCTGTGCCGCAGGAGCGGTGAGACCGAGACACAAGATGGCAACGGCGCCCTTTGTACATGTTTTCATCAGTATATTTACTCCAACGCTACTGTTGTACCGCATCAGGCAATATTTATGCCAAAATAGAATAGTCTCTGAAAAATAAGTGGTTAGGTGGTTTGTGTTGGCTGCTAGCATGACTGGATGTCTGCTCTAACAGGTTTTTCCAGAGTCGTCGTTTCAAATTGAGACACTTGATACGCGGCTCTCTGCTAGGGGTTTTCAAGGACAGTCTAAATTACTTGCAAATTCACGTAATTATGGTAGGCCGAGTGTGGGAACTTATTCAGGGAACACTGCGCTATGGCAGAACGGTCCTTTTCTAAAGAAGTTGAAAAGCTAAAAATCGGCGCTGGCGAGGAATTTCGCGGCGAAGGGATTTTGGCGGTTACTAAGGCGCTGTTGCAGTCGGGCGTCTCTTACGTGGGCGGCTATCAGGGCGCGCCCATTTCGCATCTGCTTGATGTGTTTGCAGATGCAAATGAAATCCTGAAAGAGCTGGACATCTATTTTGAGGCGAGCGCAAGCGAGGCGACGGCTTGCGCCATGTTGGCAGCCTCTGTGAACTATCCCATGCGTGGAGCAGTGGCATGGAAGTCTGTCGTGGGCACGAATGTGGCCTCCGACGCGCTCTCTAACATTGCCTCCGGCGGCGTGACAGGCGGAACGCTCATTATTGTAGGGGAAGATTACGGCGAAGGCAGCTCCATCATGCAGGAGCGCACCCACGCCTTTGCCATGAAGAGCCAAGTCTGGCTGCTCGATCCGCGCCCAAATCTGCCTGCCATTGTGGACATGGTGGAAAAGAGCTTTGAGCTCTCCGAGGCCTCGGCAACGCCTGTCATGTTAGAACTGCGCATCCGGGCGTGCCACATGTACGGCCGCTTTGATGCCAAGGACAATGTGCGGCCTGAATATACCCAGAAGATGGCCAAGGAAAACCCGGTGCGTGACACCAACCGGATCGTGCTGCCGCCCGCCAACTTCCTGCATGAGCACGAGAAGATTGACCGCCGCTGGCCCGATGCCATCAAGTTCATTGAAGACAATAAGCTCAACGAATGGTTCGGCCCTGTGGCTAGCCCCGGCAAAGCCAGTATCGGAAGCTTCTGCCAGGGTGGCATGTTCAATACTCTGAACCGCTCGCTCGAACGCCTTGGCCTATCCGACAGCTTTGGCAATGCCAAGGTGCCGATCTACTGCATGAACGTGACTTATCCGATGATTGAGTCGGAAGTGGTCGATTTCTGTAAGGATAAAGATGCCGTCCTGATGGTTGAGGAAGGCCAGCCGGAGTTTATTGAGCAGACCTTGAATACGGTCCTCAAGCGCGCTGACATTGCTTGCAAAGTCTCCGGCAAAGATGTGCTGCCCAAGGCGGGCGAATATACTGGCGATGTGGTCAAGCGCGGCGTTGAAGACTTTTTGAAAAAATGTGCTGAGGACATTTTAGAGCCGCAGCACATCACCGTGCCCGCGCTCCTTGACGCAGAGACGCGCAACCTGCTGGCCGCCCAAGTGCCGCTGCGCCCGGCTGGCTTTTGTACGGGCTGCCCAGAACGGCCCATCTTTACGGCCATGAAGCTGGTGCAGCGCGAGATTGGGGAGTTCCACGTCTCTTGCGATATTGGCTGCCACCTGTTTTCCATCCTGCCGCCATTTAACATTGGCAGCACCACGATGGGCTATGGTCTTGGCGCCGCCAGCGGCAGCGCACTCAATGTGGATGCCAATCAGCGCTCCCTTGCTGTGATGGGGGATGGCGGCTTTTGGCACAATGGCCTGACCAGCGGTGTGGGTAACGCCGTCTTTAACAATAACGACAATGTCCTTCTCATCGTCGACAACAACTATTCCGCTGCCACCGGCGGCCAAGACATCCCGTCTAGCCGCAATGACAATGACTACCGATCAACACAGCATGGCATTGCCGAGGCTGTGAAAGGCGTGGGCGTTAAATGGGTGCGCCAGCTCAATCGCACGTATGATGTGGCGGGCATGAAGAAGCTTTTTAAAGAAGCCATGACGACCGAGGAAACAGGCCCGAAAGTCATCATCGCGCAGTCAGAATGCATGCTCAATCGTCAGCGCCGGGAAAAGCCGCTCTTTGCCAAGCGGGTCAAGGAAGGCAAACGCGCGGTGCGAGAGCGTTTTGGTGTTGATCCCGACACCTGCACGGGCGATCATAGCTGTATCCGCCTGTCTGGCTGCCCCTCACTCACTATCAAGCCGAACCCCGACCCGCTGCGCCAGCACCCCATTGCCCATGTGGATAATAGCTGCGTCGGCTGCGGCCTGTGCGGCGAGGTGAGCCACGCCGCTGTCCTCTGCCCCAGCTTTTACCGGGCTGAGCTCATCTTCAACGACACCAAGCTCGACCGCGTCCGCGCGAAAGTGCGCCAGAAGGTGATTGGCTGGTTCCAAGAGCGGCGAACGCGCTCTCTGGAGGCGCGCGCGATATGATGAGCCCCCTTCCGTCATCCCTGTGCTTGTCACAGGGACCCATGCCTGAGCGTTTGAAGCAAGCGGCGCAGGCTCAGGAATGGACCTCTGTGACAAGCACAGAGGCGACGGCCATATCTTCATCTCCCCTCCCTGGATGGGAGGGG
>CAKZYD010000313.1 GCA_937884085.1 uncultured Sphingomonadales bacterium | reverse complement strand
AGATTTGATTTATCCTGGTTTGGTTTTCATTTTGCGGCCCTGTGCTGGCGGGGGTGCGACTTCTATCGAATAGTTATCTTAGCAATTGTGTCGAGCGAGGGCCGTAGCTCGACGAGGCGGCGCAAAATGGCTTCGCAGACGATTTCTCGCCGGGGCTCTTCCAACACGGCAAAACGGGCGGTCACAATTGCCCAGTTGTCGGCCATGATAGCCAATGTGCCCGCGTTGGCCGCCTCCAAACCAGAAAGCTCCAAAAGCGCTTTGCGCGCGGCGCGGTTTTCAGCGGTAAACGGGACCCGGCCAGCGAAAATAGTTAAAGCGACAGCAAATCTATTGGCATTTCCCAAAACCCGTGCCCGGCAGCGATAGGGCCCAAAAGAAAACTGCGAGCGAAAAGGCATGCGCACATACGTTATAGCCTGTTCAATGCGCTCAATATTAGCCAGGACGATTTTTGCATCCTCGGATATATCGTAGCTCAGGGCCGTGGTCATGGGTGAATCCTTACAATCGCTGATTGTCGTCGCGGCTGTTTTCCGCGCTGAGACTTTGCATTGTGCCGCCAACCCCTTTAATTGCGCGTTAATTGCGTAGCCCTGTTTTGAAAAGAATCAACGAAAGCGCGAGAATAAATCTCGCTGCGACAGCCCGCTGTGCTAAATGGCCGAATGATAAGGTTCGCTGCGCGAATAGGAGTCCCTCCTTATGTCAATGCAATTCTCTATGGCGGATTTCTTCCCTCCGGCCCACCGGGAGGGCCGAATCTATGTGTTCGGTGGCTTTGCCGTCGGCTTAGTGGGCCTGTTTTTCTTAGGGTCGATCATTGCCATTTTCGGCTTTGGCTTCATGATCTTTTGCTTGTTCTTCTTTCGGGATCCAGATCGCTACATTCCAACCGATCAAAATGCCATTGTCGCACCTGGCGATGGCCGCGTGTGCAGCGTTTTAGCAGCGCCTTGGCCCAGAGAGCTCGGCGGTGATGGCAAAGAGATGTGCACGCGGGTGAGTATTTTCCTGTCAGTGCTGGATGTGCATGTGAACCGGGCACCATGCGCCGGCCGTGTTACTCGGATTGCTTATGTTCCTGGGACGATGGTGAATGCAAACTTGGACAAAGCCAGCACCGATAACGAGCGCAATCTCGTGGCGCTTGAGCGTGGCGACGGCATTAAAATTGCCTTTGTACAGATTGCTGGTTTGATCGCCCGCAGGATCATTTGTGATGTTGAGGAGGGTGATCGTTTAGAGGCGGGTGAACGTTTTGGCATTATTCGTTTTGGCTCGCGCATGGACGTCTATCTGCCACAGGATGCAACACTCAAAGTGGCCCTGGGGCAGCGAACCTTGGGCGGTGAGACTGTCATTGCCCGCTTAGGAAATGCCGTGTCCAGCGATGTGCCGGAGGCCGTTAAGCGATAGCCATGAACGATCGTCCTGAAAAAGGGCTCTCCCTGCGGATATTGATCCCCAATTGTGTAACTATCCTAGCCCTTAGCGCTGGTTTAACCGGTGTCCGCTTTGCCTTGGATGAGCGTTGGCAACATGCCGTTTTGGCTGTCGTCATCGCTGGTATATTTGATGCGACGGATGGGGCGATCGCGCGTGCCTTAAAAGCCAGTTCCGCTTTTGGTGCTGCCTTGGACTCCCTTTCGGACGTCGTTGCCTTTGGTATGGCGCCCGCGTTGATACTCTATTTGTGGGTTTTGCAAGATGTGGGCGGCCTAGGATGGATTTTGGCCCTGGCTTTTGCTGTGTCCTGTGCGCTTCGGCTCGCGCGCTTTAACGCGAAACTGGACGCCGAAGATGATGATTACCGCCGCGCTGGCTTTCTGACAGGGGTACCAGCGCCGATTGCTGCGGGTTTGGCATTGGCGCCGATGTATATGGCGTTCTGGACAGGACGTGACGCTTTGCTAACGCCAACCCTTACAACGCTCTACACCTTCGCTATTTGCGTCCTTATGGTCTCAAATATCCCAACATACTCGCTCAAAGCTCTGCGTTTGCGCCGGTCCGTGCGGTGGAGTGCGCTTTTGTCTGTCGGCGTGTTCGTCGCTTTTTTGACCACATTCCCGTGGATTACACTCACAGTGTGCGCGTCCGCTTATCTTATCTTTTTGCCTATCAGCTGGCGCCATATGGCGCGCATTCGGCGCAGTTGGGACGAAGCGACTTAGACCGTCTTACTAGACCACGTCGCTTTCAACGTCTTGAACAAGCAATTCGCCTGCATCTTCCAAAAAGGCCAGCGCTGCACGCTGTATATGCAGCCCATATCCAATCACAAATCGGCCCGCGGGCGAGAGCTCTTCTTGCTGTAAGGATGTAAGGCTGCGGATCCGGTCTTCGTGATACAGCTTGCGCTCAGAAATCAATTGGGTCACGCGTTCAGGGTAGACAGCTTCAGAAAACAGCACACTTGCTAGAAATTCAGAGCGTTGTTTATCAGGTCCAGGGCTTTGCCGCATGGAGGATTTAAGGGTTTGTTCCCCATCTTCCGTTAGAGAGTAGATCTTCTTATCAGGCCGCCCATCTTGGCTCTCGGACCTGCAGGTAACCAATCCAGAATCCATGAGTTTTGTCAGGGCAGGGTAGATCGACCCATAGCTGGCTTCACTGAAAAAACTAAACGCGCCGTCGGCGACCAGTTTCTTGATTTCATAGCCCGTTGCATCGCCGAGCGATAAAATCCCGAGGCATAGTGTTTTTACATCCATGCACTATATCTTCCTGATACTTCTACTTCTATATAGTAGCCCTAATGCTCAATATCAAAATATGGGTGTGTCAGAAATAGACGCTTCGCTGTTAAGAAAATTTAATTTCCGTTAACCTTATGTATTTACCTAGCGCTCCAGGCAGTGCAGGAGGTCACTATGTGGGCTATTATATCATCTCCTTCGAAGAATTTCGTGCTGTGTGGGCTTGGCTTCTTTATAGGCATTAGTTTTTCGGTTACCTTGGCGAACGGCGAAAATGATGGTGACGCTAGACCTCTGGCGTCTGATATTTTTGTTGAGGGCCAACACTTCGCGCAAAGTGACGCAATAGACCCAGATGGAATGATGCTGTCCGCCATCAGGTCTGTTGAGCAGGATCTTGATAATAGGGGAAAAGCTAGGGTGGCTTTCCGTCCTGTGTCCGATGAAATCAGCGCTGTTTCAAATGCGGATATTCGAGAGGTTCGTGATGCTCTGCGCGCCAATACGCTGGAACCAGCTGCGCAGCCACCAGCTGAGCGCATGACCGCCGGTGACGCAAGAGAAAGCGCGGAAACAGAACCTGTTGATGATGTGGCAGTTTCAATACCGCAACCACAACATCAATACGGTTTGCATTTGGCTTCAATCTCTAACCCAGCCAATGTGCAAGACATGATAACGGCATTGGCCGATACCTACAGGGACGAGCTGTCTGAGAAGTCTTTCTATAGACTCAAATCGGACGGCGCTGGATCTAAACAGTTCATACGCGTTGTGTCCGGCGCATATGATACACCGCTTGCGGCGTCATCGGTTTGTGCCAAGCTGAAGACACAAGGTCAGTATTGCGCTGTCGTTCAGTTGCCACGCTAGTTTATAGTTCCAAAGGCTTGGGGTGATCATTACAACGTAGTTAAGGCCGTGAATTCTAGCATTTGACTAGGTTTAAGCTGCTTTTCAATCGGTTGAACCTACTAGACTAAAGTTGGTTCACAGTGAATGAACCATTGATTTTTTGTTAAAAATCGGAATACTTCTAAATAACGCAGCTGCACGTTGTGGGGGCAAGCGCAGTTGCATTTATGCGGCGATAAAAGATGTATTCTTTTATCGCCGCATTTTTTTTATGCTGCTTTTTATGCGCTCTAAATAGCTCGGCGGGGGCGAGGGTTGTGTAGCTAAGTGGTGTGCTGTCTCAATGAAATGCCGCGCTTTGAAATCCTAATAGGCGCCTTTAACCCACTGTAAGGATCACGTTGTCGTTGATACGCGTCACAATATTGGATTTTTCGCCAAGACGAGACATCAGTCCAAATGTCGTGAAATGCACCGCGTAAGACAGCAACGGACCCTGCGATGAATGTGACGAGAAATAGGGTCTCTAATATGGCCATATGCGTCTCCGTTCTCAGATGTTCTCGTATAGTCTTTATGTTCCTTTTGTGCAAGAACAAAAATAGAATATTCTATTGGCGTTGACCTTGCGCTTGAAACCTCGTACGCCGCATTTGCACAAAAATTCACTGAGTTGTGGCCTGTGGCTATCGAAATAGAGCGTAAATTTTTAGTCCGTGGCCCACACCCAATTGACCCCTCAGCAAAGCGGTTGGTGCAAGGGTATATTGCCAGAGAAGATGGACGGTCAGTGCGGGTTCGCTTCGATGGCGTGGCCTATACGCTAACCATTAAAGG
>CAKZYD010000312.1 GCA_937884085.1 uncultured Sphingomonadales bacterium | reverse complement strand
AGGCCCGCGATTTCCATCGCCACGCCAAACCTAGTGAGAGGTTTGACCGGCTGCGTTATCGTCTTCATCGAACTGGTATAGCGCAGCCATCTGGCGGCTCACGTCTTCCGCTGTGGCGCGTTGCTCTTCCGCGGCCTGTCGGCGCGCCTCCATGGCCTGATAACAGATAGACGCAATCGCCTCATCATGGCGGGCCCGTAGGCGGCGGAAAACTTCGCTCCATATCATAGGGTTTTACCCTCCTGTGACAGCAGCCCTCTAAGGGCTTTCAGCTCCCCCATCAATTCTTGGTGGTTCTGCATTTGGCTGGCCTCATGGACCTGCAAGGCAAGCGCGACATCTGACAAAGCTGCCGATATCGACCGTTTGGCCTCGGCCGTGGCATAGTCATTTTTAGCCCGCTCCATATCGAGTTCATGACGCTGTGCATCCCTCTGGTGGTCAAGTTTAATGCTGGTCCGATGCAGTCCGGCGATGATGACGACGACGGCAAGCTGGATGGCAACCGTGTATCCACCCAGGCCAAGCTCGGCTGCATCGGAAAAGAAGTCACTGCCAAGCACATCGGCGGCGGCCGTCATGCTCCCATCGGCTATCTTTTGTTGCATCAGGCTGAACGGCCACAGCTGGGGCCCATGAATGCCAATCCACAGTTTGACGGCGCTCAAGGGCTCCGATGGCGCATAGAAGCCCATAGCCTCTCCTAAAAAGGTATCTCCCACATAGCTGTCAGCAGCCACGATCCATTTCTGGGCGCAGGCGGCGCCAGCATGAACCGGACGTGCTCCCCAGCCTTCACCCCAACCCCGCCAATGGGCGAAAGGTTTCTATCCCGATATCCAGACGCACCACCCGCAGCGATAAAGATAGGCAGCTTGGACGGCTCCCAAACGGCCGCGCCATAGAGGCTAACCCCGCCTTCTGAATTGCGAAAGACGCCAGCCTGCGTGCTGATTTGTTCGCTGCATTCAAAGCGCAGGTAGGCGCCCGGTGTCAGCCACTCATACGCTTCACCTGTGTCCATAGGGGCGCTGTGCCAGCTCACCAAGTGTAAGCCGACAGCCGCCAGTTTGGCGCAGGGCATTTAGAAGGCGAGCCGCCTTATCAGGCGGGCATCGCCACCATCGGCCAGAGCTATGCGTGTTGTCGTGTTAGATGTTCCGCCAGCGTCTTCGTCGAACGTATAAATGCCAGCGGAAGCGATGATAACAGCCTCGCCATCTATAAACTCTGTGGAGTCCATGGTGAGGGCCTGGGAGACATCGACTATGCTTGAGACCGCATCAAAGATCGGTGTGAGCTGAATATAGTCCAGCTCGCCAATAGCCAGCCCGCCAGACGGGTTTACAGAGACGGATATTTGGGGGCTAATTGTAGTTTCAGTAATTCGGTACTTGAAGCGCCCAGTGATCCACCCATCAGATGGCAAGAGGCCCATGTTTATGGGCCGCGGCGAAACAACTTGGCCGCCTAGATTAAACCCGATGTTGAAAGCACCTTGAACCGCACGCGCCCTTATTTCAGCAAGTACAAGCTGACCTACGTTTCCAGGGATGTCTTGTTTCAACGCGCTTGGAGAGAAGGTAACGCCAAACTGCGTAACGGGGTTGGTTAAGCGCAAAACATTGCCGCCAACCTGGGCACTGCTTTCCGATATGATGGTGGCCGTCCATAGGTCAACGTTCAGGAAGCTCAAGTCCCAACTCAGCGGATCGCCGTTCTCATCCAGCCTTGAGAAGCCACCGTTGTCGATCCAAAGCTGATCTGTGTTGTCGATTGTGGCGTAGTCACCGCCAAGCCTGTCCCAGGTGCTTCCGTTATACTGAAATGTCGCTTGCAGGTCCGTCCGCTCGAACCATTGCCCAATGAATGGGTTTGACGGGAAGCTTGCGCCTCGGCTTACATATGGTTTCGCATTAGGCGCCGCGAGCAGGCCAACTGGTGCGATTGGACCAGCAGCCTCAATGAAGTCCGCCGATCCGGTTAAGCAAGTCCCAATAGCGACGTGATTGGCGTTGGGCGTGAACTGGGTCTCTCCTGGGTTTGTGTCATAATACCAAACACCATCTCGCTGATAGACAAACGCGGTTTGTGTGCTGTAAGGCGCTGATGGTGCTACGGTGAAGTTGGCACCGCTGATGTCAAAGCATATCCAGCCTAGGGTGTTAGCGATACTTGTGAGAACGCCATTGCCACCCGCCGCGCGTGGGATTGTGTATTCGGTGCCATTGTAGACAAGAGTGCCGTTGATATCTGCGGGCTGGCCGTTCTGACTGCCGTGAATGAAGAGTTCGCCAGGGTTCGGGTCTGTGAAGCTGTTGAAGTTACGCTTAAAGCCAAAGGGCAGTAGTCCGTCTGCACCAGGATCGCCCTCGTCACCTTTGTCGCCCTTTGGCCCTTGCAGCGTATTGCTGCCGGTGGTCACTGTGTCCGATGCCCAGGCCCCAGGCACGTCGAAGATGGTGATATGCCGAATTTCGACCGTGTAAACAGTGTCAGGCGGCAGACTGGTGAAAGTGGTCTCTGAAGACCCCTGCTCTATCGATGGGGCAAAGATATAGTCGCTGTCAGACGCCCGCTTATAGCGGATTTCAGTGCGGGCAACGCGGGCGCTTGGCTCGGCCCAAGAGGCGCGTATGCCGTTTAGGGTTTCGCCAGTGTCGCCGGTGATGTCGACGGCAGCCAGCGAGAAGCCCAAGACGCTCACAGCCCGCGACGGATCGAACTGAAGCACTTCACCAATTGTTGGATTGGGCGCTATAGGCTCTGTCTGGTCATAGATCGTGCTGCTTTCTTCAGCCAGCACCACTGCAATGCCCACATCCGGTACGATGGTCTTCGCCACGACGCGCATGACTTCGTTTTGGTAGCCAAACTCTGGGGCATTCAGCTCAACAGTTTGGTTCTTCTGAATCCTGAAAAACGCAAAACTCAGAACGGTTTCAACAGACCGGTCAAAGCGCGCACGCCTGATGCGCTGACGCGCCTGGTACTGAGCCCGCGCAAAGCTATCAAAGAACGGGTAGTCTACGGACTGAGCGTACTTCCCGCCGTCCTGCGTAACAAGATCTGGCTCACTGACCTCAGGATAGGCAACCAGCTGGCCAAGGCCATCCTTGGGCGCACACCTACCCTGAATAGCATTAAAAAGCTCCTGAACGGGCTGGTCAGATATGGATATCTCGCCAACCAGATCGGCAGTCGTGACAGTCCAATCCGGGATCGCCAGGTCGTCTTGCGGGATATAGATATCCCAGAGGCCCGCAGCATTGCGGCCACACCAACCACCACAGTGCCCCATGAAGGTTTCAAGCACCTGGCTGGCCGGCGTTGAGCAGTTGATGGCTCCGCCGATGTGAAGGCGGGGCTCGCCATTGCTAATCTCGTCACAGAAGTTGGCGGCAGCGATGAAGGCAGTGTAATTGATGTTAGCCGGGTCTGCACCAATGCCCCAACGCAGCACGCCGTTTTGATATTCTCCCAGGATGTAGCGCAGCACAACAAGGGCTAAGTTTGGGCCTTGGGGGGTAAGTGCCCCACCCGCCCCATCATATGTCCACGTGAACGGATCAACAGCGCGTTGCTGAGGCCCAGACATGCTGCCGCCAACCGTGAAGTCTTGCCGTGGATCGTAGTTGACCGCTCCCTCCAGATAGACACGCAGATTCTGCGAAATCGTGTCTGGTTTTTCTTGGTTCTGCGTGAACTGCCAAAGGGTATGGGCAACACCGCGTCCTCGGCCGGTCCAAGTCGTACCGCTTGGCGTGATCGCAATTTGATTGTTTGTGCCGAGTTGGCTGAATATGCGCAGTGTGCCAGGAGGGAAGTCGCCACCGATTTCCCCGCTGCCTGCTCCTGAAAAAGCCAGCAGGTCGGTATTGTGATAATACTCTAGGTACTGGCTTATCTGGTGTGAGGCGTGCGCAAAGACCTGGAGAAGAGATTGACCCTCTGAGCCATGCTCCTCCAAGTAAACGCGCTGTATAGGCACAAATGTGCGGCCAAAAACATAGTAGTCGTCTGGATCGGGATCGCCCTGCGCACCAACTGAAGCCGCGGCCCCGGTGGCTTCAACCTGTGGCCGTTTGGGCTGCAGATAGGATAGCGCCGAAAGGCCGCCACCAATCAGCGCACCGCCAACAATGCCTGCTGTTATACCTTTGAGGCCGATAGCGCCGCCTAGGGCAAACGCCTTGCCAACGGTGGCAGACAGTACGGGGCCCAAGGCAGCGCCGCCTGTTGCCGCAACGGCCAGGCTAGCAACGACGACACCGACACCAATGGCGATACCCTTGACGACCTTACCCATAGGGTACGTGCCATGCGCGTTCGCAGTCGAACCGGCTGACTTCGACCAAATCGTTTTCGCCCAAGAAAAACGCTCTGTTGTGACTAAGGAGAATGCCTAAGCAGGGCTGCCCAGCTTCCTTGCGGTACATGATGTCGCCACGCTTGGCCGCCGCGGCCGCAATTGCTTTGCCGAAATGGCGGCGCATATAATTGTAGAGAGAGTTGGACCCGTGATCTTTTAGCGCTTGCTTGAGGCTTTCTGGGTCGCTGTACTCGATGGTCTTGAGGTCTTGGCCTGTCATGGCCTCGACGGCACCCGCCACAAAGTGTCCGCACTCGAATGGACCCCAGGCGCGTTTCCTCGCCTCAACCATGTACTGGTTGAGGTCGTTTCCCCAGGTTTTGCGGCGCATTAGAAGAAGCCGCTTCGATTAAAAAAGTTTATGAGATCTGGCGGGATTACTGTTTGGGTTGGCGCACTGCGATCAGCATCGCCGTTGGCAGACGCAACGATGAAATCAGCGAATGTATCTCCAGGCCAGATCTCGCTTTGACGTGAGAGCTTGCGCGGCGGTGTGCGAACAACACGCATATCGCGATCTATGGTCAGGGATAGAACGGGTTCATCTCCGTCCTGGAACCGAGACACAGACATGCTGCCCGTATAATAGCGCTCAGCCTCGGCGTTGGTGTAATTCTCATCCAGCAGGCAAAACCAGACATAAGCGTCGCGGCTCTGGTATGCACGGCGGTCACGAATGAACTGAAGCATGCCCTCGGTGTTGAGGTCCGCGCCACCAATGGCGAGTGTTAGCGGCGAGACGCCATTGTCGTCGTCTGTGACTGGACCGACGGCAAGAATAGGAGCGGCGCCAACGCTATCGAAGGCTTTGCCGTTCAAGGCAGCATCGGTGGTGCCCGCAGGAGCAAATACACCTGGACCAGTCCAAACCGATATAGGGTCTTGGTCAATATCCAGATCAACCGCCCAGGCAACCCTAAGCGTGCTGTCTTGCAAGCGGGTGTCGAAGGTCA
>CAKZYD010000311.1 GCA_937884085.1 uncultured Sphingomonadales bacterium | reverse complement strand
CTCGCCCAGTCACGCGGGCCGCCTCATAGAGCCCCCAAGCGACATGGGTCTCATAGGCCTTGTCGTCATGCACCGCAAAAGGTGTGGGGTGACTGCGCCAGCATCCATCGTCATCCAAAGAGGCGCTGAGGAAATCGGCTGCCTTTCTCATGGCTGCACCGTACGGCTCAGGCCACTGGGCGCTGCCAGCAGCGAGGCCGAGCAGGATTTGACCGGTATTGAAGGTAACGGGGACCTTCGGGGTTTGGCCAATCATGCCGCCCTGAAAGCCGCCATCCTCAAACTGGATATCGACCAGCCAATCCAGCATGGTTCGCGCACGTGCCTCTAAGCCCGCATCTTGGCGTAAGGCTGCCTGCTCTAGAAAAGTCGGCACGATATAGCCGGTTGTTTCCGGATAAGACGCGCCCCAGCCCGTCAGATAGCTCCAGTGCCGGGCAACGCCGCCGTCTGCCGTTGTTGACTGGTCCTGTGCGAGGGAAAGCCAGCTCAGTGCGGCTTTGATGGCGGCTTCTGGACCTGGGTCGGCGGCGGCCAGGCTGCCCGCTCTATCTGCTTTTGAGGCCGCTTTCGCAGCCGTGGGTAAGGCCTGGAAATCCAGCCAGTCCAGCGCTGGCTGCGCCAACGGCTTCACCGCTGCCTTAATCTGCTGCGTCATGCTCACCATGGCGCCAGACTAGCGGCGCTGACTTGCTAAGTCTCTAACGCTTTGCCGCCATAATTGAAGTCCTTCCCCGTTCTGGGGGAGGATTTAGGAGGGGGTCTGTTCCCCTTGCTCCGCCATGCTGAACTTGATTCAGCATCTGTATCCAGCAAAGGCTCAGGCTGTGTGACGAGGTCCTGAAGCAAGTTCAGGACAGCGGGATGCTGGAGAAACCGTGTCCGATTGACCCCTTGCCTAACCTTGCCCCAGAACGGGGGAGGGAATGGCACACGGCCTATTCAGCGCGCGCCCAAACAGCGCGCGGGTCAGCCGCTTCAAAGGCTTCAATGTCCGGCAGCAGTTTCAGCGTCATGTCGATGCTATCGAGCCCTTCGAGCAGCATTTCTCTGTGCGTATCAGCAATCTCAAACGTCAGGACCTCTCCATCGGGCGCGGTGACGGTCTTTTCCTCCAAGTCAATGCGCAGCTGTTTTTCCTGCGGGCCAGTCATCACTTGCTCGGCCAAGGTGCGGATTGTCTCGTCTGGCAATTCAATAGGCAAGATGCCGTTTTTGATGCAGTTGTTATAGAAGATGGCGCCGAAGGTAGGGGCGATAACGCAGCGGATGCCATATTCATCGAGCGCCCACACCGCATGCTCCCGGCTAGAGCCGCAGCCGAAATTCTCCCCGGCAAGCAGAACAGTCGTCTCTGCAAAATCAGGGTGGTTGAGCACGAAGTCCGGATTGGGCGTTCGGCTGCCGGGCTTATCATAGCGCCAGCCTGCGAATAGGCCATCCGCCAGTCCGGCCTTAGACACTGTTTTCATCTCGCGAGAGGGGATGATCGCATCGGTATCAATGTTGACGCGTAAGATGGGCGCGGCAACGCCGGTATGGACGGTGAATGGCGTCATGCCGCCAGCTTTCTTACGTCAGTGATAGTGACAGTAACGGCGGAGGCGGCAACAGTTTCGGGGCTGGCCAAGTGGGACCGTGTTTCCGGGCCCTGGCGGCTTTCAAAATTGCGGTTGGTGGAGGTGATAACACGCTGGCGGTGGCCGAAGCTTTCACCGCCTGCAAAGAAGCACATCGAACAACCAGATTCGCGCCAAGAGAAGCCAGCCTCCTTAAACACCTGATCAAGGCCTTCCGCTTCCGCGGCGGCTTTGACTTGGCTTGAGCCTGGCACGCAGATGGCGTTGACGCCGTCCGCAACCTTGCGGCCTTTTAAGATCGCTGCCGCGCGGCGCAGGTCTGAGAGGCGCGAATTGGTGCAAGAGCCAATGAACGCAGCGCCAATCGGAAGGCCTTCAATCGGTTGACCTGGCTCTAGGTCCATATAGGCCAGCGCCTTGTCCATCGACGATCGGGGCGAGGCATC
>CAKZYD010000310.1 GCA_937884085.1 uncultured Sphingomonadales bacterium | reverse complement strand
GCACTGCCTAATTTGCCGCTCGACACTACACAGCCTGCCAAGGCAGCGGTTGAAGCGCTTGAGCGCAGCGCTTCCCTTTGCCTATCAGGTGACGCCAGCGGAGTGGTGACAGCACCGGTCTCAAAAGAAAACCTTTATGCCGAGGGCTTTGATGCGCCTGGACAAACCGAGTTCTATGCCGATGCCTGCGATATCGCGCGCGGCCAGACAGTCATGATGCTGGCCTGCGCGCAGCTGCGCGTTGTTCCTTTGACCATCCACTTGCCGCTCAAAGATGTTTCAAACGCCTTGAGCGAAGCCTTGATTGTGAACCGTGCCAAAGTCACGAACGCAGCGCTGCGCCGGGATTTTGGGATTGCAGCGCCTAGATTGGCGTTTACCGGGCTCAATCCCCATGCCGGTGAGAATGGCACCATTGGCGAGGAAGAGACCCAGATTATTGCACCGGCGATTGCCGCGCTGCAGGTGGACAGCATAGACGCGCAGGGCCCGTTCGCAGCCGATAGCTTGTTCCATGCCGAGGCCCGCACGGGCTACGATGTGGCGTTGACGATGTATCATGACCAAGCACTCATCCCCATCAAGACACTGGATTTCCATGGCGGTGTGAATGTGACATTGGGGCTGCCGATTGTGCGCACATCGCCTGACCATGGCACCGCCTTTGATATCGCAGGCAAAGGCATTGCCAATCCAGCCTCGATGATAAATGCCATCACACTGGCTGCCGAAATAGCAGACCGGCGCGCCCATGGATGATGGCTTGCCCCCTTTGCGGGAGGTTATCGCGGCGCATGGCCTGTCAGCCAAAAAAGCGCTTGGGCAAAATTTCCTCCTAGACCTTAACCTGACGCGAAAAATCGCGCGAGCCGCGCAGCCTGGACCAGAGGACCATATTTTTGAAGTCGGGCCCGGGCCTGGCGGCCTTACGCGGGCGCTTTTGATGGAAGGCGCTGGGCATGTGACAGTGATTGAGAAAGACCCGCGCTGCCTACAGGCTTTAGAGGACATTGCCGCCGCCTACCCTGATCAACTGACCATTGTTCATGATGATGCCATGGGCTTTGATTTTGCCAGCGCGGCGCCGCACAAAGTGGCCGCGAACTTACCTTATAATGTCGGTACTGCGCTGCTGACTGGCTGGCTCAGCGCACCAGTCTGGCCACCACGGTGGCAGAGCCTGACCCTGCTCTTTCAGAAGGAAGTGGCGCAGCGCTTGGTGGCGCCGGTTGGGAGCAAAGCATACGGGCGGCTCTCCGTGCTTACCCAATGGCGAGCCGAGGCGAGCCTGCTCTTTGACATAGGCCCCAAAGCCTTTACACCACCGCCGAAAGTGACCAGCGCACTGGTTTATATTACGCCCACAGAGGCACCGCAGAGTGTGTCCGTTGATGCACTGAGCCGCATCACCGCCGCCGCCTTTGGGCAAAGGCGCAAGATGCTTAGGCAGTCCCTGAAGTCCTTGGGAATCGATCCGATTGCTCTATGCGAGGCGGCCGAGCTAGACCCCACAACACGGGCCGATGCCGTGCCCGTGGCCGACTATGTCAGCTTGGCGCGCGCTCTGCCCCTTCTGCCATGAGGGCAAGGGCTTTGGTTTTGATATCTGGCTGACGCACGGCTTTGAGGCGTTCAGCGGACAAAATGGTGCGCACCTCACTAAAACACGCGTCCAAATCATCATTGAGCAGCACATAGTCATATTCCGCCCAATGGCTGATTTCCTCGCGGGCTTTGGCCATCCGCCGCCGCACCACTTCGTCGCTATCTTGGGCGCGCGTCTTCAGGCGGCGCTCTAGCTCTTCAAGACTTGGTGGCAGGATGAACAAGCTGACCAGCGTGCCCGCGCTTTGGTCGCGGATTTGCTGGGTGCCTTGCCAGTCGATGTCGAACAGCACGTCCTTTCCGCGTGAAAAGGCATCGTCTACTTCCGACTTCAGCGTGCCATAGAAATTTCCGTGTACTTGGGCGTGCTCTAGAAACGCGTCTTCGGCAATCAGCGCTTTGAAGCGCTCCTCGGTTAGAAAATGATAGTGCTGCCCGTCAATTTCGCCACTCCGGGGAGGCCGTGTCGTAGCGCTTACTGACATCACCACGTCGCGCTCCTCTCGGAGCAGCATGTTGGACAATGTCGATTTACCTGCGCCTGAGGGCGAGGACAGAATGAATAGAAGAGGACGGCGGCGCGTAGAACTCATGGCACGCTTTTAACGACGTGCGCAAGTTGAGCAAGGGGCTTTCGCGCTATGCTCACTGCGCCTTCTTCGCCCGCCGGGCACGCCGCGCATCCAGCCACTTTTTGATGTTGCGCCTGTGCTCCGCATAGGTCTTAGCAAACACATGCCCGCCATTGCCATCGACGACAAAAAACAGGGCTTCGGTTTCTGCAGGCTGGCCTGCAGCCATGATGGACGCCTTGCTTGATAAAGCAATAGGACCGGGCGGCAGTCCGTCGATTGTGTAAGTGTTATAAGGCGTGGCTGTCGTCACATCCTTGCGCTTCAGAGAGCGTCCGAGTGGGCCTTGGGCAATCCCGTAAATCACCGTTGGGTCGGATTGCAGGCGCATGCCTTTGCTGAGCCGGTTGTGAAACACGCCGGAAACCAGGTGCTTCTCTCTGTCCCGGCTGGTCTCCTTTTCGATAATGGAGGCCATCACCAAGAGCTCTTCGGGTGTCTGCAAATTGTCTTTATCGGTCCGGGTGTCCCAAGCCTCTGCCAACACGGTATCCAGTGCCTTTGCCATGCGTTTGAGGAGCACATCGCGCGCTTCGCCCCGAACGAAATAATAGGTGTCCGGCAAAAGGCGTCCTTCTTCATAGGTGCCCTCTATCTCCCCAACCAAGCGGTCATCCGCGCGGACAATATCAAGCGCTTCGCTCACCGTGATGCCTTCCCGGATGAGCATGCGGTATTGCACTGGATTTGCCGTTTGCAGTGTCTCAAGGACGCCGGCCATCGTCGCAGCAGGGGGAATAGAGAATTCGCCTGCCTTGATGGGCTTCTTATCGGCAAAGAAGCGCACGCCCACTTCGAAGAGCCAAGCGTCATCAATAACACGGGCCTCTTCCAGCTTGGCGGCGACCTGCCGCACGGACAGGCCCCGCTCGACGAGGATGGTCGTCTCCTCTGCCAGAGGGCCCGGCTGGTTGTTAAAGCTGCTTTTGCGGTCGGCTATGAAGATGCCGATAGCGCCAACGAGGAGAACGAGGATAGCGCTGGCGAAGACCCATGCCCGTATGCGGCTATGGTTTGCCGGGAGAGGCTGAGGCGGGTCTGGCGGCGATTGCGTCACACCGCGCGGAAGATGACCGTCGCGTTGGTGCCGCCAAATCCAAAGCTGTTGGACAGCGCCACATTCACCAGCCGCTCTTTAGCCGTGTGCGGGACCAAATCAACGCCTAGGCAGCTTTCCGACGGGTTTTCCAGATTGAGCGTCGGTGGCACAACATTATCGCGCATGGCTAAGAGCGAGAAAACGGCTTCCACCGCGCCCGCCGCACCCAGCAAATGACCAATGGCCGATTTGGTGGAGGACATGGAAACAGTCTCCATGGCCGGACCCAACAGCTTGCGCACAGCCCCCAATTCAATCTCATCCCCAAGCGGTGTGGAGGTGCCATGGGCGTTGATATAATCAATGTCGCCTCGATCAATGCCAGCGCGTTTCAGCGCCATTTGCATAGAGCGATAGCCGCCATTGCCATCCGGCGCAGGGGCCGTCACATGATAGGCATCGCCGGTGAGGCCATAGCCAATCACTTCGCCATAGATTTTAGCGCCGCGCGCTTTCGCACGGTCATATTCTTCCAAAATAACCATGCCAGCGCCTTCGCCCATGACAAAGCCATCGCGGCCTTCGTCATAAGGGCGGCTGGCGGTTTCTGGCGCGTCATTATAGCCAGTCGATAGGGCCTTGGCCTGGTTGAAGCCAGCAATACCAATGGGGCAAATCGCAGCCTCAGCGCCGCCAGCGACCATGACATCTGCGTCATCGAGCGCAATCATCCGCGCGGCATCACCAATCGCGTGGGCGCCGCTGGAGCAGGCCGTCACAACGGCGTGGTTTGGACCGCGCAGCCCATGCCGAATGGAGACTTGGCCAGACACTAGGTTGATGAGTCGCCCATGGATGAAGTGCGGGCTGACCCGGCGGGGGCCACGCTCATGGAGCGTGATGGACGCATCTTCGATACCAGGCAAGCCGCCAATGCCAGAGCCAATCATG
>CAKZYD010000309.1 GCA_937884085.1 uncultured Sphingomonadales bacterium | reverse complement strand
CTATGGGCCTGGAAGATCAGGATAGCTATTTAGAGCGAGCCCTCAAAAGAGACCGGGATGTGTGGTTGGTGGCGGTGGACGTGACGGACGGGTGGCCGCCCCTGGATGAGCCGGTGATAGCAAAGCCTTGAGCGGCTTAGAGTTGCGGCAGGTCCATTTCTAAAATGGCCATGTTGAAGTCATAGGACACTTCGCCATCATCCTCATCACGGTAAATCACACCGAGAAACTCGTCACCAAGATAAACCTCGACCGAATCTTCCCCTTTCTTGTGCGGGCGAAGCGTCAGTCGATTGTTATCAAACTTCGAGCGCAGATATTGTTGGACCTGTCCTGTTTCGCTGGGTGACATGCTCATAAACCAGCCGAACCTTCTGTTATTCGTGTTGCGATTGGCTAGCTAGCACAGCAACCGACTCTTGGCGAGACTTTGCACCACTCCAAAGCGATTCGCCGCATCATGGGCGTTTCAAAGTCGTACATTTGCCATTTATTAACCTTAACAAGCTGTAAGAGACGTGGCTTTGTAACAACACAGTGGTCAAAAGCTGGTATTTGAGACAAATTTTTGTAAAATTCGACTTCAATATGTCGTGTTTTAACATCAAATCTATGTCCGGTTAGTTTAGGCAGTGCAGGCGGTTGGAGATCGACATGCTCAAAGCGATGCCATTGAAGGGTTTGTTAAGTGCGGCTGGTGCTGCAGCGATCTGCTGCGCTCTTGCCGCGCCTGTAGGCTTGTCTACAGCACTGACGAAGGCTGAAGAAGCGAAACAAGCTGCGACTAAACTTAACGCACCCATTGCACTCTCAGAACCCCTTGGCTTACCACAACTCCATAAGGATCTAACGGCCTTGGTCTCCGACGTGCGTACAGAGATTGACCCGAACCTCCACCCTGAAGCACAGTGCTTGGCCCAAGCGGTGTATTTTGAGGCACGATCTGAGCCGCTTGAAGGCCAGTTGGCCGTGGCGCAGGTGGTTCTCAACCGCGTGATGGATGAGCGGTATCCCACGACCATTTGCGGTGTTGTCTTCCAAGGCGAACAGCGGCGCCATAAATGCCAGTTCTCTTTCGCATGCGATGGCCTGTCCGACCGGCCACGCAACCCAGGGGCTTGGGATGTTGCCAAAGCTGTGAGCCATGTGGCTTTGAACGGCTACTGGGATGACGTAACCGCCACGGCAACGCATTATCATGCTGATTACGTGATGCCCTATTGGGGTGAAATCCTAGAAGCGCATGTCCAGCATGGCCGTCATATTTTCTACCGCGACACGAGCTTCTAACACGCGGCCGTGGCCAGTTTGGAAATAATCCAGATTTTCTAAAAGGTTGGGCAGACTCTAGACCTACTCTAAACCGTTTATTAGCCTTGTTGCTTCATAAAGCCTCAAGCCTTTTCCGGCTACTATTGCGCGAAAGTAAAAGAGTGCGGGCATAGAATATGCAATCCGAGGCGAGAGCAGACCTGGCAGACAGTGACGAAGAACTGGTTGCCTATTATCTAGACTGGACCAATGACGCGATCGGGGAACTGGAGCAACACATCGCTCACGTTGGACCAGATACCGACCCGGATTTACAGCAGAAGATCTACGAAATTTCTCATAATATCAAAGGCATGGGAACAAGCTTTGGCTATCCCCTGATGACTGAGGCCGGCACGACCTTATGCAGCTATCTGCGCCGTCTTGACACTGAAGCCATGGACCAGTCTTTGCTGGAAGCCCATTTGAAGTCCTTCAAACTTATCCTTGGTAAGAACATGGCGGGCGACGGAGGCCAAATCGGGAGTGAACTCATCAACCGGTTGACTCAGCTTGTAGACCACGTCTTGGGCACGTAGGCGCTCCCTAAGAACCCCGCCAGCATTACAAGAAAAGCGCAGAATGCTTCTAGTAGGCCCTTGACGCCGCCGAAAGTTCGCGCAATGTTCTCTTCGTGATCGACGTACGCGAAAAAACGCTCCATGGCGATAGTGCCATTACAGCTGCAGTGTCTCGCGGTGTTAGCCGCCATTTGATTGCGCAGGGTAAAGCGCCGATTGTTGAGTTTTCGCTTGGCAATGGCCGGCGTGCAGATGTGGCCGCCATTGATGACAAAGGGCGCATCACAATCGTCGAAATCAAGGTCTCGGTGAGCGATTTCCGCGGTGACGGCAAATGGCAGAGCTATTTGGAATATTGCGACGAGTTTTTCTTTGCTGTGCCGCACAACTTCCCATTGGCGCTATTAGACGAGGCGCAGGTAAAGCCCGAAACCACAGGGGTTATTGTTGCTGACAAATATGACGCCGTTATCGTGCGAAGCGCTGCACAAGCCTCTCTGGCCAGCGCACGCCGCAAGGCAGAAAGCCTTCGATTTGCGCGCAAAGCAGCTCTGCGATTACACTCTGTTTTAGATCCAGACTTTGCCGGTTAGGCAATTCCTGAGGCCTAGACGGTGTGTCGCTGCAGTGCGTTGTGATTGCGCACAACATGGATGATGGCCGCCAAGACTTGTTGGTCAGATACGGTCTCCGCCAAGGTATCAAGCGCACTATCACGCGAT
>CAKZYD010000308.1 GCA_937884085.1 uncultured Sphingomonadales bacterium | reverse complement strand
CCCATTATGCCAATTCGCAGCTGGCCCGCCGGTCCGGCGATACAGGCCGCAACGCCGAACTGCTCGCTGCCCGGCTAGAACAGCTGCGCCAGCAGGTCCTCAAGGCCGAGTCGGCGGTTGCGACCTATCGCAGTGAGGAAAACCTGTTTGATGCCGACAGCACGTCTTCAGTCACGCAGCAAGAGCTGAGCGTTTTGAACAGCCAGCTCGCGGATGCCAAAGCCTATGAGGCGGCCACATCTGCGCGCTATAACAATGCCCAAGAACAGTTGGAGCGCGATGGTACCCTGGAAGGCAATTCAACGGCGCTATCATCACCCAATATGGCCCGCTTGAAAGCCACCCGGGCGACGCTTCGATCCACTTTAGCGGAGCTGACAAACCGCTACGGTCCACGTTACCCGCAAGTGGAAAGTACGTTCAACGAATTGGCGGATATCGAAAATCAAATTGCTGCTGAAGCGCAAACCATCGTCTCCGGCCTCCGCGCGGAAGCGCAGATTGCGGCCAACCGGACAGCCTTTGTAGCAAAAGAGCGTCAGACCCTCCGTGACAAGTTGGCGGCGGATACCGGCGCGGCCGTGCGTCTGAGTGAACTCGAACGCAATGCAGAATCAGCGCGGACCTTATATCGCAAGTTTCTCGACAGCTATCAGCAAGCCCTTGCCCGTAAAGGCACGGAATCAAAGGGCGTCGCGGAGGTCTTGCTGGCGCAAGTGCCGGTCATTCCATTTGAGCCAAACCGGATGATGTTTGCTGCTATTGCCCTTGCTAGCGCGCTCGGCTTGGCTGGACTTCTGGTGCTTTTCTTGCAGTATTTAGAACAGGGGCTTGAAACGTCGGAGAGCATAGAGAGTAAACTCCGGCAGCGTGCGCTTGGCTCTATACCAGAGCTGGTGACCTTGCCCGGTGTGTCGCGCTGGACGCGCGGCGTTAAAAACCCGTCGAAATATCTTCTAGATTATCCCAAGTCCGCCTTTGCCGAGGCCTTTCGCGGTTTGCAAACATCGCTGTTCTTTAAGCCAGGCGAGCGGCCGCAAGGTGTGGTGGCCATCACCTCATCGCTGCCAAATGAAGGTAAGACCACGACTGCTGTTTGCTTGGCGCGCTCCTGCGCATCCTCTGGCATCCGCACGGTTCTGGTTGATTGCGACCCGCGGCGCCGCGCCTCCTCGCGATGGCTGAGGCAGGATGCACGGTCTGCCGGGCTGTCAGACTATTTGGAAGGCACAGCCCGCTTGGAGCATGTCATCATCAAAGACGAGATATCAGGCGCCTATTTCGTCCCGGAAAATGAGGATAAAGAAACACCGACCCGGCTTCTCCAGTCTCAGAGGATGGAAGACTTTATTGAAACGCTCCGCTCCATGTTTGACGTGGTCATCATGGATACAACGCCGGTTATTCCCGTAGCTGAAGCGCGCGTTATTGCCACGATGGCTGACAAAGTGCTGTTCCTGGTAAAGTGGCGTCTTACCCCAGCGAAGGCCGCCCAACTGGCCCTGCGCTACTTGACTGATATGAATGCAAACATCGCCGGCGTGGCGCTCAGCCGGGTCGACATGGCCCAACAAGCCCGCCATGGCTATGGCGACGCTGGCCGGTACTTCAAACAATACAAGGCCTATTATAAGTAAAATGGCCTGGTCTAGTCCTGACCTTTGTGATGAGGGAGAGGTGGCATGACGCCGCCAACCCTGCCTTTACCGGTCAGCCTCATGGCAACCGTATTCCTCTTCATTCTGCTGGTCTTGACTTTGCGTCAAACGCGCGGCATCGCGGCGCGATTTATCATCAGTGCCTTGTGGCTTCGCTTCATCATGAGCGCCTTCCACCAATATACATACGACCCTTTGGTCGCAGGCTTGAGCGGAAATGCACTCGGCTCCATCACGGTTACCGTCTTTGGGTTGCTCGTGCTCCGACCGCGCTATTGGTCTTTGAAAATACTCCTGCCTGTCTATAGCATTATCGGTCTTGTGCTGCTCAGCGCCTTTGTGAACGGCGCGCCCGCCAGCGCCCTTAATACTATCGTCAAATATCTCTATTTTATCGTGATCTTGGTCGGCATCTATCAAGCGCTGCGGGAGAATGAAGCCTCGCGCTTTACGCTTGCTTTGCTTTCAGCCTTTACGCCTTTGTTTATCTTTTTCGTGCTGTCGCTTGTGCTTGGCGTGGTCAAGCAATCTGAAGCCGATGGGTCAGCAAGCTATATCGGTGGCTACTATCATGAGGCCGCTTTTTCGATTGCGCTACTGGGCGCCTTTTTCGTTCTGTCCCTTCAGAGCAAATGGTCTCTGCTTTGGAAGATAACCGCGCTTGCGCTTGCAGCGGCGGCCATTTATCTGGCCAATTACCGCACCAGCATTCTCGCCCTGGTGCCGCTGGCGTTCTATGGTTTTGCTGGGGAATCGGTCAAACACGTGCTGCCGCGGCAACGCGCACTTGTCGGTATCGCCGCCGTTGCTGCCGCACTTGCCGTTCTCATTGCACTCGGAGCGACCGTATCGGACCGGTTCAGCGACGTTGCTGCCTTTGCCTCAGCGCCTGAGCGGTATATCAAGCCGCCGCAAGATTTCACCCGTGAAGATATGAGACTGATGTCGAGCCGCGCCTATATCTGGTCGACCTACTTCTACAGCTGGGCGGAAGCGGGGCCGGTTCAGCAGCTCTTCGGTTTCGGGCCCGACAGTTGGCAAGATCTAATGCTGGTTTACCCTCACAATACCCTGCTGGCAGCATTGTTCGAGCTGGGCGTTTTTGGCGTCGTGATGATGCTGTTGTTTTGGGCGAGCATGTTTGGCGTAGCGTTGCGGATTAAGCGGGATGTGCGCTGGCAATTCATCCTTGCCCATGGCGCCTTTTTTATTCTCAACATGGCGACGATGGCGCTGTGGCAGATTGAGGGGATTATATTTTATGCGCTGATATGTGGGTATTCTTTGCACTTCGCGTTGATACCGCGCCCAATGCCCCTGGCCAGCTTAGCCTTCCAGCAATCAAGGCCTGCGGTTCAGTGATTGTAGACGCTTTCTTTGTCTATTGCCCCTCTTGAGACACGGTCTGAAGCAAAGTTGTGGCCCAGAAGATTGTCTTCTTAATCAATTCATTGACCGGTGGCGGAGCTGAACGCGTCATGGCCACGTTGCTGCGCCATTCAGAGACCTTGAAGGGCGAAGCAGATGTCCACCTCGTTTTGCTAGACGATGAGCCACGCGCTTACAGCGTGCCGAGCTGGGTGCGGCTCACACAACTGAACGCACAAGGCAGCTTGCTCAAAAGCTATGTGCAGACCCGCCGCCTCTTCAAGCAGTTGCGGCCAGATCTGTGTTTGAGCTTCCTGACCCGATCCAATGTCGTGAACGCGCTTTTACAGCCGCTTGGCCACCATGTGATCATGAGCGAACGGGTGAATACCAGCGCACATTTGGGCACTGGGGTTGCTGGGCAATTTGCCCGGTTCCTCGTGCGCAAAACCTATCCAACCGCTCGCGCTGTCATTTGCGTGTCCAGTGGTGTGGCTGAGGACTTGATTGCAAACTTTGGCGTAGATACCTCTAGAACGCACACGATTGCCAACCCTATTGATGCAGAAGCCATTGCGCGGCGCGCGCATTGTGCAGCGCAGACTGGGGCGCCGTCTCGGCCCTACTATGTGGCCATGGGGCGCTTTGTGGAAACGAAGAACTTTGGCTTGCTTTTGACGGCATTTGCCAAGGCAGACTTGGACGCGGATCTTGTGTTGCTTGGCGACGGCCCGCTGCGTCCCGCACTGGAGGCCCAAATCCAGGCCCTTAAGCTTGATGACCGTATATCGCTCCCAGGATTTCAAGATAATCCCTTTCCCATTATCCAAAGGGCTCGCGCCTTTGTGCTATCCTCAAATGCGGAAGGGTTCCCCAATGCTTTGGTGGAGGCCATGAGCCTTAGCGTGCCGGTTATTGCCACCAACTGCGCTTCTGGCCCTTCGGAAATTTTGGCGCACTGTTCGAGAGAAACCATATCCTTCCCTAACAAGGCTGCGCATGGTCTTCTGATCCCCTGCAATGACCCGGCGGCGCTGGCCAATGCGTTGGAAATGCTGGAAAACCAAGACCGACGCTGTGGCTTGGCCAAACAGGCGCATCTGCGTGCGCGGGATTTCACACCGGATAAGGCCGCCCATGCCTATTGGCAGGTTGTTCACGATGCCCTTGAAGCAGCCTAGCCTGATTTGTGATCGCCGCAGCGCGCTGCTCGGTCTGCTGAGTGTAGCGGTTGCGCCGCAAGCCTTAGCAGACGTCATAGAGTCAAAAGTATTTGAAGGTAGCCGGCAGCCAGGTGCCCTCAAAGGCGAAGGCGGGGAGGGGCTGCGCGCCCGATCTGGCCAGGAGATCATTGACTGTCAGTTCCGCGCCTTGGGCAATGGCGCTGTGCGCATCGATCGTCCCACTGATCGATTGCGGATCGATAGCTGCGAAGCGCAAGACCTCTACCGGTTTTTGGAAAATACAGCCGCCACGGGGCGAGACGATGCTTCGCTTCACGATTTTGTGGTCACGGGCGTTGTCGCCCGCGGCCTTGCGCGGGGCTTTTCTAGAGTTCGCTATGCCTCCAAGGCTGGTTTGTTTGAGGACATTATTGCTGAAGGCGCAGCGCGGACTGCGAACTACTGCGTTGGCTTCGCTCTAGATGATGCGGCGTCCGATATAACCTACCGCCGCTGCGTTGCCAGAGACTTCCGCGAAACGGAGCGCGCGGATGAGAGCTATTGGAACGGCGATGGGTTTAGCGACGAACGCGGCAATAAAGGCATTCGCTATATCCAATGCGTTGCCAGCGGATGCTCTGACGGCGGCTTTGATACGAAATCCCAAGATGTGTCGCTGGAGCGATGCGTTGCTCAAGACAATAAGCGCAATTTCAGGCTTTGGAATAGCGGCGCACTCAAGGCCTGCCGCAGCACCAATCCGAAACGCTATGGTGGGTCAGGGGCCCCAGCGCATATCGCTTTGATGGGAGACGCGCCGCGCTATGTGATTGAGGACCTCGTCGTAACGGCGCAGCCAGACAATGCCAGCCCAGTCTTCTATTGCGAGACCAAAAGGCCGGCCATCATCGAAATTCGCAATGCTCGAATTGACGCGCCGGCGGCGGCCTTGATCAAGGCAGTGGGGCCTAAGCCTAGTTTGCGCTGGGTTGGCGGTCGCGCCAGCCACGCTGTTCATGTCGTCGCAGAAGAAAGCCCCAATCAATAGGCATTGCGCCCGAATACCAGCGTGACTGCGGTGCGCATGACAATCCAGATATCGAGCAACAGGCTCCAGTTTCGAATATAATAGAGGTCCAGCAAAATCCGCCGCCGGGCCTTTTCGTGGGTGTCTACCTCGCCGCGCGAGCCATTGATTTGTGCCCAGCCTGTCAGGCCCGGTTTGACCCGGTGCCGGCTTGCATAGTCGATGAAGCGCTCATGATACAGGTGATCATCTACCCGCATTTCCACGGCATGCGGGCGCGGGCCGACGATAGACATTTCGCCGCGTAAAACGTTGAAAAGCTGGGGCGTTTCGTCAAGGCTGGTGCGCCTTAGGATACGGCCAATCCAAGTGACCCGTGGGTCGCCACGCTGTGTACGCATTGCGCCGGACACATCCTGCTGACTGGCGTGCATGGTGCGGAATTTGAGAACCTGAAACGGGCGATTATTAAAGCCAAATCGCGGCTGCCTAAAAAATACGGGGCCGGGGCTGGTGAGCTTAATCAAGATAGCAATCATAGCCATGAGCGGTGCAAGGAGGATGAGCCCGAGGCTTGCGATCACCCTGTCTTCCAGCCATTTGGTCATGCCAGCCCAGCGGCTTAGAGGCCGCTCCGCTAAATCCATGACCATCATCTGGCCGATTGTGCGTGGGCTGAGCGTGAGCGAATGTTCGACGCGCAAAAGTGGTGCGAAAGAGATACTGACCGAGGCCGCGCGGAGCTTGCGCAAAACATCTCGCACGCGGTTCTTGGCATTGATATCAAGGCAGATGATGACCGAGTCAATCAGGCCGGCTTGGGCATCTTCAATCAGCGTCTGCAAGGACCCTTCACACGGCAACGCCTTGCAGCTCGCTGGGCGGCGCTCTTTTCGGTCATCATAGACGCCGACAAATCTATAGAGAGACGCCGGCTGCATGAATTGGTCGGCGATGGCGGCGCATTGCGGCGAAAAAGAATAGAGCGCGACACGTTCGCCTGGGAGACGGTCAAGGAATGAGCGCCGGGTAACCCGCAGGAACGCATGATTGAGCAATATGGTAAAAAAACAGAGGAAAAAGTAGGAGGCGACCCAAAGTCTGGAGAGGTCAGAAGATATTTTCAGCGCGAAGGCCAAGAAAACGACCAGCCCACCCGCGAGCGCCAGCATTTGCAAGGATTTCATCGCCCGTTCGCGCAGCTTTGTAAGCCATTCCGGATCACCAAGTCCGCAAAACAGCTGCAGGAAAACATATGTGCCGGAAACCAAGCCACCTGCGCTGATGTGGCGCGTCGTAAAGTCAGAATTGATCCCAAAGAAAGCGACAGCCAGCATCGATGCCAGCAAAATCAGGCTCAGACCTTCAAAGAGGCTGAAGACAACCAGTGTATAGAATGGGCTGATGCTGCCTTTCTGCCGCGCGCGTGAGCGATTAGCCTGGATTGTATAGTCGAAATTTGCGTTTCGAACTGTCTCTTTGAATGGAGACCTGGGCGCGTCAAAGCGCCGTGCGAATGCGATGTCGTTCGGCAGACCGGTCTGCCCAAATACGCCTATGTCGTGCTCTGTTTCCCCTTCAGCAGTGTTCCCACCGCTGGTATCTCTAGGAAATTTCATACACTGCCGACCCTATCCAAATGGAAGAAGAGTATTGGCCTAAAAGGAAAAAAGTGCGCAGGGCACCAATTTTCCCAATAGATCGCATCACTTCTGCTGCGTCCCCATTTGGATCAAATAATACTTTTAATTATTACAGAGCTGAAACGAACAGTACTACTTGCTCTATATGCGTGTTTATGAAGCTTAGTTAGAACGAGAGGCAGGCAGATCGGTGTAATATTTATGGTATATTTATGCGCACATCATTTAGTAGGTGAGTTCTGCGGTGAGACGCACGCGATGGCGGGTGTAATCGAAGACAGCGATGGGTGAGTCGCGCCTTTCAAAGACGTAGGCAAATCGGACCCGCGCTAAGTTGCTTAAAAGGTACAGGCCAGACAGGCCAAAGCGATATTCATCGTCAGTTCGATCAATTGGATCGAAGTCTCGAATCTGGTAGCGCGCGTCCGCGGTTAGAATGAGATTGTAGAGCAACTCGTGATCGATACCGAGATCAATGCTGGTGTTGACACGGATGGGCGCGATTGGGCTGGAAGCGGCTTGGGTCTCGCGCGCCACGTCGGCCCGTATCGTCGTAATCGAGCTGATATTCCACAAGAGGTCGCCGCGAACGCGCAGCCCGTTTTCATTGTCAAAAAGGGGGGCATCAAACCTGGCTGTGAAGTAACCAACGCCTAAAGTGGCATACAAAACATCGGTAATCTCAACGGCAATGCCGGCGTCCGTGTTGATCTCATCAAAGTCGCGCTCTAGGTCCAAGCCCTCGATAAAATCGCCGCTAGACCGGCTGAAATCATTGTCGACGTCTTTGTATCCTGCGCTGACGTAAAAGCCGAATTCTGGTGAGAGGGCATAGCGCGCGGTTGCTTGGGCCGATATTTGTGTGCGATCGCGAAAGTCTTGATCGACCACGGTAGCGTCCGCCAACAAACCGTCGTCATAGTTAAAGCGATCATACCCGCCGCGAATGCCAACCTGCAATTTGTTAAAGCGGTGCGTCAGACCCAGCGACGCGTCAATCCGGTCGAGCCCGATTGGCCCGTCTACTGTAAACGCTGTATCGATGTCCCCCCGGTCTTCATGGATATAGGCATAGCCTGCCTCGGCCGACAAAACCGTCGCGCCACTAATCTCATAGGCGCCGCTCGTTCTCAAGCCGACGTCGGTATGCCCTTCATCATCGATTGAGGGGTAAAAGCTGCTTTCGATAAAGGCAGAGAAATCTAACCTATGAACCGACCAGGTGGACTTCGCCTCGATTTCCGGCCGAATGGTCAAAACCGCATCCGCGCGCACATCTTCAGCGCGCGCGAAGACATTGCTGTTGTATTCGGCGACCGCTTGCAGCTTTGGATAGACATCAAAGCTACCAGCGCGAATGCCAATCGGATCAAACTCGGGCCGCGAGATATCAGCCCATCCTACACCCTGCGGCAGGACTTGCGCGCTGCTAGGACTGACTAAAAAGGCTAGGCTCAAAATAAGGGGCGCTGCGGTGCCGATTGAGCGCTGAAGATCAAAAGTCAATGGCTATACACTTTGAACAAGAGGCTGTTATTTGGGTAGTCGAAGCAACGCTAAAAATACCGTTCTGGCACCTCGATCACATCTCCTGGAACAACCCGCGTTGTTTGGTCGGCCGGATAGGAATACCGAGTGCCGTCCTTAGCGCGAATGATGGTGACTATGGCTTTGTTGGCGCGCCGAGAATATCCCCCTGCTGTTGCGATTGCCTGTGGGACAGTCAACCCAACGACATAGGGATACTCGCCGCTTTCATCGACTTCACCAGAGATATAAAATGGACGATAGCGGAGAATTTCGAGACCAAGCTTGGGATCGCGTAGATATCCGTCTTGGAACCGCGTTTT
>CAKZYD010000307.1 GCA_937884085.1 uncultured Sphingomonadales bacterium | reverse complement strand
GTGGCGTTGGCCACGTCAGATCCCGATTGTGGTTCGGTCAGCGCAAAGGCGGCACAATACTTGCCGTTGGCAACGTTCGGCAAATACGCATCGCGCTGAGCTTCGGAGCCAGCCACCGTGATAGTGCCAGAGCCAAGGCCCTGCATGGCAAAGACGAAATCAGCCAGGCCGGAATAGCGCCCGAGCGTCTCGCGGATGAGGCAGAGAGAGCGGACATCCAGCGTCTCCAAAGTGCCGCCATAGGCTTTCGGCACGGCATAGCGCAGCCAGCCGCCTTCTGCCAAAAGCGCAAGCAGATAGCGGCATTGGCCATCGACGTCATCTTCAGAATGGCCCAGCGGCACGATATGGCGTTGACACCAATCATCGAGCCGCAGCGCTAAATCGCGGTGGCTTTGGTCAAAAAACGGCCAATCGAGGAAGGTGGTATCAAGCATGTTCAATTGCCCTCAAACACCGGCTTTTCTTTGGCAACGAAGGCGTGATAAGCGCGGGCGAAATCTTGGGTTTGCATGCAGATGGCCTGGGCTTGCGCTTCGGCCTCAATGGCTTGCTCCAGCGTCATGGCCCATTCCATATTGAGCTGGTTTTTGGTCATGGCGTTGGCAAAGTTCGGCCCTTGCACAAGACGCGCTGCCCAGCTTGCGGCTTCATCTGCAAGCAACTCCGCGTCGACTAGCTTGTTAAAATAGCCCCACCGCTCGCCTTCATCAGCAGACATGGACCGGCCATAGAACAGCAACTCTGAGGCCCGGCCTTGGCCAATTATCCGCGGGAGAATAGCGCACGCTCCCATATCGCAGCCGGCAAGCCCAACCCGATTAAATAGGAAGGCAACTTTTGCTGATGGTGTCGCAATGCGAATGTCAGATGCCATGGAAATGATAGCCCCTGCGCCCGCACAAATTCCGTCTACCGCTGCGATAATCGGCTGTGGAGCCGCGCGCATAGCTTTGACCAGGTCGCCCGTCATCCGCGTGAAATTCAGAAGCTCGGGCATCTCCATTTTAACGAGTGGCCCGATAATCTCATGCACATCGCCGCCGGAACAGAAATTCCCGCCAGCGCCCGTGATAACAATGGCCTTCACATCTGGCACATAGACGAGGTCGCGAAACATATCGCGCAGCTCGGCATAGCTTTCAAAGGTTAGCGGGTTTTTGCGCTCCGGTCGATTGAGCGTGACGGTACCGACGCCATCGGCAAAAGACCATTTGAAATGGTCTGGCGAAAAGCTCTCAGGCGTCATGACTGGCATCCTAAAATCACACTCTTTATACCATAGGGAGATAACCCCGCACCCAATTTATTTCAAGCTTAAAATAAATTGGGTGCGGCCATATGGAATAGCAGATCTACTAAGGAATACGCTATGACCGCTGCTCATCACAGCATCAATTACGTTGAGTTGCCATCGACTAATTTAGCAGCAACCAAAGCTTTCTATGGCGCGGTCTTTGGGTGGACCTTTCAGGATTGGGGGCCCACCTATATCAGTATCCATGGCGCGGGTGTTGATGGTGGGTTCACGACTGATGGCACCGCGCCAAGCGCAGAGAGCGGGCCGCTAGTCATTATGTTTTCCAACGACTTGGAAGCGACGCTGGATGCGGTCAAGGCGGCTGGTGGCGACATTACGCAACCAATCTTTTCCTATCCTGGTGGCCGGCGGTTTCACTTTCTTGACCCAAGCGGAAATGCGCTCGCGGTCTGGTCTCATGAAAAGGGGTTTTAGACAGCAATGCTGATGGGGCGAGGCGTTAAAGGTCCAAACACGGCACGTAAGTCGGCGCTATCAAAACCATAAAGGTCGGTGAGGAGGCCGCTGAAAAGCGCATACATGTCGTTGGCGGGCGCAAGGTCTCGGTTATCATACAAAGCTCGGGAACTCAGCCCTGGCCAATCGCCATGCTGACCAGGTTTGATTTGGCCACCTGCTAGGAGCGCAAGTCCACCTGTTCCATGGTCTGTGCCCCCACCACCGTTATCTCGGACGGTGCGGCCAAACTCGCTTACAATGGTGATCGCGCTGCTCTGCCACATAATGCCAAGCTCGCTCTTCAAGGTGGCAAGGCCATCGTCTAGGGCTGTTAGCATGCGGCCTAGGCGGTTAATCTGGCCGCCGTGGGTATCCCAGCCATCGATATCAATAACGGCAATGTCGGGGCCATCTTGCGCTTTCAAGAGCCGTCCAGCGCCGGCCATTTGTGCCTTAATGGCGCCTGCAGCGCCGAAGCCGCCTTGCCGCATCGCTCCGCCCATCTCGCCAGCGACCGCGTTGGTTTCAACTGCCTTTTCAAGGGCCGCGCGCAGCAACTTGTCATCCGCATAGAGGCTGGCGAGGCGCATCAACGTATCGTCACTGGCGGGCGCGACCACGGCTGGAGACCAGCTGGAGGCATTCTGTGCGCCTTTTAAAATGAGAGGTTGAGCCGGCCCGATAGATAGGGCGGAGAGACCAGGCCGGCGCTCCAAGGCCCGGGCAAGCCAGCCGTCGCGGCCAGGCACTGCGTCGGCGCCCGTTTCTAAAAGGTCTTGGGCTTTGAAATGGGACCGGTCGCGATAGGGGCCTGCGATGGCATGAATGAAGCCCGCCTGCCCGCCTTTAGCCCAGCCTGCCCAAGTCTTCAGGGCCGGGTGGGCTGCAAATCCGCCCCCAAGCGCGATCGCATTTTTGGGAACCAAATGCGGGCGCAAAGTATTGATGTGTGGGTCGGTTATGGGCGCGATGGCTGTTAGGCCGTCCATCCCCCCACGTAAGATGATGAGGATCAGCTTTGGGCGTGGCCCCGCTGCGCGGCTTGCGCCAGTGCTCTTAAGGACTGTGGCAGCGCCAAGCCCGGCAAGGAAGATGCGGCGAGAGGTCAGCATGGCTTATCTCCTTTGAAAAGCGGGGCTCATGATGGCAAGCGTCAGCCCTTGGGCCCTGCTTTCGGCCCGAGCGATGGCCAGGTTTAAACTGTCATCGGCCAGCGGGCCCAGTGCAGCAGCCACAAAATCATCCGGTTTGGCCTTGGATTGCCGCGCAACACTGCTTGCCCAATCCACCCGCTTGGCAAGCGCATCAGGCGACATCCAGGCATCGGCCGTATCAGGCCAGCCGGCAGGGGAAGGGGCGCCAAAGGGCCGCTGCGCAAAGCCCTGGACGACCCTCTGCATTTTGCTAAAGGCAGCTTGTGGCCCAAGAGCGCGTGCGGTTGCAAGCATCAGCTCTTCTGGCGTTTTGACTTTTTGAAATGGTGTTTCAAGCGCACCCGGTCGCTTGATAAGCGTTTGCGCAAGCGCTGCTAAGTCACCGCCAGACGTTAGGAAGCTGCGCTGTAGTGCAGCAACATCTCCTGCATCGGGCGTATCGGACAGGAAATGGCGGGCGATTTTTGTAGCAATGTGTCTTGCGGTGGCGGGGTGTTCGGCTAGGTCTGCCAGCATCGCTTTCACTTGCCCCGCGCCATCGCGCTTATAGCGTTTGCCAAGCAAGGTCTTGGCGCCCGGCTCATGGGCTTGCGAGACAAAAACGTCCTTGCCGGTCATCTTGCGCCTTAAGCTCATTGGCTGGAACGGCAGCCACCCTGTAAGCGCCCGGGCCAGCGCTTCGACGTCCACCTGAGTATAGCCGCCGTCAACGCCCAGTGTGTGCAGTTCCAAGACTTCGCGTGCAAGGTTTTCATTGAGGCTGCGGCCTAGCCGTTTAGCAAGGCGGGTAGAGGGGCCAAAGGAGCGATGATTGTCCAAATAGAAGAGCATGCCTGGGTGGAGCACCGCTTCTTCCAAAAGGGTGCCGAAGCGGCCAAACACATGCGGACGAATGGCCTCGCGCTCATAGGGGCCGACAAGCCCGATGGTCTCAGCTCGCGTGGCAGCAACGGTAAAGTGGTTCGC
Source organism: uncultured Sphingomonadales bacterium (assembly GCA_937884085.1). Classification (GTDB taxonomy): domain Bacteria; phylum Pseudomonadota; class Alphaproteobacteria; order Sphingomonadales; family CAKZYD01; genus CAKZYD01. The sequence goes on along the minus strand of CAKZYD010000307.1, from coordinate 4,824 downwards.
CCAAAAGCGCGTCCAGCGCTCGGCAAAAGGTGCTGCTGTGCGAACGCCATGTTCCGTCCGCGTACGCACATCCTGGATAAGGCTATTGCGGGATGCGTTTAGCATTGTCTCAAGCGCTGCTTGCGCCTCTGGCCCTAAATTGCCGCTGCGCAACGCCGCGCGGTGATTGCGCAGTCCTTGCATATCCGTCAGGGCATCTTTTGTAGAGTTCAGGGAGCCGCCAGAAACCTGCGCGGCCGCAGGGTCGATTTGCGATAGCAGCCACGCCTCAGGGTCTCGGTCCGTCAAATCGCCAGGACGCGGGCCAAGGCCGAAGCGGTGATGGGCTATGGCAAGGGCGAGGGTCATAGGCACGGCTTTCGCTGAACACTTGGGGGCAGCTCTGCTACGCGTGAGGGGGTTGAAACCCTTCGCTTAGGCCTTTGCCAAGCTATTTTCCTGGCGGCGTAGGGCTGGTCCGATGGTGAGGACAATGGCGCCGCAGGCAAAGGCGCCGCAGGCCATGATGAGGGAGGCGCTGCCAGTATCGACGCTCGCTTGGAAGAGAAAGCCACCTAGAATGGGTCCCAATACCCCGCCTGTGCGACCCACACCGAGCACAAACCCACTGCCCAGTGCGCGGATGTCAGCGGGAAAGGCCCGCGCCATCAACGCGTAACACATGACGATACTTGCATTCATGAAGAACCCCGCACCCACGCCAAGGGTGCTTAAGGTCAATAAGTCAGCCCCACTCGCGCCAAAGCGCCAAACCAATATCCCGCCCATGACGGCTGCCAGCGATGTGGGCAAGGTCATACCAATGCGCGAGGCAACCCAGCCCAGGCCCAGCGCCCCAAAGACACCGCCGAAGCTGGCGGCAGTAAGCACGCGGGTTGCATCGGCCTGACTGTAGCCCAAATCTACCAAAATATCGGGCACCCAGCCAACGAAATAATAGAAAGTGATAATTTGGAAGAAGTAGGCAAGCGTGACAGCGATGGTGACCATGGCCATAGAACCGCTGAACAGCCGGACAAGCGGCATTTTGCTCTTATCGGGTTTCGGGCCAAGTGTTTTGACAGTCGCAAGGCCCATCTTTTGAAGGTTTTGGTTGGCAAGCTGCAGATCGCCGGGCAGTTGTCGCCCTGATAAGAAAGCAATGGTCTCTGGCACGCGCCAAGCTATTACGGGTATATAAAGCGCCGAGATAATCCCGCCAAAGATGAAGATGGACCGCCAGCTATATACTTCTAGCAACTCAGCCGAGGCGAGCCCACCAAGGACAGAGCCGATCAAATACCCGCAAGCAGAAATCGACACGCACAGCGCGCGGTATTTCATATTCGAAAATTCCGCTGCCATGGCCGTAATCGAGGCCAGCATAGCGCCAATACCTAGGCCGGTGATGACGCGCCAAATAGAGAGCCACAGCACTGTCTCCACAAAGGCGCAAGCCAGCATAGAAATGGACAAGACACCTGTGCAGATCAAAATCACAGGGCGCCGTCCGAAGCGGTCCGCCAGCGGCGCAATCAGCAGCGAGCCAAAGCCCATGCCGATTAGGTTCATGGATTTGATGAAGCCAAGTGTCTTCTTATCAACGCCCCAATCGGCAGCAATACCAGGTGAGGCGAAGTTGATGGCAAAGGCATCAAAGCCATCCAGGCCATTGAGCCCCATCAGCACAAAAATTGCGATCATTTGAAATCGGCCGAGCGCGCTTTGGTCAATAGCGTATTGCGCTGAACCGGGCGCGGCGGTGCTGGAGAAGGTTTGGCCTGCCATGGCATGAGCGCTAGCGCAGGATTTTTGCACTGGCAATCAGACATTTGCGCTATCGAGCGCCGAGTCCGGACAAAAATTGCACTATTTGCATAGTCAGAAAGCCTCCGACATGATCTGCTATTGGCATATTCGGAGAGGGAAGGACATCTCACATGACGAAAGTTTCCATCATCGGCGCCGGCACCGCCGGCTGTATCTTTGCCCACGCGCTCTTGAAGAGCGACAAGGGTTTTGAGGTCACGATATATTCGGACCGTACGCCCGAAGACTGGCTTGATAACGTCCCGCCAACCGGCACGGCAGCCCTTTATCCAGAGACCATTGATATTGAACGCGGTCTCGGCATGGACCATTGGAGCCAAGACATGCATGAAATGCATGGTGTTCTGCTCGACTTTAAGCCGACCATTGATGGTGATCAAAAAATTGTGGTCGCAGGCCGCTTTGGTGAGCGTGCTGGCGGTGCCATTGATATGCGCATGCGCGTCCATCGCTGGCTGCATGATTTTGAAGACATGGGCGGCAAGCTGATCATCGAAGCGGTGAGCGCCGCGCGGGCTGATGAAATCGCTGCGCAATCAGATCTCACAGTTCTCGCCGCCGGCAAGGGGGAGCTAAGCCGTCTCATCGCCCGCGATGAAAAGCGCAGCGTTTACAATCGCCCGCAGCGCAAGCTGGCCATGTATATTGTCGAAGGCATGGACGAAGGCCGCTGGGATGACCGGGCGGACTTCAATCCGGTCAAGTTCAACTTCTATGGCGATACCGGCGAATATTTCTGGGTGCCCTTCACTCACAAGTCCGGCAAGTACACTTGGTGCGCGCTGTTTGAGCCAAAGCCAGGCGGCAAAATGGACATCTTCGACGATTGCAAAACAGCCCAAGACGCTGTCGATGCAGGCAACAGCTTCATCAAAGAACACGCCCCGTGGGAGTGGGATGTGGTGAAAACCGGCAAGCCCGTGGAAGGCGACCCGTTCTGCTGGCTCAAAGGCCAATTCCCGCCCACCGTGCGCCACGCCTATGGCATGCTGCCCTGCGGCAAACCCATCATGCCGCTCGGCGATACCGCGATCACTTTCGACCCCATCGGCGGCCAAGGCGGCAACTGCGCCCAGCGCAATGCCAAATTCGTCTCCGACATGGTCATCGGCCGCGGCGACGCGCCGTTTGACGCCTATTGGATGCAACAAGTGATGGACGCGTTCTGGGGCTGGCATGGCCAAGCGGCCTATAGCTTCAACAACATCCTGCTCGAGCCGCTCACCGAAGCCGGGCAAATCATGCTGGGCGCAGCCGCAAACAACCGCAGCTTCGCCGACAAACACTTCATCGGCAATTTCACCAAGCCCAAGGATTTCTTCCCCTATATGACCGACGTGGAAGCGGCCCTATCCGTGGCTGGACCTTATCTGCCGCAGCAGGCCGCTGAATAGCTTTCAATCGGTTCCGCTTGAGGACGAAAAACCCCGGCTTCAGGCCGGGGTTTTTTCGTTTTGAGCCCGCAGCGGGTGTTAGAATGCGGGGCAAGTGTCTTTAAAACTGAACGGTTTATTCTGGGCTAAATGCCTTCTCGACCTTCAGCCAAATCCGACCAGACTTCGATTTGCCGGATAGGCTTCGACTCCCGATAAAAGCTATAAACGACAAACTCATTAACCAGATATTCCGCCAAATTTGCACCGTAATAAATGATGTCTGTTTGCTTGATCGAAAATACCGGGTTGTCAGGCAGCGTGGGCCGAGCTGGTAAAAATCGATGGCCATAAATCGGAAGCAAAGGAGGCCAGGTAACGAAATCAAGTCTTGCAACCTCGATAGCTTCAGCCAGAGTTTCGGACCTGACCCCCCACCTTCTTAGCCATATGTCATTGTGTTCGATATCAAATTTGATCCCACGCCACACCCAGTCAATCATCTGTTTATAAACTGATTTATCGAAATTCGACCAAGGGAATAGCACCTCGCCAGGATCAGAAACATTTTCAAAGAGAAACCTGAAGTCTGGTGGAAACGGAAACCCCAATTCCTTTTCGATGGCGTCCAAACGTTCAGATGACAACCCGGGCACACCATACTGCGGCGGCGTTTGATCTCCCACCTGCTGGTTAGAGTTTAGGTATGCGAATAAGTCCTTCCCCAAATTCATCTTGGAAACTCTACTTGAGGCTGAAGCATGTCCTCCAATCATCAAAGGAACGTGGCTAGCAAAAGCTCCAAGAAGCGACCTTCTGTTTATCATTCTGAGACTTTAGCACGCTTAAGTTAGGACGTTAAAACGAATTTGGCCAATTGACTTCTTCACTTGCACATGAGGTTAGTGAGCCCACAGAATCTCAGCTTCGTGCCAAAAACCGTCGTGACTTGGTATACAAGCGGACCCTTATCAAATCCGCCCCCGAATATCCTCAATCACAGCAGGATCCTCAATGGTCGGCAAATCCCCAGGGTCGCGGCCTTCGCTGAGGGCTTGGAGGGCGCGGCGGAGGATTTTGCCTGAGCGGGTTTTGGGCAAGAGGGGGACCATGATGACGCGGCTGGGGCGGGCAATGGCGCCGAGCTGTTTGTCGACCAGGGATTTGATGTCTGCTTCCAGGCCATCAGTGTTGGCATCCGCACTCGATGGGACGGCGAAGGCGATGGGGGTTTGGCCTTTGACTTTGTCTTCCGCGCCGATGACGGCAGCCTCTGCAACGCTGTCATGGCCGCAGATGGCGCTTTCGATTTCCCTCGTGCCAAGGCGGTGGCCGGCGACGTTGATCACGTCATCAGACCGGCCCAGCAGGGTGATATAGCCTGCCGCGTCCCGCACGGCGAAATCGAAGGTTTGGTAATAGGTCTCGCCGCCGAAGTCCGCGAAATAGGTGTTTTTAAAGCGCTCGTCATCGCGCCACAGGGTGGTCATGGTGCCGGGCGGAAGGGGCCATTTGATGGTGAGGAGGCCCTTTTCCTCAGGGCCGACTTCCTTGCCTGAGCCTTCATCAATGAGGGCGACTTCATAGCCGAAAACGGGGAAGCTGGGCGAACCCCATTTGAGGTCATGCTCTTCCTCGCCGG
>CAKZYD010000306.1 GCA_937884085.1 uncultured Sphingomonadales bacterium | reverse complement strand
AACCAGCACCGGTCTGCGTTCGGCCAACAAATCTGCGCGCATCCAGCCCGAGACCCCTTCTGGATCGATAACTTTGCGCCAGTTGTCATATTGCTCTGTGACTAAGACCGGCAGGCCGGAGCGCACATAGACCCACTGGATCAGAGAATCTTGCCGTGGGGCGGCGCGCAAATTGGCTTTGTCAACAATGATGGACATGAACTGGCCGTCACCCGCCGCGACGGGATCGTAGCGCGCGCTGTCTTGGGGGCTGGTGCCGACCGGTGCGGCATTGGCTGATACGGCTATAAACGCCAAGAGGGCGCCGCGAAAAAAAGCCCCTACCATGTCTTCATCCTTATCGCTTCCCCTATGCCTGCAACACTATGTTCCGCGATGCGTGTGCGCAATGCTTCTTGTTGATCGCTGCTTTGGCTGATAACACACCAGTCTCGACTAAGTCTGCGGCGTAACGACCGCATAGCATCCTATTGCGGTGTAGCGATAAAACCTTGGATGCAGATATATCAGCACAGCGCGGGGCTATGGCGAAAAAGAAACTCTCCATCATTGTGACCCGACGGCTCCCGGACGCGATTGAAACGCGCATGATGGAGCTGTTTGATGCCAAATTGAATATCGAAGATAAGCCTTTCACACGCGCAGATTTGATCGAAGCGGTGAAGACAGCCGATGTATTGGTTCCAACGGTGACTGATGCCATTGACGCTGGTATTCTATCGCACGCTAATCCCGATTTACGTCTCATTGCGAATTTCGGGGCGGGGGTCGATCACATAGATTTAGCAAGTGCGCGTCAGCGCCGCATCACCGTCACCAATACGCCTGGTGTCTTGACGGAAGATACTGCCGACATGACGCTTGCTCTTATGCTCGCCGTTCCCAGGCGTGTGTTAGAAGGCGCGCAAGAACTCGAAGCCGGCAATTGGTCAGGCTGGGCACCAACCCATATGCTTGGGACGCGCATTTACGGAAAGCGCTTGGGCATTGTCGGCATGGGCCGTATTGGAACCGCTGTCGCCAAGCGCGCGAAGGCCTTTGGCCTATCGATCCACTATCACAATCGCCGCCGCTTGCCGGATGCGGTGGAAGAAGCACTCGAGGCGACCTATTGGGAAAGCTTGGACCAGATGCTCATGCGGATGGACATCGTCTCAATGAACTGCCCGCATACGCCAGCGACCTTCCATCTTCTATCCGCGCGCAGGCTCGCCCTATTGCAGCCGCACGCCTACGTGATCAATACGTCCCGCGGCGAAGTCATTGATGAAAACGCGCTGATCCGGCTCTTGAAGTATCAGAAGATCGGTGGCGCCGGGCTGGACGTTTATGAGAACGCACCAGAGGTTAATCCCGAGCTCTTGAAGCTGCCGAATGTTGTTGCCTTGCCGCATATGGGCTCTGCAACGCAGGAGAGCCGCCAGGAAATGGGCGAAAAGGTCATCATCAATATCAAGACCTTCTCAGATGGGCACACTCCACCTGACCGCGTCGTTGAGGACCTTTAGGCGGCGTGTCCGCTGCTGATTAACGCATCGATTTCACTGTCTGAATAGCCAATCTCGCTCAAAACGTCTCGGCTATCCTCGCCAGGTTTTGTGAGATCTTTGCGCAGTTCCAAACGCTTGCCACCCATTTCAACCGGCAGGTTCGGGAGCTTCGTCGCTTCTCCGTTGTTGGGCATCGTGAGCGGAACAAGGCCGTTTGATTGGTTCAAATGTATATCGTCAAACAGGTCTTCAGGCTTTGCGATAGGAGCAAAGGGAAGGCCAGTTGTTTCCAGTTTGGCCATGAGGTCCGCTTTGTCATAGCTGGCAAACAGCGTGTTGAGTTTCGGAATGATATCGTCGCGCTTGGCGACGCGGCCAGCATTCTTGGCGAGGGTTTCGTCGTGTCCCCACTCGGTGAGACCGAAGGCTTCGCAGAACTTTGTCCATTGGGTATCGCTGACAACGCCAATGAAAACCATCTCGCCATCCTTGGTGGTAAATTTGTCATAGACAGCCCAGGCGGAGATGCGCGCTGGCATGGGTTTGGCCGGTTGCCCAGTGACGGCCATTTGGGCCATATGCTGGCCCACCGCAAACACGGTGCTCTCATAGAGCGCGCTGGTGACATGCTGGCCTTTGCCTGTTGCAACACGCTCGATAAGGGCTGCTTGAACCGCAATCGCGCCAAACATGCCGCCCATCATATCGATAATGGAGCTTCCCGCGCGCAGCGGCTGGCCTGGAGGTCCCGTCATATAAGCAAGGCCCCCCATCATCTGTGTTACTTCATCAAGCGCTGTGCGGTTTTCGTAAGGGCCCGTCAAAAAGCCCTTTGCTGAGCAGTAAATCAGGCCTGGATTGGTCGCGGACAGGGCTTCATAGCCAAGGCCCAACTTCTCCATTCCACCAGGGCGAAAATTCTCTACAAAGACATCGGCGCTGGCGATCAGCTTCTTTGCGGCGGCCATGCCGTCGTCCGATTTGATATCGAGACAGACGGAGCGCTTGTTGCGATTGTACATGGGAAAGTATCCCGCGCCAGATCCCACCAATCGCCGTGTGTTGTCGCCCTTGAGTGGCTCGACTTTTATCACGTCGGCGCCTAGATCAGCCAAAATCAGGCCGACGGTTGGGCCCATTACCATATGCGAAAACTCAATCACTTTGATGCCGGCAAGAGGTGCTGGTGCGTTTGTCATCCTTTGGCTTCCTAAGACTCGATTTTTAAGGGATGGCGCCTTATATACAGTCCGCATTTGTCCGGACAACTCGAAACACTTGAGGCAACACAATGGCCGCAACAAAAGATGATAATTTTATCCTGATTAGTGAAGTGGGGCCACGCGATGGCCTACAGAATATCAAGCAAATCATGCCTACGGAGGCCAAAAAACGCTGGATTGCAGCCTTGGCTGCGGCTGGGGTGAAGGAAATTGAGGTTGGCTCCTTTGTGCCGGCAAAGATTCTGCCGCAACTTGCGGATACAGCTGAGATTGTAGAATTTGCGCGGACAATACCTGGCATTGAGATCGCTGTGCTTGTGCCAAATGTCCGCGGGGCGGAAAACGCCATCAAGGCGGGCGCGCACAAAATTACCATACCCCTGTCCGTATCCGAGACGCACAGCCTGAAGAACGTTAACCGCACGCATGCGCAAATGCTTGAGGCCGTAAAAACTATCGCGGAGATGGTTCAGCAGGTTTCGGAAGAAGACCGACCATCCTTTGAAGGGGGATTGTCCACCGCCTTTGGATGCACGATTGAAGGTCATGTGCCTGAGAAGAAAGTCCTTTCTCTTGCCGAGGCGTTGATGGAGGCGGGCTGCGATGAAGTGGGTCTGTCCGACACGACTGGATATGCAAATCCGGCGCAAGTTAAAACCTTGCTGCGCGAGACGCGGCGCGTGGTGGGGGCCGAAAACTGCACAGGTGTGCATCTTCACAACACCCGCGGATTGGGCCTCGCCAATGCGCTTGCGGCCCTTGAGGAAGGGGCGACGACAATCGACGCGTCCCAAGGCGGCCTCGGCGGCTGCCCCTTTGCGCCAGGCGCATCCGGCAACATCGTGACAGAAGATTTGGCCTTCATGCTTGAAGCGATGGGCTACAACACCGGAATTGATTTGGATGCCTTGATGGCGTGCCGGTCCATATTGACGGACTCCATACCGGGCGTAGAGCTCTTCGGCTTCACGCCAGATGCTGGGCTTCCACTCGGCTTTGCTAAACGGCAGGCCGAGGCCGCTTAGTTTCGGCCATTTATATCAAAGCGGACTGTGATAGCGCACGTTTTCATGCGTTGGCGTTGACCACAGAATTATCAGATTCAAGCGTTGCAATTCTCTTCTAGCAAGGTAGGTGGAGGCGACCTGCTTGAGGAGAAGAGACATGGGGCAAACCGTACAAGCCATCATCGCGCGTGATAGGGGGGATGGCAAAGTCACCGGCGCTCTTGAAACCCTCCCCGTGGATGAATTGCCGGACTTGCCGGTCACGGTTTCAGTGGAATATTCAACGCTTAACTACAAAGACGCCCTGGCTGTCACGGGCGCAGCGCCCATCTGCCGCAAGCCGCCCATGGTGTGTGGGATTGATTTGGCAGGCACCGTGAGTGCTAGCTCTGATCAACGCTTCAAGGCTGGCGACCGGGTTCTGGTGAATGGCTATGGCCTGTCGGAAGTGCATTGGGGCGGCTATGCCCAGCAGCAGCGGTTAAATCCAGACTGGCTGGTTAGGATACCGGATGCCTTTTCGGCGAAAGATACGATGGCGATTGGGACGGCCGGGTATACTGCCATGCTGTCGGTCATGGCTTTGCTTGACCATGGTTTGAAGCCGGAGGATGGCCTGATTGCGATTTCGGGGGCGTCCGGCGGCGTTGGCTCGGTTGCGCTCCTGCTCTTAAAGACCCTGGGCTATTCAACGGCTGCGATTACGGGGCGACCGGAGGAGAATAAGGCGCATTTTACAGCCTTGGGTGCCAGCGAAATTTTGCCTCGCAGCGATTTTGAGCGCGACAGCAAACCTTTGGAAAAAGAGCTGTTTGCGGGCGCAATCGACAGTGTTGGCTCCAAAACGCTAGCGACGTTGCTGGCGCAAACCCGTTATGAGGGCATCGTCGCAGCGTGCGGCCTCGCTGCTGGCGCGGGTCTTCCATCCACGGTTATGCCCTTCATCCTGCGCGGGGTTACGCTTCGCGGAATTGACTCAGTGATGGCCGGTATGGAACGGCGGCAGCGTGCCTGGGATATGCTTGCGGACTTGATTGACCCCAAGGCCCTTGAAGGGCTGGTGCGCATAGAGCCCCTAACGGCGGTCCCGGACTTGGGACGCGCCTTGTTGGCGGGCGAGCTTACTGGACGGATCGTCGTCGACGTCAACGCCTAGGGTTTGTGCCTGTTTTAAAGCCCATTTAACCAGTCAGGGCTATATTTCGGCGTTCTCAAGAGTGGCGTTGAGGCGACCGAAATGAAGCGTGGTTCGCTAAGAAAGATACTGATCGTTGTAGCACTCGCAGGGTTGCTGCCGACCGTCTTGCCGCTTGGTTTCCTAGTCTATCGTGCCCATGAAATGGCGACAGAAGAAGCCATTGGGGACTTGCGCGGCGTCACCTACGGCCTCGCTGCGCAGCTAGACATGATGTTCTCCGGCACGGAACGAAAGCTTGTTGAGCTTGGCGGCGTGGATCAGATCGCCACGGGGACTTCCGCCCAATGCCAATCATGGCTAAACAAGAATCGTGCGAAGGCCGACTATGTGCGCGATCTCTTTCGTCTAGATATGACGGGCCGTGTCACCTGCGCCTCTACCGCGCAAGCGCGGGACGCGAGGATTGATGTGGACATCGCTCTTAATTCTGCAAGTGACTATAATCGTACGCTAGTTTCTCCAGCGCGTGTCAGCGCCAGCAGCGGGGTGCCAGTGGTGGGTGTTCTGCGCACATTTTGGAACGATGGTGACACGTTCCAACTTATGGCGACATTGGATGTCAGTTGGATTGAAAACGCGATTGCCGAGCTGGAAGATGCAAATGGCTATCGTTTCTTTATTCTCGATGAGATGGGCCAAGTGATTGTGAGCTTGCCTGATGTTCTGGCCTATTCGGGCAAAACTGTTCCCGTGTTCAAGCGGGTGATTTCACCAAAACAAGACCCAGTCATTCACACCATTGAGGCTGGATTTGAAGGGCAGAAAAGACTGGCCTCTACGGTAAAGCTACATGAATTTATCGATGGCCAAGGCATTTACCTCAGCTCGTCGGTATCGCCGATTACGCTCTTTTCGAATGCCGATGAGATCATTCTCGTGGGTTCGCTCACGCTTGCATTCGCCGTCTTAGGCGTGGTTGCAGCGCAATACCTTGTTTTCACGCGCTATATTGAAAAGCCCATTGCGAAAATCACCAAATATGCTGACCAACTTGCCGTGGGAGAAAGCCCGTCAACACTGCCGATGCCAGAGGATGGTCCATCGGAACTTTTGGACATCGCCGGTGGGACGAAACGCATAGCGCTCGAAAATGAAAGGCGGGCGGATGCGCTGTCAGAGGCCTTGCAAAACCTTGAACGCGCTGAGGAAATCGCCGGCCTAGGCCATTGGCGGCTCGATTTGCAGAAAAACAAGTTGTTCTGGTCTGAAGGTGTTTATCGCATTCATGGCCTTGATCCAGCGACCTTCACGCCGACGCTGGAAAATGCAGTGGAGATGTATCATCTCGACGATCGCGAGAGCGTGGCGGCGCTTGTCGAGGATGCCGCGAAAAGTGGCGAATCCTTCGACTTTGTAAAGCGTGTGTTGCGCTCAGACGATACAGTCCTATTCGTCCGATCACGCGGCTTTGTGATGAAGGATCGCGATGGGGCGCACCGTGCCCTTTTCGGCATCATCATGGATGTAGATGCGCCAAAACGGTCTGCTAGGGAGCTGGAAAGAGCGCAAAAGGCTGCGCAGCATCTGGCAGATACACGTGCCCGCATTTTGGCAATGGTCAGCCACGAAATCAAAGCGCCGCTGCATGCCATCATGGAGATCAACCAGTCTGTGCGCCAAAGCCTCTACGATCCAGAGCTTGATAATGATCTGGCCATGGTGGATGTCACTGGACAAATGCTGCTAACGGTTATCGCCGACTTACTGGACGCGGCTGTCCAGGAAACCGGAACGCTCACCTTGTCTGAAACAGATGTCGATATTGTCGCTCTCTTGCACCAATGCACTTCGATATTCCAAGCGGCGTACTCGAAAATCTGTATCGTTGATCGTGTTTCACATGATCTTCCGGAGACCATTGGCCTTGACCCCCAAAGGATGCGGCAAATCCTTTTCAACCTGCTGAGTAACGCTTGCAAGCAGCACTTGGTGACGAAGGTGGACATCATCGCAGAGCGCGTTGACGATTGTTTGAGCATCTGTGTCCAAGACGATGGTCCCGGTATCTCACAAGACGATCAAACTCAGCTTTTTGAGCCATTTAACCGGGTGGGTGAAGATCACCCAGATAACCGTGGGACCGGTCTTGGATTGTCCATTGTGAAGACCTTGATCGCGCAGATGGGTGGTGAGGTCAGCGTTTCCTCAGTATTAGTCAGTGGCGCAACGTTTACAGTAACACTCCCTCTGAAGATCCCTATGCTGCAAACGGCGCTTAGTGTTGATCAGAGCGCCGCTGCGAGCAACACAAACCCAATTCTCGTCGTCGAGGATAACCCCGTTAATCAAAGGCTGCTGACATCCTTTTTGGCTAAAAACGGCTTTAGTTTCGTTGTCCACAACGACGGTCAAGCGGCTATGGAGTGGCTTCTGTCGCTTTCTCCGAACGAGAAAGAGCGGCTGCCATGTCTGGCACTTATCGATATCAACATGCCGCGGCTAGATGGGGTTGGCCTAGCCGAATTCATCCGTACCCAATGGCAGGGACCAAGCAATCTGCCGATCTATTTTGTCACCGCGGACTATATTTCCGACCACAGCATCACGATGCAGAATTTGAGCATTGATGGGTTCATTATGAAGCCATTTGACTTTGATGAGCTGCACGCGATTGCGC
>CAKZYD010000305.1 GCA_937884085.1 uncultured Sphingomonadales bacterium | reverse complement strand
CAGGCTTTATTTTGCGCTGCGTCACGGGCATCTCCATTTATGAGTTTACGGCCTAGTGAGTTCATAGACCGGTCTAGCGCCCTCAGTTTTCACTATTGGACTGGCTCAGTTTTTCTCTGGATATGACCAAAGGCATCAGGGAGACGCTGGCTTAACATGCCATCCCTAGACTGCCACTGGCGCAAGAGACACAGCAACAACCCCTTGCCGCAGGTTATGATGAAAATCCGACGAAGGACCCGCGTTGTCGCTCCGCTCTCAGACGGTGAAAGTTGTCACAACCTAGCTGCAGCCAAGTTGAGACACATAGCCGATTCTGAGAAATACATGATCATGACATCGCTACGTCAACTGCAAACATTAATCAGCGAAGCCGTCGCGTGAAACCGATGCGCGAAACACTGTGGACAGTGCTGCTCGACGTGTATTAGAGGGCTGTGTCGGCACACACCGTATTTGTTCTTGGCAGGTTTGCAAAAGCAATGACCAATCATGTTGGCGTGATTTTATTATCTGTTCGCGCTGTCGAATCAGGTGACTTAATGTTAACTGGCGTAGCGCGTACCTACACAGTAGAAGAAATTCTCAAGTGAAGGTGATCATCTTAAGCGCCGGGCGGGGATCGCGGCTGCTGCCGCTTACCGAAAATATTCCTAAGTGCCTGTTAGACGTGAATGGCCGATGTGTCTTGGATCGACAGGTTCGTCTTCTAGACAGCCGCGGGCTTGGACCAATCAAGATTGTTACCGGCTTTCAAAGTCATCTTGTTGATCAGGAATTGGCGGCGTTTCAAGCGGAAGGAATTGACGCCCAATCCAATTTCAATCCCTTTTATCAGGTGGCGGACAATCTCGCATCGTGCTGGATGGCGCGCGAGCACATGGACGGGCCATTCATACTGTTAAATGGAGATACGCTTTTATCCGAAGGTGCGCTGGACAAAGTACTAGCGCGCGAGATGGATTGTCCAATTGTGGTGACTACAGATGAAGCACCGCAATATGATGACGACGATATGAAGGTTGAGCTGAAAGATGGCCGTTTATCAGCTATCAGTAAAGATCTACCGGCGGAACGAACCCATGCAGAGTCTATTGGGTTGCTGCGGTTTCGTTCAGACGGCGCAGGCTTATTTCTTGAGACAGTCGACCGAATATTGCGAACCCGTAACGGTCTAAATTTATGGTTTTTACAGGCTATTGATCAGATTGCTAAGTCCCATCATGTTGGCGTAATAAGCATTGCGGGTGAACTCTGGGGCGAACTAGACGATAAGAAGGATTTGAAGTATTTACGTTCGGTATTTAACTAAAGGGCTGGATGCGGAACGTGTCGCTCAATCTGAATGGCATTGCTATTACACAGTCGAATGATCATCTCAAACCAGCACGTCAAATGTGCGAAAAGGTGGGCACGGTATCTAGTCCTTTAAAAAGCGCGAATTTCTAGAGCAGTTTCAGAATAGGTGGAGACCGGTTATTCGGTTCTAAAGTGCGACCATCAAAGACCGTAAAACGTTCTCGCGCTCACACGGAATATGAGAATGCTCCAGGACACAAAAATGAGAAGCCGTTAGCTATGCGGTCTCAATGGAGGGCGTCGGTTCGAGCGGATATCCGAATTGTGCCAGTGACAACCCAGTCATCTTTTCCAGCATCGCATTGCTACGACAATACCGCTGCGCGATCCATCCGCTAAGACGCCGTCCCAGAAACGCCTCTGATCCGGGAAACCAGTTAAGTCCAGGTAGTTTGTTTAGTACCTCGCCAACGCCCCTGACAAGTTCATACCAATAGGGGATATGGATAACATAATGCTTGTCGAAAACGGATCTGTTCGTGAGATGGTGCAAAAGCCGAACGATCCACATCGTGCCAACGCCATAGGAGCGGTTCGAAGCAGACTGCACCAATTTTTCAAGATTGATTTCAAGGTCGAGACGTCGGGCGAAATTCGATAGAAACCCTTCCGGCGTTTCCTTTAACATTTCATACGGGAATACATGGACGTTCTCGGCGCCAAATAGACTCTGATAATGCGACACAAGTGGTACATATTCGAAATGATCAAATGTAAAGCGAGGGCATTTAGCGATTTCGGCCCGAGCGCCTTGCAGATAATCTTCGGCGAACAGATATCGACGAATCGAATAGGTACCGCCGCCTTTAATATATTGGCGATAGCTTGCGGCAATCATAGAATACTGGTTTCGTACGAAGATAACGATATGTGCATCTGGGAAGATGGCCTTTATGCGATAGGCCATTTCTTTTGAGAGATAACCAGCGAGTCCGCCGGTATGCAGATAGCCGCTCAAGCCCTCTTCACAAATAGCGATCGTTTCATCTTTATCGGTTTCAAGTTTTGCGTGTGCTCGCTTAGCTTCAAAATGAAAAGCGGTATCTTCTAAAAACACCTCGCGAACGCGGTTGCGTGGAATGTAGCGTACATTTTCAACAGCTGGGTAAAATCGCTTTTGAAACCACGTCGTCGACGTCTTGTGATAACCTATATGGACGATCGCTTTGGTCATCGTTGGATTCCAAATTCTTCTGACTGGGCAAGACCTGTGCTTGAGCCAGTCTGTCCCTTCCGTTGATGCAATGAACTTTTCATACATTTCCAATGTCTTCAGGCCTGTCGATCTCTTTCGATAGGCCGTTCCCGACTTGACCAGACCTCACGTCTCCTTCCTTTGCAAGAAAGTCAATGATATCATGATGATAGAAATATCAAATTACAGTGACTGTCCACTGACCTCATCCTACTGTTTGTTGGTTTTGCACTACAGGATTTTTATGACAGCACGCATATTGTGTTCCATTGCTGATCTTTCGTATACCGCTGTACTGTCGTGTAGGAGCCAAATTAAATAAAATGCAAACATCGGATCATCGAAAGCTTATGCATTAATACTAACGCGGCGAAACACTGATTTTGTTGAAAACGGCTGCTTCCCTGGTTGCTTTTTTGCTAATTCGCTTCGTTTAGGAACTTAAGGAGTGCTCAGCGATGATGGCTGGACGGCAAGAGGGGCGGCGCGCTACTTTATCAGCTTCGCTTTGAAGCTCACGGCCCGGCCGATTGCCTTCTGACCGTGCCTTTATCCTGAGCGCTTCGCGAGCATATGGAAGACGTTCTGTATGAAATCGGCTATTTGGATGGCGAAATTGCGCTGCTTGATGACGATAAAGTGGTGGCCAGGACGGGCTAGATCTTAAAGAAACCTATACCCACTGCCGGATATGGTTCAGCCAAAGGCTACAAGGAAGTAAAGCATGTCCGTCTCTACCATTATTCTTATCATTATCGTCGCCATTGCGGTGATTTTGTACATCCTCTATATCCAGGTTATCCAAAAGCGCAATGCCGCGCTCTCGGCTCTATCGAGCGTTGATGTGCAGCTGAAAAAGCGCCGTGATCTCATTCCCAATGTCTTGGCGATTGCCAAGGAAACCATGACCAAGGAAATCGCGCTGATTGAAGAGGCAACGCGGCTGCGCACAGCTGCTGCGGAGGCCGAGCCAAGCGACCCAAAAGATGCGGATGCCAAGCAGCGCCATCTTACGGCTGAAGCTGCTCTTACAGGGGCCATGCGTCAGATTTTTGCAGTCGCAGAGAATTACCCAGAGCCGCGTTTTGTGGAAGCCATGCAGCAAGCGCAGCAGACGTATGAGGAGGTCGAAGGCCAAATCGCAGCTGCGCGCCGCTTCTATAACAGCGCGACAGAGGATCTCAAAAACGCCATTGAAATCTTCCCCTCTAGCATGGTCGCCGGCTGGGTGAAGGTGAAACCCATGCCGTTCTTCGAAATGCCTGAAGCGGACAAGGCGCCGGTGAGCGCTGCTGAGTTCTTCAGCGCCTAAGCAGCTGATGAACATCATGCCAGAGACGCCGGATGTCCCGTCCGACACAGTGCGCGAGCGCCTAGACGAATGGCTTGATGCACAGGATGTAGACCGTGTCTCGGCGCTGAAGAGCAGCAAGGAGCGCTATCTCTATTTGGGCCCATTGATTGCGTTGGTGGATGGCCTCCTGTGGCTGCTTGGTGATGTGACAACCAATTTTTTGCAGCCCTTCATTGTATTGAATGTCATCGCGCTGGCGGGGCTTCATATGTATGCCCAGCGCCCCATTAAAGACTTTAAAAGCCGAATCAAAAACCGGGTTCTTAACGTCCTAAGCGAACGCCATGGCCTCTCTTATTCCCCGCAACTCTTTGGCCGCGGTCATGAGGATGCGTTTGCACTTCTAGGGTTGGTGCCGTCTGGCACGGACCGCGCCAGTTATGAGGATGAATTCAAAGGCACTGTTCAAGGCGTTCCGCTCCGGCTCTTTGAATGCCATCTGGAAGAAAAGCGCCGTTCTGGCAAACGTACACGATGGGAAACTGTCTTTCGTGGGCTAATGGTCGAAATTGAGTTTAACGTGAAGGATTTTCACCGCCGGACACTGATCCTGCCGCGCCAAGGACTGATGGGCTGGCTAGGAACTAAGCGCCATGGTCTCGAACGGGTCAAGCTTGAAGACCCAGTGTTTGAAAAAGTGTTTGATGTCTATGCCAACGACCAGGTCGAAGCGCGCTATATTCTCACGCCGACGTTCATGGACCGCATGCGGCTTTTAAGGCGTTTGTTCAAAGACAAGCCCCTATGTGCGGCCTTTGATAAGGGCTCTCTTTTCATGGCGGTCGATGTCCGCGAACCATTGTTTGAAATCGGCGACATATCCGAGCCACTCAGCACAAATCAAACTGTGGCGAAGATGGAAGAAGAGCTTGAAATCTTTGAAGAAATCATTCGCCGCCTCAATTTGACGACGACCACGAAAATCTAGTGCATGGCTTGGCGGCGCGCTTCGCGCGGGCTCAGGCCAAAGGCGCTTTTGAAGGCCCTTGAGAAATGGCTTGGGTCTTTAAAGGCCCAATCGAATGCAATCGACGCGAGTGATATATGCGCCTTGTTTGGGTTGCAGAGGTCGAGCCGGGCGTGCTCTAGACGCCGCCGCCAAATATAGTCGGCCACGCCTAACGTTCTGCTCTCAAAAAGTTTTCGCAAATAGCGCTCTGAAATCCCATGCGCGGCAGCAATCGTCTCTGGCCGTAGCTCCGTGTCCCCCAAATTGGCGTCGATAAAGCGCAAAATACGCTGTGTGAGCAGCGTTTGGCTTTGGCCCTGCTGCGGGAGCGTGGCTGCGGTTTGCATGCGCAGGGCATCAACCAACAAATCCACGGCATCGCTTTGCAGTTTCTGAACGGTGAAACTATCGAGCTGCGGCAGGTGCGTTGAAATCTGGGTGAACAGCGTAGTCGCGAGTTGCGTTGCGCTGTGCGAGCCCGAAACGGCGACAGCAGTGGTGGATTCTGCCTCAGAGAAGCGTTCCAGCAGCGTCTTACGCGGCAGGGTCAGAACGAGCTGTTGGTAATCGCCCTCAAAAATAAGGCTGTAGGGCCGGGTGACATCGTAGAGAGCGAACTCGCCTGGATTGAGGGTCGCTGTCCGGCCGGCTTGTATGACGTGGCCTTGGCCTGTGAGCTGCATACTGACAAGGAAGCAATCATCATTGGAGCGCGATATCCGAGATTTATCCCGAACAACGCGCTGCGGCCGAGACCACACGTTGGAGTAGCGCATGTCGCCTGCATCGCGGCTGGTGATTTCGCCTTCGAAACTATCTTTTGCTGCATTTTCGCAGTTTAGGTCGACAAAGGTTTGGCACACATAATCGCGCCAAAAACTCAGTTTTTGTGCGTAATTCAGGTCTCGTGTTGACAGTGTGACGGTCTCTGTCATCCGTCTGTCCTCTCCGTCTCCTCACTCTTTTTATCTGCACCCTGTGCCGTGCGAGTCAACATTGTTTGCCGCTTGGGGCCAGACATTTGCCGAGGATGGGCGCACCATGCAACCGTTGCAAGACGCCTCTGGGTAGGTTTCTACTCAACACATATTTGGAGAATTTTCATGGCATATGCCCCCTTCAAAGCCGCTGCAGTTCAAGCCGCGCCTGCCTTTCTCGATGCAGCAGCGGGTGTAGAAAAGGCCATTGGCCTAATGGAGGAAGCTGCCGCCAATGGAGCCAAGCTGATTGCTTTTCCAGAATGCTGGATTCCAGGCTATCCTTGGTGGGCTTGGCTCGACAGCCCGGCTTGGGGGATGCAATTTGTCGCTCGTCATTTTGAGAACTGCTTGGAATCAGACGGCCCGGAAATCAAAAAACTTATCGAAGCAGCACATGCGAATGACATAACGTTGGTCCTGGGATTTTCTGAGCGCAGTGGCGGCAGTCTTTACATTGCCCAGCTGTTTGTTGACCCCGGTACAAACACCGCTTTTACGCGCCGCAAGCTCAAGGCGACTCACGTGGAGCGGACGATTTTTGGCGAGGGCGATGGCAGTGATTTCATCGTCACAGAGACATCCCTAGGCCGCGTTGGCCAGTTGTGCTGCTGGGAACACGTCAATCCCCTCAACAAGATGATTATGTTCTCTCAGTATGAGCAAATCCATGTTGCCTCATGGCCCAGTTCCACCCTCTATGACGGCAATGCCTATGCCTTGGGGCCTGAAGTCAATATGGCGGCCAGCCAGATATATGCGGTTGAAGGCCAATGCTTCGTCCTCGCCGCCTGGGGCCTGGTGAGCGATGAGATGCAGGCCATGCTGTGCGACACGGATGCGAAGAAGGCGCTACTGCCCGCAGGCGGCATCGGCGCAATGATTTATGGCCCAGATGGCCGCCCCTTGGCAGAGCCGCTGGGCGATGGTGTCGAAGGCCTCGTCTATGCAGACATAGACCTCAGCCAAATTGCGCTGGCGAAAGGCGCTGCCGACCCCGTGGGGCACTACTCCCGGCCAGACGTTGCTCGGCTTTGGTTTAATCCCAACCCGGGGCGTGTTGTCGAAAAGGCGCCGCCGCATGCCGTGCCGACGGATGACATGGTTGGTGAGCTGGATACGGCTGAGGGCGTGCTGGACGAAGCCGCCGAATAAGTGGGGCGCTGACGGAGTTTTCTGTTAGCTTGCTGCTGCCTTGATGAAGCCGCCGCGATAGTAGACCAGAGGCGAGGCCTCGTCCCCTTTTAAGATGCGTACCCCACGACCGATGATGATGTCGTGTGTTCCTGCGGCGTGGCGGTTTTCAACAATGCAATCAATGAAGACTGGAGCACCCGCGATGTGCGGTGCACCGCCTTCAAGCCCGCCATAGTCCAGGTCTTCAAAGCGTTCCTCATCGGGCGCGGTGGCAAAGCGCATGGCAAGGTCGCCGCCGGTTTCCGCCAGGATGTGGACGCCAAAAACACCGGCTTTTGCCACCGGGGCTGATAGGGGGTTTTCTTTGTTGATACACACCAACAACAGTGGAGGCTCTAAAGCAACGGAGCAGAAGGAACTGACTGTGGACCCAACAGCGTCCTCGCCGTCCCAGCTGGTAACCACGGTCACGCCGGACGGAAACTGTCCCATGGCATCACGCCACTCTTCGCTGGAAACCTGTGGTGTATCGACCGTGTCCGCTGGCCCTGATACTGCCATAAAGTTTGACCCTTGTGTTTTAACTTCCGCCGACAGCTATAGGCTGCTTTAGTGCGCGATGAAAACAGCCTTGTGGCGTTACATGATAGATTTACACGCAGGGGAGGGGGGACGCGTCGACGCAGTGATTTTCGATTGTGATGGCGTTCTGGTGGATTCAGAGATCATAGGCTTGGAGGAATCCGCTGCTTTCCTGCGCACGCATGGGCTGGATTGGTCGCCTACAGAGCTGATTGAGCAATTTTCCGGCATGCGCGACGATCAGCTTTTCGCAGTTTTGACTGAGGCCTATGTGGAGGCCAACGGTGCGCCGCCACCAAAGGATTTTTTCGAAGAGCTTTACAACCAACGGCGTTTGTCGCCCACGCCGTTGGAAGCAATTGCGGGCGCTGAAACGGCGGTGGCTGGGCTTAAAGGACCTGTTGCAGTTGCATCGTCATCAGCAACGGATCGTCTCGAAACCAAATTGAAGCACACGGGGCTGTGGGCGTTGTTTGAGCCCCATGTCTATTCCGCTGACCGTGTTGATCAAGGCAAGCCACATCCTGACATCTATCTCTATACTGCAGATAAATTAGGCCAGACGCCAGCGCAGTGCCTTGTTGTTGAAGACAGTGTGAATGGCGTGCGCTCCGGGGTGGAGGCTGGTATGTCGGTCTGCGGATTTACCGGCGGCGGGCATAGCTATGAAGGCCATGCTGCCCAGCTCCTTGAGGCTGGCGCCGCGTGGATTGCCCGGGACTTCGCGCAGTTTACAGCGCGGCTGAAGGCGCAAGACTCCCACTAAGTGGATGTATCCCCTAAAGCTCTAGACGAGAGAGCTACGCGCGGCCATCTCATAGCGCAAAACGAGGGATCTATGGCAAATCTTGCATGTGTTGGCGCTGGTAATGTTGGACGGGCTTGGGCCATTGCGTTCGCGCGCGGCGGTCATGCCGTAAGGCTCTACGACCGTGACGACGACGCGGTCCAGCAGGCCTTGGTCTTGATCGGTCAAAATGTAGATGATTTGAAATCGGCGGGGCTAGTGGGCGAGGATGACCTCCTGCTTGATCGAATTGCGATTGCACCTAGCCTTGCGGCCGCAGTGGATGGCGCTGTTCATGTGCAAGAATCCGTGAAAGAAGATTTGAGCATAAAATGCACTGTGTTTGAGGAAATTGATTCGCTTGCGCCGCCTGATGTGGTCATTGCCAGCTCGTCCTCTGCTTTTCTGAGTTCACAATTTGTGGGGGGCACGCAGCATCCATCACGTTGCTTGGTCGCCCATCCCTTTAATCCGCCTTATCTGATTCCCTTGGTTGAACTCTGCGGTCATCCCGGCACTGATCCAGATCTCTTGGAACGCACCCAGGCGCTGATGGTCAGCAGCGGTATGTCGCCTATTGTGCTCAAAAAGGAGATCAAGGCCTTCCTCCTCAACAGGCTGCAGTCTGCTGTCTTGTCGGAAGCGATGTTTCTTGTCGGCGAAGGCTATTGTAGCGCGGAGGATCTGGACCGTGCGATGTCCGACGGATTGGGCTTGCGCTGGTCTTTCATGGGGCCGTTTATGACAGGGCACCTTAATGCATCAGGTGGCTTTCGCGATTATGTCCGGTTGTTGGGGGACGCCTTTCAATCCACCAGCAAGGAGCTTTGCCGCGACTATGATTGGTCACCCGCGCTTGTCGACACGGTGGCCAACGCGATGGAGGCGAAGATTCCGGCAGATCGGGTCTCCCAAGGCCAACGCTGGCGCGATAGAAGGCTGATGGCGCAGCGTCTCCACAAACGAAGCCAACCTGGTTTTACTGATGAGCGCTAGGTCTTAGGGCTTGTGAGAGCAACATTGAGGAAGGGCGGACGCATATGGATGACTTGGGTTTCTTTCATGGCTTCTCAGAGGATGCGCTTCACTTTTTAAGCGACCTCAAGGCAAACAACACGCGCGATTGGTTTGCGGCCCACAAAAAGACCTACGAGGCTGACGTTAAAAACCCAGCGAAGGCCTTTTGCTCGGCTATGACACAGGCGCTGCATGCCCATACCGGAACGCTTCACAGCGCCAAGGTGTTTCGCATCAATCGCGATATTCGGTTTACGAAGGATAAGACGCCCTACAACGCGCATCTACATATCCTATTTCGCAAGGAAGGGGCTCCAACAGCGCTTTTCTTTGGCTTGCAGCCCGATAATCTGGTCCTCGGTGCGGGTTTGTTTAAATTCGAAGGTGATCAACTCAACGCGTATCGCCAAGCGGTCGCGGGGCCACGCGGCCCAGCATTACAAGAAATTCTGGATGCCTTTTTGGCTGATGGCGCACGGCTCAATGCGCCGCCCCTAAAGCGCGTACCAAGCGGATTTGATAAGGACCATCCGCGCGCCGAACTGCTCAAGCGCAAAGGTCTGGCGTTATGGCTAGATCAAGACCCCAGACGTGCGATGGAGGAAACGCTGGTTGAGCAGACGCTTGCCAGCTATGCCCGGTTTGCCCCTCTCAACGACTGGCTAGAGCAAAGTCTCTAAAGCTCTTTAAGAAACGTTGAGACGCTAGTGGAATTTGAGTTTCGGACGCACAACCCGATTGAAATGCGATACCACAATTGTGAAGACGCCGCGCAGCCATCCGTGGATGGCAATCAGGTGCATTTGATAGAGCGATACATACATGAAACGCGCTGCGCGCCCTTCAACGCTCATCCCCTTGCCCATCAGGTTGCCCATGAGCATGCCAAGCGTTGAAAAGCGCGAGAGAGAAACGAGTGACCCACGATCTTGATAGACAAAAGGCTTTAGTTTCTTGCCATTTATCATGGCGCGAATGTTCTTAAACACGGTCTCCGCCATTTGGTGGGCCGCTTGGGCGCGTGGCGGAATAGGCCGGTCCGCGCCGTCTGGAATGAAGCAGGCACAATCGCCAATGGCAAAGATGTGCTCATCGCGCGTTGCTTGCAAAGTCGGCTGAACCACCAGTTGGTTGTTGCGGCCTGTTTCCAGGCCAGCGATGCCTTTTAAGAAGGCAGGGGCCTTTACGCCAGCGGCCCAGACTTTGAGGGCGGCCGGCACGACAGTACCATCCTTTAAATGCATCGCTTGGTCCGTCACTTTGACCACTTGCGCATTGGTTTGCACATGGACACCCAAGGCCTCTAACTGTGCTTGAGCGGCTTGGGATACGTGTTCTGGCAAGGCTGGCAAGATACGCGGGCCGGCTTCGAGCAGGGTCACTTTCAGGCGCTTTTCATCAAAGACTTCAAGGCCGTAGTGCTTTAGCGCACTGGCTGCGTTATAAAGCTCAGCAGCCAATTCAACTCCCGTTGCTCCGCCGCCAACGATGGCGATTTCAACATCCTGCTCAACGCCAGGCGCAAACATCATGGTGCGGGAAACCCGCAGGCATTGATTGAGCAATTTTTGTCGGAAACGGTCTGCTTCGCCGCGGCTTTCTAGGAAGAGGCAATGGTCGGCAACGCCGTCGACACCAAAATCGTTGGCAACCGACCCGACGGCAATCACCAGATAATCATAGCGAATGCGATGTTCGCCCATGATTTCATCGCCGTTTTCATCCAAAATCGGGGCTACAACGACCTGACCATTATCCCGGTCTATGTCTTTCAAGGTACCTAAAAAGAACCGGTATTTATTGACATGGCCGTGGCCGCGATAGCCCACCTCGTCCAAATTGGCATCGAGCGACCCAGCGGCGACTTCATGTAGCAAAGGCTTCCAGATATGGGTGGAGTTGCGTTCCAAAAGAATAATGTCGAACGCCTCGCGGCCGAAGGTGCGGCCCAGCCGTGTCACCAACTCAAGCCCGCCCGCGCCGCCGCCGACCACAACAATCTGCGTCTTCTGCGCAGTTGCTGCTGGCGGTGTAGCGGTTGGCTGCGCTGTATCTAGCAACGCTTGCGTCTGTCTCAGTGGCTGGTTCATAAAAACCCCTGACCAATATGTAGTATACGCCCGGGACAACCAATAGGTTCAGTTAAACTGCTTAAACGAGCCTTTGTTTGACTTCTTATGATGGCCATGGGACATCGGCAAAAGTCTGTTCATTTTAGATTAAAATGTTGTCGTGGAAGAAGAGACAGAGTTTGAGCTTTGACAGTAAAGGGGCGCACAATGCAATCGAAGCAATCGAAGTCAATTTTCATCATCATCTTTAGTGCTATCGGTCTCACCGCCTGTGGCGGGGGGTCAGAAGAGCAGGCTGTGTTGGCCTCTGCATGTGAGCAGGGTGGGGAGCGCAAAGATGTTTGCGATTGCATGGCGGATAAGTTCGCCAAGAATGTCACCTCAGAAGACATGACCTTTTTCGCAGAATTCCAGCAGAATATTGGCGCGGAAATTGAGAGTGGGAAAAGCGAGTTCCAAGTGATGATTGACCTGGGCAATTCTGATTCTGAGACGCTAGGCCGCGTTACCCGGCTCGGCGAGCGGTGGAAAGAGATGCGCTCGCAGTGTTTTAACAGCTAGTCTGCTACGCTAAGCCTTGGCTTGCTTAAAGGCTGGCCAAGACATCCGCACGGCGGGGCGTGCCCGCTTGTGCTCCAAGCTGCGTGGTGGCAAGTGCGCCGCATATGCAAGCGGCATTCAAGGCCTGGCTGGGCGTTTGGCCTTCTGCGAAAAACACAGTTAGCGCCGCAACAAAGCAGTCGCCCGCACCCGTGGTATCCACCACACCAACGGTTGGGGCGGGCGATTTGGCGATTTCAGTGCCATTTTCAAGCAGCACCGCCCCTTTGCTACCCAGCGTGAGGGCTACCAGCCCCTGATGAGCCGCGAGCGCCTCGGCGTAATAACTATGCTCAATTTCATTGACGATAAGGAGGTCCGTCCTGGCGAGCAGCGCTTCCGGCAGCGGTTTGACAGGCGCTGCGTTGATGCACAGTTTTGCCTCACTTTGTTCAGCAGCTTTCAAGATAGTTTCCGGATTGATTTCCAGTTGGGCGATTATCCAGTCGGCGTCAATTTTGGGCGCTAAATCTGGAGTGTAAAGGGCGTTTGCGCCGGATGCGACCGCGATTTGGTTCTCCCCATCATCGGCCACATTGATGAAAGCGGCCCCTGTCTTCGCCTCTGTTTGGATGAGGCGTTGGCTCACGTCGACGCCTTCGGCTTTGAGATTCTCCAAGGCCGCGTCCGCATAGGGGTCATCGCCAACGCTTGCGTAGAGTGTGACGTCGGCGCCCAGTTTACGCGCCGCTAAAGCTTGATTGCCGCCTTTGCCGCCGGGGGTGGTGAAGAAATGGCCTTCGCTGACGGTCTCGCCCGCCACTGGCAGCCGCGCTGTGCGGATGACGAAATCCAGATTAACCGAGCCTAGAACGGCGATTTTTGGGGGTGTCATAGTTGCTGTAGCTCTCCCTGCTTACGGGGCTATCCTTGCGCATGGCCACCCAAAATGCGAGACTTTCTGCTATGGTTGAACCCGCTGAAATCATTCTGCCGCGCACACACGGGGCGCTGTCTGTCGGCGTAAAACACCTGGATGGCCAGAGCCGACTGAGCCGTTTACGACAGGAGGGCGCTTACAAAGCGTTTTTCCCGCAGGTCCATAGCGGCGGCCCGCTTGAGGCCGTGCTTGTGAATACCAGCGGTGGGCTGACCGGCGGGGACAGCATGTCCTGTGATGTCACCGCCCATGCGGGTTCTAGAGTCATGGTGACGCCGCAGGCGTCCGAAAAGATATACAAATCGCTTGGCCCAGATGTTCGCGTCAAAAACAAGCTGACCGTTGAACCGAGCGCCACGTTGCTGTGGTGCCCGCAAGATACCCTGATGTTTGAGGGTGCCCGCCTCCATCGAAATCTCTCGGTGGATATGGCGCCCGATGCGACGCTAGTTCTTTTGGAGAGCATCACCCTAGGCAGAACAGCGCGCGGAGAGCAGTTTGATGAAGGGTGCCTGAAAGATTGCTGGCGCGTGCACGTGGACGGCGCATTGGTGCATGCGGAAGCGGCGACTCTTGATGGCAATTTGCGGGCAAAGGCGTGTCTTGCGGGCATGCAGGCTATGGCAACACTTCTCATAATCGGTCCCCAGGCAGCCAATTTGCCTAAGACATTGGTCGAAGATTTGGGCATTCACGCAGCCCTCTCGCACTGGACGGTTGCAGGAACCGACAAGACCGTCATACGATGTATCGCGCCAGACAGTTATCGGCTTTGGCCCGCGCTTGGAGGGATTTTAGCAGCGTTGAAGGTCGATATGCCGCGCGTTTGGCGTTTGTAGAGGAGGGACCATGCATTTATTGCCGCGGGAAAAAGACAAGCTTCTCATCTCCATGGCTGCCATGGTGGCAGAGCGGCGCCTGAAACGCGGTGTGAAACTCAATCATCCGGAAGCCATTGCTATCATCACCGACTATGTGGTCGAAGGCGCGCGCGACGGGCGCAGCGTTGCAGACCTCATGGAAGCCGGCGCCGCGGTTTTAACGCGCGGCCAGGTGATGGAGGGCGTTGCGGATATGATTGAGAATATTCAGGTGGAAGCCACCTTTCCGGATGGTGTAAAGCTTGTGACTGTGCATAATCCTATTCGTTAAACGCTTTGGAGAGGGACAATGAAAATTAATGCAATTCTAACCGCAGCGGCGGCACTGACGCCTGTATCCGCTTTGGCGCACCATGGCGACCACGCGCAAATGGGCCTGCTGGAAAGCATCAGCCACGCGATTGTGAGCCATGCTGCACAAGGCGCTTTGGCGCTTGGCTTGGGCGTTGGCGCATCTCTATTGGCGCTGCGCGTAACCCGTAAAGCACGGGGCTAAGCCTTCAATGCGGCCGGGCGAGGTATTCCCTGCGCCTGGCGAGATTGAGCTCAATGCTGGGCGAGAGACGGTCACTCTCAAGGTGACCAATACGGGCGACCGCCCTGTCCAGGTGGGCTCCCATTACCATTTCTTTGAAGTCAATCCGTCGCTTGACTTTGACCGGGCTGCCGCGCGCGGCTTTCGGCTCAACATACCGGCGGGAACAGCCGTTCGCTTTGAGCCAGGCCAGGCACGCGATGTGACCTTGGTGAAGCTGGCAGGTGGCCAAACAGTTTACGGCTTTAGAGCCGATGTGATGGGTCCCTTATGATTTCCCGCGCCGACTATGCCGCCATCTATGGCCCCACGACCGGCGACCGCGTGCGTCTGGCGGACACCGCGCTCATTATCGAGGTGGAACGCGACCTGACCATCTATGGTGAAGAGGTCAAATTCGGCGGTGGCAAGGTTATCCGCGACGGCATGGGCCAGTCTCAAGTGACGCGTGCAGATGGTGCGGTCGATACCGTTATCACCAATGCGCTCATCGTTGACTATACCGGTATCTATAAAGCTGATGTGGGCCTGAAAGACGGCGTCATCGCTAAGATTGGCAAAGCGGGCAATCCCGATATCCAGCCCGGCGTCGACATCATTATCGGCCCCGCAACCGAAATCCTCGCAGGCGAAGGCAAAATCCTGACCGCAGGGGCTTTTGACAGTCATATCCATTTCATTTGCCCGCAGCAGATTGAAGAAGCGCTGATGAGTGGGGTCACCAGTATGCTGGGCGGCGGCACAGGGCCCAATCATGGGACGCTTGCCACCACGTGCACGCCGGGGCCCTGGCATATTGGCAAAATGCTGCAAGCCGCTGACGCTTTCCCCATGAACATTGGCCTGTCCGGCAAGGGCAACGCGTCGCTGCCCGCAGCGCTCGAGGAGCAAGTGTTGGCTGGGGCCTGCGCTCTAAAGCTGCACGAAGACTGGGGCACGACGCCTGCCGCCATTGATTGTTGCCTTGGCGTGGCAGATGCGCGTGACATCCAGGTGATGATCCACACCGATACGCTCAATGAATCTGGCTTTGTGGAATCCACTATCGAGGCCATTGGCGACCGGACGATCCACGCCTTCCATACCGAAGGGGCAGGGGGCGGCCATGCGCCAGACATCATCAAAGTCTGCGGCCTTGCGAACGTTTTGCCTTCGTCGACCACCCCGACCCGGCCCTTCACGCAGAACACAGTGGCGGAGCATCTCGACATGCTCATGGTCTGCCATCACCTGGATAAATCGATCCCGGAAGACATCGCCTTTGCCGAAAGCCGCATCCGCCGCGAGACCATTGCGGCAGAAGATATCCTGCACGATCTGGGCGCCTTTTCCATTATCGCCTCAGACAGCCAAGCCATGGGCCGCGTGGGCGAGACTATCATCCGGACCTGGCAAACGGCTGACAAAATGAAGCGCCAGCGTGGGCCGCTTGAAGGCGATCCGGATACGTCCGACAACGCCCGGGTAAAACGCTACATAGCCAAATACACCATCACCCCCGCCATTGCCCAAGGCATGTCGGCCCATATCGGCTCCATCGAAGAAGGCAAGCGCGCGGATTTGGTCCTCTGGTCCCCGGCCTTTTTTGGCGTCAAGCCAGACATCGTCATGCTGGGCGGTATGGTGGCGGCTGCGCCCATGGGCGATCCCAATGCCTCCATCCCCACACCGCAGCCCGTCCACATGCGGCCCATGTTTGGCGCTTATGCAGGCGCGCAAATATCGACCAGCGTCCCCTTCGTCTCCAACGCAGCGCATGACGGCGGTATCGCGTCTGACCTCGGCCTGGCCAAGGCGCCACTGCCGGTCGAAAAGACGCGCGGCATTGGCAAAGCCGATTTGACGCTCAACGCTGCTCTGCCGACCATTGAGGTCGACCCGGAGACCTACGAAGTGCGCGCGGATGGCGAGCTGCTTACCTGTCAGCCTGCAGAGGTCGTCCCCATGGCACAGCGCTATTTCCTTTACTAGGCGGTAAACTCATACATGGAGATGCCCGTGACGCGGCGAGAAACGAAGCCTGGCAAGGAGTTAGGAGCGGCGCGATGCCATAGCATCGCAACCGACGACGCGACGCAGTCCAGGCGTCGTTTCTCGCGCGCCGCTAAAGCGGTGGACCAAAGACGCCTTTTGGGTGTG
>CAKZYD010000304.1 GCA_937884085.1 uncultured Sphingomonadales bacterium | reverse complement strand
GCTTCGGTAAACCTGACGCGCCAATAGGTGAGCGATCGACGATCTAGTTTGAGTGTAGTCAATATGTGGGACGTATAGCGCCCAGTAGCAGTAAGCGCTGCTGCCTCCGTATCGGTCGATATAATCAGTCCGTTGATGGATTGCGGCAAGTAATCATGGGTCAAAGTCAAAATTGTTTTTGGGCCAGACGTCACGGCACTCACCGCTGCAGTTGCTCATGGTGGCGAATGACTTCGGTCACAATGAACTGA
Organism: uncultured Sphingomonadales bacterium; assembly: GCA_937884085.1. Classification (GTDB taxonomy): domain Bacteria; phylum Pseudomonadota; class Alphaproteobacteria; order Sphingomonadales; family CAKZYD01; genus CAKZYD01. Next base: position 10,229 of record CAKZYD010000304.1, on the reverse strand, counting down.
AGGAACTTTTCAGAAAAATCAGGGTCGAGGTCAGCGCTGGCTGCCAGCGTTCGCAGTCTCTGGATTTGCGCCCGCTCTCGATCTTTATCGGCAGCAGGCATACCGCTGCGGGCCTTGAGCGCGCCGACCTTCTGAGTGATTTTGAAACGTTCCGCTAAGATGTGGATCAAGGCCGCGTCGAAATTATCTATACTCTGGCGGTAAAGCGCCAGGTCATCAGCGTCTGCAGCGTGTTCGTTCGCCATAGTCTAGCCTTCCCCAGGTTTACGGCCTATTGGCCGTTTTGCGCCCACAACGCTTCCGACCTCAGCTGCGCTAGAAGGTCTTTTACAGGGTTGGGCGCTTGACGTGTTGAAACAAACGGCACGCGTAAACGACGCCGTGCATTCATAACCGGCAAACGCACCTCTTTACCGAATTTTTCCCGCAAAACGTCTCTAACGTTACCCACACCGTCGATCAAACCGGCACGTACTGCTTTTTCGCCAACCCAGACTTCCCCACTGAACAATTGTTTGCGCGGGGCCTTTAGGCGTTCGCCGCGGCTGTTTCGCACCAAATCTTTGAAGTAGGTGTGAATTTCGCCCTGCAACTGCTTCAGGCGGGCGATATCATCTTCCTTCTCAGGCTGAAAAGGGTCCAGCATGGATTTACTTTCGCCAGCCGTGTAGACGCGCCGATCAATGCCGATTTTCTCTAGAAGGCCAACGAAGCCAAATCCAGCGGATATGACGCCGATAGAGCCGACAACACTTGCCTCATGGGCATAAATCTCATCACCAGCGCAAGCAATTAAGTAGCCGCCGGATGCAGCCACATCTTCGGCAAACACGATGACCTTCTTTTCCTTCTCCTCTGCCAATTGGCGAATACGGCTAAAGATCAGGCCCGATTGAACCGGTGAGCCACCTGGCGAATTGATCACAATCGCAATTGCCTTCGCGTCCTTGATACCAAAGGCCTTTTCCAGCAGAGGAGCGGTGCCTTGCAGGTTGAGCGCCTGACTAAAGCGCTGCCCTTCGCCAATGACACCTGACATGCGCACCACGGGAACGATGGGCTTTGGATCGCCCGTCCAAGGCAAATATGATAGGAATTTTTCGAGTCTTGCGAACATAAACAGCGACGATCTAGTTTTTCCCTCGTGATATCGGCGTTGGGTTGCCACAAGGTTTATTAGAACAGCAACCCTTAATCCTTGACTTGCATATGCTTTGAAAGCCCTGCATCCACTAAAATGGATCTGGCACGCGCCACATGATGGCTCTCTACCATCAGCCGCCGGGGCACAAGCGCGCCAATACTCCCCTCTAAGATGCTCATATGCCTGTCCATCTCAAAGGATTGAATACCTTGATCTTTCAGTACGGATTTCACCCAATTCAAAAGCACTGCATCTGTCGTCCGTAGCAATTCGTCCACAAGCAAGCGGTCTCATAGTTGGCTAGATGACGCACGAGACCCCATCGCACTGGTAACTTCAATCCTTTTCGGCTAGCACGTGATCAAACAACACGCGCACAACGCGCAGCTTGGGGAAATTTGTGTCTAACGTAACGCCGCTGCGTCGCACCACGGATCGACAAAACAAAAACGTCGATGCCTTGACCACTCTGCAATCACTCGTCGCCGACGATATGGCTTTGGTTAATACGACCATCCTGGATCGAATGCAAAGCCCTGTCAGCCTGATACCGCAGCTGGCTGGTCACTTGATTGCAAGTGGCGGAAAACGCCTTCGTCCGATGTTGACCTTAGCCAGCAGCAAGCTTGTTGGATATGAAGGCAAGCGGCATTGCAAACTGGCTGCCTGCGTCGAATTCATACACACCGCCACGTTGCTACACGACGATGTTGTCGATGAAAGCGAGCTGAGGCGCGGGAAAGACACCGCCAATGCTGTCTGGGGCAATCAGGCCAGCGTGTTAGTAGGCGATTTTCTATTTTCGCGCGCGTTTGAGCTCATGGTTGAAGATGGCTCTTTGAAGGTTTTGAAAATCCTGTCTTCTGCGTCCTCTGTTATCGCCGAGGGCGAAGTCCAACAAATGATGACAGTGGCCGACCTCAGCACGGATGAAGACACGTATATGGACGTGATTGGCTCGAAAACAGCGGCGCTCTTTGCTGCAGCTTGTCAAATCGCAGCCGTTGTGGCGGAGAGGCCAGAACGCGAGGAAGCCGCTCTTGCCTCCTACGGTCGAAACCTGGGATTAGCCTTTCAGATTATTGATGACGTTCTCGACTATAATGCCAACCAAGCCTCGCTTGGGAAAACCGTTGGTGATGATTTCCAAGAAGGCAAAATCACCCTGCCAACGATTCTTGCATTCCAGCGGGGAACAGATATCGAAAAGGCATTTTGGAAGCGAACGCTCAGCGAGGGCGATATTCGAGAGGGCGACCTGGACCATGCTTTAGACCTTTTGGCAAAATCCAACGCGCTTGGCGATGCCACGCGCCGCGCCCAGTATTTTGCAGACAAAGCAATGGACAGTCTATCGCTCTTCAAGGCCTGCGCATCGCGCGATGCGCTCGCTGATATTGTGCATTTCTGCTTGCAGCGTGGCCACTAGTGGCTGCGCAGTAAAGTCTCACGCCAACATTTTTTGGATTCGCTTTTTCGCCATAAGGGGTGAGCTCTTTAGTTCGCTCAGAAAGTGAAGCGCGCTTGATTAGCGGGGTTGGTGCAGTTTCAAGACCGGTGAAAATAGAGTGTTCAACTGCTGGTCTGCGGCGAGCCAATCACTGAAATAGATTTGTTGCCTGACTTAGACCGTCGAGTAAACTTACACATTTAAGATCCACAAACACTTTGAGAACAATTAACTATACTAAATCGTTGTTTTCCCGTAATATTTAAATTCTAGATAGATTGGCATACCTCTTGCTAGCTTTTTAGTCGGAGGACCGAAAATCCTTTCGGACAAGAGTTGTCTTACGGAGTGAAAATTATGGCTTGGAGGCAAGTTGTTGCAGCTATTGCTGGTTGTTTGGCATTGGCTGTTGGGGGCGCAACAACAGCGCAGGCACAGGAAGCGTTTGGCTATAGCCGCACAGGCCCTGGCATGGGCGGTTCAGGCAAGCATGTTCTTGAATTTTTTGAGCTGCACTATGCAGACAACGGCATCAACCAAGGCTTTAGCGGCAAGATCGACTTTAAGCCGGAAGTGGTAAAGGGCGATCGTCAAGGCGGATTTTGGTTGGTTGTCTCAGACGGCCCTAATCCAAAAGGCGACATCGGCGAATACGCCATCCTGTACGGTGATCTAAAGAATAATCGCATCACCGCCTATGAGTATAACGGGCAAAATGGCCCCAGCAGCTTCAGCGAACCTGGCAATTTCCTGCAGTCGTTCGACAACGACCCCTTTACCATCGATACCGATACGGGCGAAGTATCGTTCCAAATCGATGTAACGTCCATCAACGCTGCTTTCTTAAACGACCCGACCCGCCCAGACTATGACGGCATCAAATTTGGTCAGGGCACACACAAAATTGGCGTTTGGTTTCACTTTTCAGAAGACCTTAGGGTGAACTACGAGCACATCGACGGCAATCTTGAACTGACGAAGTTCAACCTGCGCCACCAAGGCTATGTTGATTTTCAGAACAAGCCGGCCACCAAAAAAGATTGTGCTGACCTTCCGCCCGATTTTCCGGGCTGCACAACTGAAATTTCAGAGCCCGCGACCCTTGCTTTGCTAGGACTGGGTTTGGTCGGACTGGCGGTAACGCGTCGGCGCCATTCCGCCTGATGCACAGGCCATAAGACACAGGCCATAAGACAAGACTTTCAAAAGCTCGGCCCTGTGCCGGGCTTTTTTGTCATCAGGCGTTCGCAATCCTTGCGCCCAGTTAGCCGCGAGACTATATCCATCTTCACTTAAAGAGCTGGGCTTGCATTCGGGGGGTAGCTCAGCCTGGTAGAGCACTGCGTTCGGGACGCAGGGGCCGGAGGTTCGAATCCTCTCTCCCCGACCAAATTTTTTTTGATCACCAATGATCCACACCCATCCAACAGGCGTAATTCTTTATGAGACAAATTGCCGTCCCTCCACGGCTTGTCTTCAAAGGCCCGACCCTCCCCCCCTCGGTCGGGCCTTTTCCATTTCCAGAACCAGGCTGCTACAATTGAGCTTTCCAGGCCATCTAGGGATGCAGCGTTAACCGTGATTCCATTCATTAAAGATGAAGACACGCAGGGGCCCAGCGTCCACCACCCAAGCGCAAATCTTATCCGGGTGGTCGCCGATAACGCTGGTCCATTCACCTACACGGGAACCGGCACCTATATCCTGCACATGGCGGAGACATGCGTGGTCATTGATCCAGGCCCCATGATCGAAAATCATGTGGACAGGCTGGTCAGCGCCATCGGCCAACGCCGGGTCGAAGCTATTCTAGTCACCCACACTCACAAAGATCACTCCCCCGCAAGTAACGCACTCAAAGACCGAACGGGCGCGCCGATCTGGGGCTGCACGAAGACGGAGACACCCAGCCGAGAGGCCTCCTCCGCGATGGATGAGAGCTTGGATGAAACCTATGCGCCCGACAAAATTCTGTCCGACGGCGACGTTCTACCATTTGACGCGGGCACCCTGAGGGTTTTCGCAACACCGGGCCATTTGTCGAACCACCTGTGCTATTTTTGGCAGGAAGAAGCCGCACTTTTCGCCGGCGATCACGTCATGGGCTGGGCCACAAGCGTCGTCATACCGCCGGACGGGCATATGGGCTCTTATATGGCCAGCCTGGCAAAGACGCTGGACCTTGCACCAGAGATTATCTGGCCAACCCATGGGCAACCGATTACCAACACAACACCATTTATCAAAGCGCTCATCAAACACCGGGAAGCACGCGAAGACAGTATTCTCACGCAAATTCAAGGTGGAAACGGTCAAGTAATGAATATCGTCAAAGCGCTTTATACGGATATACCTCAGGCGCTTTATCCCGCCGCAGCGCAGTCGGTCTTCGCCCACATCATCCATCTGATTGAAAAGCAACAAATATTAGCGCCGAAGGGCTTTTCGATCACAGATGAATTTCGGTCTGCTTCGCAGCGCCAAAGTGCACAAAACTTGCAACGCTGATGCCGATGCCCCAAATACAGGGTGAGGGATACGACTAAGGGCTTTCTATGACAAAAGCTGAATTTCCATCCGCCTTTTCAAATGCGCCCGGTCAGCGCAATATAGATTTGGCATCAGAAATCGAGCGGCTTCGCAAAGAGCGGAACGCCGTTATTCTGGCGCACTATTATCAAGCGCCGGAAATACAGGACATTGCCGACTTTGTGGGCGATTCGCTTGATTTGTCCCGCAAAGCCGCGGCCACAGATGCGGATGTTATTGCCTTTTGCGGCGTACGCTTCATGGCGGAAGTGGCGAAGGTTTTAAGCCCCGATAAAACCGTTATCCTGCCCGATATGAATGCTGGCTGCAGCTTGGAAGACAGCTGCCCACCCGAAGAGTTCGCAGCGTTCCGCGCAGCGCATCCCGATCATATTTCGCTCACATACATCAATTGTTCAGCAGCGGTGAAAGCGCACACGGACATCATCGTGACGTCCTCAAATGCGGAATACATCATAAGCCAAATCCCCGAGGATAAGCCCATCCTCTTTGCGCCGGATCAGCATCTCGGCGGCTACATCAAACGCAAGACGGGCCGGGATAATATGCTGCTGTGGGAAGGCTCTTGCATTGTGCACGAGCAGTTCTCTGAAAAAGAGCTGTTAAAGCTCAAGGCGCAATATCCTGGCGCCCCAGTTGCGGCGCATCCGGAATGCCCTGCGCATATTTTGGACCATGCGGATCATGTAGGCTCCACCAGCTCTATTCTGACTTTCGCATCCACCAGCGGCGCGGACGTAATCATCGTCGCGACCGAGCCGCATATCATGCATCAAATGGAAAAGGCACGGCCTGATAAAACTTTCATCGGAGCCCCTGGCGCGGACGGTAATTGTAACTGCAATATGTGTCCCTTCATGGCGCTCAACACGATGGAAAAACTCTATGCTTCGCTGAGAGACTTAAGCCCGCGGATCGAGTTGCCAGAAGATATCCGGCTGAGAGCGCTTAAGCCGCTTGAGCGGATGCTGGAGATGTCGCCGCCAAGCAATGGCGGGCGCAATACCGGCGATCTGTCTAACATCGCCCCGGCCCAGCTTGAGGTGTAATTCTGACCGCGTTTCCTCTAAGCGCTGAGGCGCTGGATCGTTTCGTTGCAGAGGCCCTATCAGAAGATGTGGGCGCTGGCGATATTACCTGCCAGGCTGTTATCCCGCGTACCGCGACGCTCACGGCAAACATCGTCGCGAGAGAGAATGCAATTGTCTGCGGCCTGCCATTAGCACAAGCGTTTTTTGAAAAACTGGACCCCCAGTGCAGCTTTGCGGCCATGTCTCAAGATGGCACTGCGGTAGACGCAGGGCAGAGTATCGCCCAGGTCAAAGGCGTGGCCAGCGCCCTACTAACAGCGGAACGCTCAGCCCTTAACATCCTGCAATTGCTCAGCGGGATTGCGACGACAGCGCGGATGTATGTTGAGGCCATGGGCGGCGCCAAGGCCAAACTGCTGGACACGCGCAAAACAATTCCAGGCTACCGGTTGCTTAGCAAATACGCCACGTCCTGCGGCGGCGCGGTCAATCACCGTATTGGCTTGTTTGATGCTATTATGATTAAAGACAATCATATCGCGACCTGCGGCAGCGTATCCTCCGCTATCAAAGCCGCGGTGGAGGCTGGACACGACCAAATTCAGGTTGAATGCGATACGCTCGAACAAGCAGACGTAGCAGTCTCGGCGGGCGCAACATCGCTCCTATTGGACAATATGACCCCAACTATGTTGCGCCAAGCCGTCCAAAGATTTGGCGGCAAGATTCCGCTGGAAGCATCCGGCGGTGTCACGCTCGATAGCATCAGAGCGATTGCAGAAACCGGTGTCGACTTTGTCTCGGTTGGAACGGCCTTAACGCTCTCAGCGGCCGCGATTGATATTGGGATGGACTACGCCACGTAGGGGTGAAGTGATAATCAGCATGGCTAGTCCAATGTCAGCGTGCCAAACATGACGGGTAAAGCTGGTCCACCAACGCGGCAATGAATGCTGTCCTCTCCAGCGCTTGGCCCACAATCCAGACGTATCTCGCTCGGTCGCCCCAGCTTAACGCCCTGATGAACGGTGATGGAACGAGCCTTATCTGACTGCTGCATCAACGGCGCAGCAAGCGCAGCCACTGCGCTCCCAGTGGCCGGGTCCTCGGCGACGGCGGCATCGATACAGAACATGCGGGCATAGATTTCCGTCTCGCTAAGCTCAGCATAGACAAAGAGCCCAACCACATTGAGTTCCTCCAAAAAACGGGCAAGGGATGGACCGGGCGCAGCAGCATCGACAGCCATAGCATCAGCCATAGTGCAAAAAGCGAAGGGTGTGCCTGCTGAGGCAATCACAATCTCGGCGGGCTGGCTTCCCATCAAAACATCCTCCATCTCAAGGGCCATTGTTCGCAACACTTTGGGCGCCTGGGGCGGCGCAAAGGACGCACTTTGCCCATCTGTTGAAAAGGTGATGGACACAGGGCCCGCAGCTTCGCCTAACGTCATGACATCCAACGCATCGCCAGAGCGCTTTTTCAGCGCCAGAGCAGCGCCCACTGTTGGATGTCCGGCGAAAGGCAGTTCCATCATAGGCGTGAAAATTCGCAAATCAGCGATATGCGATGGACTATCGGGCGCACACACAAATACCGTCTCGGAATAATTGAATTCACGGGCAATGCGCTGCATCTGCTCATCGCTTAGCCCATCGGCGTCCCACACAATCGCCAGGGGATTGCCTGCAAATTTTTGACGGGTAAAGACGTCCCATGTTTCAAAAGCTAGGGTTCGCCCCATTAGGCGGCGTCGCCCAACCACAATGCTTGCTCCGCTTTTGTCCAACCGACAGTGACCTTATTATCGCTGCCAACAATCACCGGGCGTTTAAACAATGTGGGGTTGGACGCAATGGCATCGACTGGATTGGATAGAGCAGCGGTGCGCTCGTCTGCCGCCAAATTCCGCCACGTCGTCCCGCGTGTATTGATCAAGCGCTCTGCACCGACAGCCGCAAACCAGCCCGCAATGGTTTCAGGCTGCAGGGCGTCTACCCGCACATCAACAAAGGTAACGTCTTTTCCAGCGGCCTCCAATGCTTTGCGCGCTTTGCGAACTGTGTCGCAGGTTTTTATGCCATACAGGATTAGGCTCATGCTTTGCTCACTCATTTGGGACGCACTAAGGATATAGCCGTTGGCCGCTCCATCCGGCTGGCGACTGGGAAAATCTAACGCGGTCATGGAGACGGAATTCGCGGTCCTGCCAAAACTCCATGAAGGACGGCATTAGGCACAGGCCGGACCAATGCGGCGGCCGGGGGACATTCTTGCCGTCAAATTGCGCTTCAAACTTCGCCAGCTGCGCTTCAAACGTCTCGCGATCAGCCAGCGGGCTCGATTGATCCGAAGCCCAAGCGCCAAGCTGGCTTTGCCTTGGACGCGTTGCGAAATAAGTATCCGCAACCTCATCGGACACTTGCTCAACAGGTCCGCGCAGTCGCACTTGCCGCCGCTGCGACTTCCAATGAAAAAGCAGCGCTGCCTTGCGCTGCTCAAGCAGCTGAACGCCCTTTTCACTGGTCAGATTGGTATAAAAAACGAAGCCATCGCGAGACCACCCTTTCAGCAACAAAATGCGTGCATCCGGCAAACCCTCACGATCAACGCTTGCGACTGTCATGGCATTGGGATCATTGATTTCACTGGCTTCAGCTTCCTGAAACCAAGTTTCAAACAATGCAAACGGATCCGCCGCTTCATCAATCAACGCCATGGTTGTCTCAGCCCTTTCGTCCCTGTCAGCGGGCTGGTAGCATGCGCGCTATGGCAAATAAACAAAATGCTTGGAAGCATGTGTATAGAGTTCGTCTATTAAGCGCACTGGCGTCTGGAATGCTGGTATTGGCCAGTTGCGCATCAACGGGGCCGTCCACCAGTTCTATTCCTGGCGACGGTGATGAAGATAGCATTATGGGCGGGCCCCCATGGGTTTTGCCGCCGAGCACTGATATGGCTGCCATCCCGCCGGATATCGCCACGCCCCTAGAGGGACTGGCCGGCACCTGGAGCGGCGGACGTTTGGGCAGACAGCTTACCCCCGAAATCCGCACGAAGATGGTCGATCTCACGCAAATGACCCTTAGTCAGAAACCTGCTGGCGAAAAAGTGGAGTGGCGCGATGGGAAGTTAGCAGGAACAATTACACCGCAAATCCGCTTTCAAGGGCCCGATGACTTGGCATGCAGAGAGTTCCATCAGGTCTTGCGCTCCGGATCGGCTGTTGAAACTGGGTATGCGACGGCATGCTTGGCAGGCGATGGGTCATGGCGTCTCCTTGCAGAGTGACGCGCCCAGCGAAAGGCCTTTAACCTTAGGCATAAGTTTACCATATATAGCCACGGTACATGGCGCGCGAAGGCGTGCTCGGGCTTCACTGTCGGCAAACAAGGGTCATGGCAAAAGATCTGTATTCGGTTTTGGGCGTCTCTAAATCCGCGTCTGCGGACGAGATCAAACGCGCCTACCGATCGCTGGCAAAGAAGTATCACCCAGACCAAAACAAAGACGATGCAGCCGCGCAAGAACGCTTTAAGGCCATTACTGCCGCCTACGACATCTTAGGCGACGCGGAAAAGCGCAAGGGTTATGATTCTGGCGCCATAGACGCGGATGGCAACAAGCGTGCGACCTTTACCGATGGCTTTGGCGGCTTTTCAGGTGGCCCGCGCGAACGCAGACAAAGCGGTAGTTGGAGCTTTGAATCCGGCGGCTCGCCAGAAGATATCTTTCAAGACTTATTTGGAAATTTTGGCGCCAATTTTGGTCGGGGCGGCGCTGGACCCAAGCCTGGTCAAGCCGGCGGCTTCAACCAAAACCGCACAGCCAGCGGCAGCGACGCGAAATATGAAATCACTGTGGATTTTGTCGACGCAGCGCTAGGGGCTGAAAAGAAACTGGCCTTGCAAGGCGGCAAAACCGTGAGCGTCAAAATCCCCGCTGGCCTAAAAGACGGTCAGCAAATCCGGCTCTCTGGACAAGGGGACCCCTCGCCTTTTAGCGGCGCGCGGGGCGATGCGCTGATTTTGGTGCATGTCCGGGATCATCAGCT
>CAKZYD010000303.1 GCA_937884085.1 uncultured Sphingomonadales bacterium | reverse complement strand
GCATATTCCGCGCCCAGTGCTGCAAGCAGGTTTGCTTTCGAGCCAAAGTGATAAAACACCGACCCTTCCGCAACGTCGGCGCGCTGCGCAATCTCTAAGCTGGAGGTGTGCGTATAGCCTTGGGTGCGAAATAGCTCTTTTGCGGCCGTTAAAATATGGGCGCGTGTTTCCTGGGGGCGGTATTTCCGTCCTTGGGCTTCAGAGGCTGTATCGCGCAAACGGGCATCCACAGGTCTTTACCTTTCTGAGTACTACTCAAAATATACTGAGTGCCACTCAGTGTCAATTTATTGAGTTATACTCAAAAGCGTTTCAACTGGATGACTTTGGTCTACCAAACCGTTGCTTTTCGCGTTCCAGGCCGGGCGAGATTTGGCTAAGGTACTGACGTTATGGCGTGTGCCGGAGGTAGTAATGGCGGCATTTAGTGAAAAAACCACCGCAGCCAGCGATGGCACATCGCTCTATTACCGCGACTACGCGCCGCAGACTCCGGTCGCGGATATGGTCCCTGTCGTATGTTTGCATGGGCTAACGCGCTCATCGACGGATTTTGAGTCGCTTGCAGCACGGCTGTCGCAGACTCATCGCGTGATTTGCCCAGATCTGCGTGGGCGCGGCAAATCTGGCTACGCCGCTGATCCGATGACATATGTGCCCATCCAATATGTGAAAGACTTGAAGATCCTGCTGGCAGATGCGGATTTGAGCCGCTTTGCCATTGTCGGCACATCGCTAGGCGGCATCTTGGCCATGACTATGGCCGGCACCATGCGCCATCGGATTGCAGGCGTGGTCATGAATGACATTGGGCCTGAGATCGATCCCGCCGGCCTCGTGCGTATCAACGGCTATGTGGGGGTGGGCGGACCGGTCGATAGTTGGAGCGCCGCTGCAGACGCCGTCAGGCACATCAATGAGGACGCCCTGCCGCACTATACCGAGGAGCAATGGCTAGCCTTGGCAAAGCGCCATTATGTTGAGCGAGGTGGCAAAATCATGCCCAATTATGATGAGAACATTCGCGTGCCGTTTGAGGCGAGCGGCGGCACGCCAGCACCCAATATGTGGCCGTTTTTTGAGGCATTGCAGGGCCTTCCGCTCCTCCTCATTCGCGGAGAAACCTCTGATATCCTGTCAGAACGTACGGCGGACGAGATGATCCGCCGCCATGGCAGTGCGTCCTACTTAGAAGTCCCAGGCGTCGGGCATGCACCCATGCTCGACGAACTGGGCGTAGAAGACCGCATATCCACGTTTTTGCGGGATATCCCAGGCCGGGAAAGCATGCTGGGTTGGCTGAAGTCTCGTTTCAAAAGCTGGAAAGAACTGGGCCGCATTACAAAGACGCTGAAGTCACAGGGCGGCGCAACCGCTTAGGCGCCTTTATACTCACGCTAGTGAATTGTGTCGCTGGCGTAGATATGGAGCCGCTGCGCCACCAGTGCAGCAAAAGTTTTGCGCTGTTCCTCTGGCAGGGATTCAATGGCCCGCCACGCCTCTTGACTGAGATCGGGATCCGCTCTCAACGAGCGGATGAGGTCCGAAATTGGATGGTGTTTGCCCAGCAAAGTGTCGGCCACTTCTGCAAGTGCATCGATATTATTATGTGTCAGGTGCATAACAGCACCTCCCTCAATTTGCCCTTTTATGCTCAAGCGCTCCATGACGCCGGGCTTAGCGTCTGAAGCGTCTCATAGTTAATGACTGTTGGCTAGTTAAAAAGGATTAGTTTATTTACATTCCAAACTAGCGCAGCCGCCGCCGCGTGCCGTCTGGACCGTCTTCTAGAATAATCCCTTGCTCTAAGAGCTGATCGCGGATGGCATCTGCTGTGGCAAAGTCCTTGTTCTTTTTTGCCGTGGCGCGCTGTTCTATCAAGGCGTCGATATCGCCCACCGGGGCGGCCGTCCCGACCCGCCAGGTTTCCGGATCATTCTGCAAAAGGCCCAAGAGGGCCGCACTTTGCAGCAGCGCTCCCTTGCCGTCTGGCGAATTGGACGCCGCAGCTAGCCGACCCAGTACGGAGAGCGCTTGCGGCGTGTTCAAATCATCATCTAAAGCGGCCAATAGGTGCTCATCGACACTGGCCTCTGGGCTGGGTTCAACGTCTTTATTCGCCTCCAAGGCGCGATATAGCCGGTCAAGCGTCGCCTTGGCTTGCTTCAGGGCATCATCTGTCCAATCCAGGGGCTGGCGATATTGCGCTGACAGCAAGACATAGCGCAGCACTTCGCCGGGCCAGTCTTTCAGGAGGTCGCGGATGAGCGCTACGTTGCCGAGTGACTTCGACATTTTTTCAGAGTTCATGTCGACAAAGCCGTTGTGCATCCAGTACCGCGCCAGCGGCGCGCCGTCATTTGCACAGCATGATTGCGCAACTTCGTTTTCGTGGTGCGGAAACAGAAGATCGATGCCGCCGCCGTGGATATCAATGGTTTTGCCTAAGGTCGCCCTGATCATCGCCGAGCACTCGATATGCCACCCTGGTCGCCCACGGCCCCAGGGGCTGTCCCAGCCCGGTTGCTCCGGCGTGGATGGCTTCCACAGCACGAAATCTCCAGGGTCACGCTTATAGGGCGCAACCTCCACACGCGCACCGGCCAACATATCCTCGCGGTTTCGGCCGGAAAGCGCCCCGTAGCCGCCATATGTCGCAACATTGAACAACACATGCGCTTCAGCCGCATAGGCTTGGCCGCGATCGATCAGGTCTGAGATAAGCGTGAGGATGTCGTCAATGGACTGTGTTGCGTGCGGTGCAAGATCCGGTGGTTCGACGCCCAGCCCCGCCATATCTTCAAGATAGGCAGCTTCATAGCGGTCGGAAACGGTTTCGGTCGTCGTCTTCTCTTCTGCCGCCTTGGTAATGATCTTGTCGTCAATATCTGTGATGTTGCGGGCATATAGCACGGCGTCTTTGCCATAGTGATGGCGCAGAACACGGCGTAAAACGTCAAACACGACAGGTGGACGCGCATTGCCAATATGCGCGTAGTTATATGTTGTGGGACCGCAGACATAGAGTGTTTTCCGCCGCGGGTCGGCGGGCTGGAACACGCGTTTGCCTTTGCGGGAACTATCGTAAATTTGAAGGGTCATTATGTATCACTGCTATGCCTGTGTTGATCTACAGGCATCAAAATTGTTGATTGTTTTTAGATGACTGTTAGCGACAGTCGCTACAGAGACCTTGGAGTTAAACGACGCGACGACCGGTCTGAAAATTGTTAGACTCAGCTATCGCCATGAGGGACTTGTGCACGTCCTTGTCGTCAACTTCAGTGGCCTTTTTGCAGCAGGTGCAAATTAGAAAAATACAGTCATGCGGCTCTGACGGGTGGGCGCATGGGACAAATTCATTAGAACTTTCCAGCCGACTGACGACGCCTAGTTCCACAAGGAAATCGAGCGCGCGATAGATAGTCGGCGGCGCAATGCCCCGCTCTTCTTTTTTCGATAGCTCGTCCATCAACATATACGCACCGAGTGGTCGCCCCGCCTTCAGGAGCAACTCGAACACAGTTCGCCGCTGCGGCGTAAGCGTCATGTTGCGCGCCTTGGCTAACGCCTCCGCGTCAGTAATTGCTTTTGCGCGCGCGCCAATAGGAAGCGAAGGATAGGTATGCGTATGTGCGTGTTTTGCCATCGCCGCTATTGCGCTGCCTTCACAAGGTGACTATTTGACCGCGGTAGTAATAGATTTTGCGGGTTTATACCAGCCATGTCAGACCAGCTGAAGCCAAAATTTGACATAAACGGGTTGATAACAGCCGTGGCCGTCGATGATGTGACGGGCGATATTCTAATGCTGGCGCATATGAACGAAGAAGCGCTCGCGGCGACCTTAGAAACCGGGCGCGTCACCTATTACAGCCGCTCGCGGCAATCCTTATGGGTGAAGGGGGAAACCAGCGGCCATATCCAAGAACTGGTGGGTATGCGCGTTGACTGCGACCAAGACGCGGTGATTGTGCGGGTTAAGCAAACCGGCGCTGCCTGCCACCTGGGGCGGCGCAGTTGTTTTTTCCGCGCTGTCGAGCCAGATGGTAACTTGGTCGATATCGCGGAGGCCTAAGTCTCTTCGCGCGTTTCTAGCGCATCAAGCACATTGTCAAAGCGGGTGAAGACGATATCGCCCTTCGCGAAGATATCGCCTGAGCGCTGCGCCATAAGCCGGTCCTGGTCACGAATTCGGAATTCGTCCGCTAGACTTGAGACCACGTCTTCTTCCGTGCCTAGCATGCGCAGGCCTTCCAGTCCCAGGCGGACGCTCGACTCAAACGTCTCCCGGATAACGAAATCAGCGCCCACATCCAATAGCTCCAGGGCATGAATGCGGTCATAGGCCCGCACTAAGATGCGCAATTTGGGGAAACTGGCGCGCAGCATGGAGACAAGCTTGTTACATATGCGGCGATTGTTGATGGTTACGAAAATAAGGGCTGCTTCTTCCGCGCCCGCAGCGCGCAGCACATCAAGCCGCGTGATGTCGCCATAATAGACTTTATTGCCGAATTTTTCGGCTGTGCGAATGCGTTCGGGGTCCATGTCAATCGCCGTGACGGAGATGCCGCGCGCTAGCATCAGTTGCGTTACGATTTGGCCAATCCTGCCAAATCCAGCAATGATGACGGTCTGATTTTCAGCGTGCTCCACACCGGTCATATCGCCGGTATGCTGCTGTTTGGGGCGACTTGCGATGAACTTTTCCGCAAGCATCCCCGCCAGCGGCGTAAAGGCCATCGATATGGTCACCGCAGCGGTGAGCAAGCTAGATTGTTCTTCTGTCATCAGCGCAGCGCCTTGCGCGGCAGTGAACAGCACGAAGGCAAATTCGCCGCCTTGCGGCAGCAGCGCTGCAATCCGCACAGCGTCATTCACCTCTGATTTGAACAGCCTGGAGAGCAGGTACAAGATAAGCGCCTTGAGCAGCGTCAGGCTGAGCACGATGAGCAAAATTTCGCCAATCCGGCCAATCACCAGTGGCCAATTAACGAGTGCCCCAACCGACATGAAAAATAGGCTTAAAAGCAGGGCGCGGAAAGGCTCTATATCAGCTTCGATTTGATGCCGGAACTCAGATTCCGCCAGGAGAACGCCGCCGAGAAAAGCGCCAAGCGCCATCGAGAGGCCAACTGCGTTCATCAGCAGAGCTGCTCCGATGACGAGGAGCAAAGCGGCTGCGCCAAAGACCTCTCTAGACCCTGTGTTGGCCATGATGCGGAAGATAGGCTTTAGGATGAAGCGCCCGCCGACAACGAAGCCGACAATCACGCCAATCATCTTGGCAATCTCAAGCCAATCGACGCCGGAACTGCCATTGCTCGGGCTAAGGAAGGCGACTAGGCCCAGCAGCGGCACAATAGCAAGGTCCTGAAATAGAAGAATGGAGAAAGCCCGGCGCCCATAAACGGTGCTGCGCGCGCCGCGTTCGTCGAGGATTTGTATAGCAAAGGCTGTGGATGACAGCGCCAAGGCAAAACCTACAATCCAGGCCGTTGCCGAGCTTAGCCCAAACAGCATGGTGGATGCGGCCACGGCAACGCCAGTAATCATGACTTGCGCCGTGCCCAGGCCGAATATCTCCGCCCGCATGCGCCATAAACGGTTGGGGTTCAACTCCAAGCCGATGACAAAAAGCAGCAGGACGACACCAAATTCTGCGATAGTGAGAATACTCTCAACATCGCCTATCAGGTCGAGCACATAGGGGCCGATAAGTGTGCCTGCAGCCAAATAGCCAAGCACGGTGCCAAGGCCAAAGCGCCGGAATAGCGGCACAACGGCCACCGTCGCTGCCATGAAAATGCCAGCTGATGTGAGCAATTCGCCGCCAGCGGCAGCCACAGCGCGGTCTCCTTAAGGGTTAGGGGCGTTCCTGCTCTAGTCTATATCAACCGGTTGCTGGCCAGGACCAGTATAAATGCACCCTTCTTTTTGTGTGCCGCGCCAAACGGTAACCTGGCTCAGCGCCGGCAGGGTTTTTTCCACCCGGGCCCATATCCATATGCACAGGCGTTCCAGCGTGGGCTGCTCTAGGCCGGGAATTTCGTTCAGATATTGATGATCCAAGGCCGCTTGTATATCGGCGATTGCCATATCAATGTCAGCGAAGTCGCAAATCCAGCCTGTTTCCGGTGCTGGCTCGCCGCTAAACCTCAGCTGCGCGCGAAAACTATGCCCATGCACGCGGCCATATTTATGACCAGCCGCAACATTGGCGCCAAGCTGATGGGCGGCATCAAAGTGAAACTCTTTGAAAATGTGCATCGGGCGTCAATAAGGCTCGTCTATCAATCAAAGCGCGGGCAATGGCCCAGCAGGGCGCATCATATCAAGCTTTTTCTGCAACTGGCTCAGCATTTGCAGCCTGGCGGGCAATGTCCGCCATAGCTTGAAAGGGCAACAGGATGGACGCGTGCCGGCTCTTATAATCCTTGGCTGGACCGAAGACTTGGGTGTCTTCAAAGGGCGCATCGAGCGCCGGGCCGTTGCCTTTCAAGAAATCCGCGAGCGCTGCATCTAAGGTTTCAAAGTGTGTCAGGTCCAAGCCGACCGCTGCGGCGCCCATGATGGCTGCGGACGCTTGCCCTAGTGCGCAGGCGCGCACCTCTTGGCCATAGTCAACCACCTGACCGTTTTCTATGCGCACGTCTACCTTCACCCGGCTGCCGCATATGGGGCTGACCTTAGTAACGCTGTAATCAGCGTCCACAAGCCGGGTCAACCGCGGGATATCTGCCGCAAGCCTTAAGATATCCGTGGTGTAAAGGGCGTCTGTCATACGGCCTTACATGGCCATCGCAGCCTCGTTTGTCATCCCTTTAGTGCCGGGTGAAGTGCCGCGGCTGTTTGCATCGCTAGGCTGACGCTCCGCTCTTGCTCTGTCATATGGCTTTACAAAGACTCGGGAGACATGACCGATGAGCGTTTACATGCAATCGACACTGCAATGCACGGGGGCAGGGCTTTTGCCCTTCTTAGAGCTTATGAAAAAAGCCAAGCCTATCGTTGAAGCAGCCGGGTGGCGTCTCGACCGGGCGTTCATTCACAACACTGGAAAGTTCAATGTGGTTGTCGATATTTGGGAACTTAAAGACTTGAACGCCTATCACGAAGGCACGTTGGCTTTGCAGCAAGACCCGTTTTTTCCTGAATTCAAACAAGGCCTGGACGCGTATCTGCTATCTGAAGAGGTCATTTTCCTAACCAAGACAGAGTATTCACCCTGATGTTGGCAGGTGTGCCGCAATCGTTTGGTTGAAGACATTTAAGGCCCCTTCAAACCGTCCAAAGAGCATATCTTCATTAGCGCCAGACGACAGCGTTGATTGGATGCTTTCCCCAATGACAAAGTCTTCATCGAGCGTCGTGAGCGTAATGTGATGGTTCTGGGCCCAGTGGTCCCCTTGGTCGGCTGCGTGCTTTGGCACAAGCGTGGAAAGCCGAAGTCGGGTCTGATCCGGCGACACTGGCTCTTCGGTCAGCCACACCACATGGTCTTGTTGAACAAGCAGTTGTGTTGAGGGGAAGAGCGTATAGAGGATTTGCGCATGGTCGCGCAGGCGCCAATTGCCTTGCTCGGCTTTTGGCAAGGTGGACAGGCTTGTCCGGGGCAATATGGACCGAATGTGGCTGCCGAAGCGCTGATAGGAGGAGAGATTGTCTTCGAAATGCGGGCCAATGGTTGACCGGTGGGCAATCTTGAAATGATAGGCTTCGATGCCGCCTTCCACCAAAATCTTCCAATTGGCGTGGCGCGTATGTGTATCTTGATGCGCAATGACCATGTCGTCGAGCTGCAAAGCGTCGAGGTCCGCAGAAAGCCCCCTGAAGTGGTCTTCTACAGGGTGTGATGCGTCGGGATTGAGCGTAACCCAAACAAAGCCGAAGCGCTCTTGGCAGTCGAGCCGTTTCAGGCCAAGTGTTGATTTGTCGTGCCCGGTAAATCCGGTCTTGAAATGCGGTGCTGCGATCAAGTCTCCTACGCTGGAATAGGGCCAAGCGTGATACGGGCAGGAAAACCGGTGCTGGCAACCCTTTTTTGCGTCCACCAGCCGTGTCCCCCGATGCCGGCAAACGTTTAAAAACGCATTCGCTTTGCCCTCTTTGTCCCGGGTTAACAGAACCGGCTGGCCGGCAATCTCTCGGCGTAGAAAGTCGCCAGGTGATGGCATCTCAGAGACATGCGCGGCGGCTGTTGGAACGACTGAAAAGATATGTTCGCGCTCTTCAGAAAAGCGTTGCTCACTGGTGTAGTGGGCAACTGGATTGTGACCGACCGCATCATCTAAATAGGCGCCTTTTCCTTCTTTCAGCGACAGGAGTTCATCGACAAGCTCAAGTTCGACTGCACGGTCCATTGGAATCCTCCGCGGTTGCTTGGATAGGCTCACCTGTGTACTGAGCTTACCATTTGGTAGGTAACTAACTTACCGTTTGGTAAGTTGTCAACGTGAAAGGGGCCGTTGGTGATGGCGAAGAACACGGCGACACAGCTTCTTGATGTTGCGGAACGTCTTTTTGCAAGTCAGGGATTTGACGGCGTCAGCATTGCGTCGATTGCAGATGAGTTGGGCCTCACGAAGCAGGCGCTACTGCATCATTTCGGCTCTAAAGAAGCACTTTTTGGCGCTGTCCTGCAGCGGATATCAGACCAATTTCAGTTGCTGCTGGTACCCCCTCAAGCGGAGCAAGTGAATGCTGCACAACAACTGGAGATGCGTTTGCTAGAACTCTACCGGGCTATCCGATTGAAGCCTGCCCAGTCTCAGTTGTTGATGCGGGAGTTGCTGGACAATAACCGCCGGGCCGCGTCTGCAAAAAGATGGTATTTAAAGCCGCTGCTTCTGCAGCTTATGGCGTGTGTGAGAGACGCGCCAGCTTGGGCAAAGGCTGATGATGCGCAGGCTTTAGCACTCGTCTATCAGCTGCTCGGCGCAATAAACTATTTTGCGATTTCGAAGCCAACGCTTGAGGGTATATTTGGCGATGAGGCTTATGCGGCCTTAGATATTGTGTTTGAGCAGCAGCTCAGAGGGTTGATATCTGCTGCCTTAGCGTCGTCGCCCGCGCCATCTGCATCAAGCGACGGGTTGAGCATCAATCCACAGATGTGATGCTTACTGTTTTGAAGTGGACGCTGCGCTGCGCCTTGTTAGACGGCACTTGCCTCGGTCAGGCCTGCCGCGACAGGGTCGCCGACCCGGCGTGTGAGCGCTTGGCGCAGTTTTGTGAGCGCTTGTGCTTCGATTTGGCGAACCCGCTCTTTCGAAATACCAAGGCGCTCGCCTAGGGCGGACAGCGTGACGCTTTCTTCGGTCAGCTGGCGTTCTGAGATGATGATGACCTCGCGCTCGGTGAGGCTGTTCATAGCCTCCTTGATCAGGCTAGAGCGCACTTCTGAATCGCGTTGCGAGGTCACGACAGCATCTGGCAGCGGCGCTTCACACGGCAGAAAATCCTGCCATTGGGTGTCGCCTTCTTCCCCAACCATCATGTTGAGCGAGCGATCAGCAGACGACAGACGCGCTTCCATCACCTCAACGTCGCGTAGGCGCACCCCCAAATGGTCTGCCACATCTTGCCGGGAATCAAGGCTCATAGGCTTGTCATATTCACCAGCAATCTTCGCCCGTACGCGCCGGAGATTAAAAAACAGGGTTTTATGCGCTGCCGTGGTTCCGGCTCGAACGATAGACCAATTGCGAAGAATATAGTCTAGCATGGCAGAGCGGATCCACCAGGTGGCGTAGGTGGAAAACCGGATTTCGCGTTCTGGTTCGAACCGCGCGGCCGCTTCCATGAGGCCGACAGTGCCTTCTTGGATCAGGTCGGCCATGGGCAGGCCATAATTGCGAAAACGGCCAGCCACGGAAATGACCAGCCGAAGATAGGATTGTGTAAGTTCTGCGAGCGCATCATTGTCTTTATCGTCGCGCCATCTCCGGGCTAAGTCTAGCTCATGCTCTTTTTCCAGCATGGGGGCTTTCATGGCGATCCGCATAAGGCTGCGGTCTGCATCGAAATTCCCGGATTGCTTCGTTTGCGCCATGACAGTCCCCTTTAAGAACGAGCGTCTGATAGAGACTGACGGCGCATGTCGGATATGCTCGAAAGCGCTATTTTCAGCCTGACCCTGTCAGCAGCAGACGAGTACTGCGGACTAGGTTGTTACGCCTAGGGCCAAACTTTGGATTAAAAAAACATGAGTATTTGCAAAGAGTTGGCGGGGGCATAGCAGCGCTATATAGGCATAAAAGACTATGCTTTGAGAAGAGGGCAAAAAGAAAGCCCCTAGACCGAATGGCCTAGGGGCTACTTTAGAATTATGAAAGAACTAAACTAGGCTGCCAAGACTTCTGTGAGTCGGTCCATGGCAGATTGCTCGTCAATTTCTTCTACCGCTGCAAGTTCACGTGCAAGGCGGTCCAAAGCGGCTTCATAGATTTGCCGCTCGGAGTAACTTTGC
>CAKZYD010000302.1 GCA_937884085.1 uncultured Sphingomonadales bacterium | reverse complement strand
ATATCCGGATTTAGCCGTAGGCTACCGTGCCCCTCGCCATTTGCCTTGGATCTCTCAATAAGTGCTGGCAGCTGGCGCTCGACCGGCACTTGGCAGGCTTTCCACATCATTTCTTGGCTGTTGCGCTGCATTGCGCTCCAAAAATTGAAATAGGGCTCTGCCTCCATAGCCTTTCGGATGTCCGTATAGCTTTCGGGCGGGCGGCCTTTTTCAGCGGTAAAGCGGGTGCGCGCGCGGCCCTCATAGGCGCTCTTGTTTCCCAAGGACACTTTGTTGGCGAGATGTAATTTCAGGCTTTTGACAAACTCCTGGCGGGAAAACTCCTCACTATTCGTCTGCGGCAGAGCAGCGTGCGGATATTGTTCGGTATTTTCGATCATATCTTATCATCCTTGCAATGCATCCTAGGCGGGCTTGGTTCAAGCGCGCGACTGCTGCTATTTTTTACTTTAGGATACGAACCAGCTTTGTCAAAAGAACTGGTGCTTAAAAGAGGTCAGTAAGGTTTTTTGCTCGTCAGGATGACGTTCGATTTCCTTTTTTCACTTAGACAAGTCGGCGACATATTCCACCAGCGCGGTATCGATATTTGTCATAATAGCGACCTGCTTCGCACTGGCGCCATTTCGCACGGGTAGTTGCCTTAAAAAGCAGGACCTTTGGGGAAATGAGACGAATTCAGCTTCGACCAAGAGCACGACCTTGCGAACCAAAAACCCCGCTGCCTGCGCGGCGAGCGCATAACAAATACCAGACGGAACCTGCAAACAATAGAAGTGTTGCCGGTTCGGGAATCTGTTGCGTGATAACAAAGGCAAAATCGGCGATATTGACCGTGTCTTCCTCGGTCAGGAAACCGATGCAATCAGCGCCCGCTCCTGCCGCCATGCAGGCTCCAAGGGGCAGTGGGGTGAGCTGATTTGTCTCTTCGAAAACGCTGATAAAATAATCCTCTCCGTCAAAGCTGAAGGGAAAATCCAACGCACCGCTCTCGATAACAAAAATGTCTTGGCATGGGATTGAGCCGACAGGGCAAATGCCGTTGTTTGGCTCATTGAGGGTTTCAACGAAGCGGATTACAAAATTCACCATCATCGGGCCGGCCATGTCCATGCTGGGCGGGTTTGCAGGCGTCAGTGTTACTGTCGTAAGGATGTCAGCGGTCAGCAATTGTGGATACAAGTCGATATCCACCACATCATTGGCATGCGAAAACGTGTTGGCAAGCGCTGCGGGGCCGTTGGTGTCCACTTGCCCCATTCTTGGCGAATTGCTGATGGCGATTGCACTGCGTCCGCCGCCTGGTTCAACGGTCCCCATGGGGTCTCCCCAAGAAATTTCAGATGGCGTTACCACAAAGCCATCGCCTGGTCCGGTTGGTGTGGCCCCGGTAAAGACGGATTCGACCGCGTAGTTCCATGTAATGACGGCCGCATTTGCGGATGTGCCAAAAGACATCAGGCAAGCCAAAAGTATGCCCATTGCGATTTTGTAATTTTTCTTTCTCTCGTCAGACATGTTCAATCTCCAGGTAAACGGACCAATTCCACCGCCGCTCCGCCCGCTCAGTCACAGCAAGTCTCGTGCCAAGTCCGCTGTAGCGGCTACTTTGTTGAAGTAAGTCGAAAAGACCTACCCCCATTTGTGAAAAAGATGTCGGTTATGTTTGATAGAGCGACACCCAGATTTATGAAGGCCCCTAAAACGGGGGTATCGATATATTGTTTTTGATCAATACCGGTAGAGCCTATGTTTTATTTTTTGTCGTTTATAACAACAGATAGATTGAAGACTTTTTTCCGACTTCAAAATAGAGACGAACATGACATTTTCGTGGGGATCGAGATATATATCCTCCGAAATTACCGCAATCAGTCTTGATTTTTTACAGATGACAGCTACATTGATCTACAAATAAACAGGTAAAAACCATCATATACAGGTATGTGAAGCTTCGGCCCATGCCGCTCTTATTTCAACTGAATGGGCAAACCTGAAAAAGAGATGGCGGCAGCTAGTTAGCAATAGGCAGCACGCGCTGTGAGTTAAAAGGGGGCTAGAACATGTCACTCGATTGGACCCAAGGTCCGCACCTTATGATGGGTGCTATCCACCGCGATTGCACCGCCGGAATAAGTCAACGTTCCAGCCGTTTTACAGTGCCATATGCTAGGCAGTTTGGGCTCTCTGACATCCCCTCTGCACAAGAAGCCGCTGAGGAAGAGGCACGCTTGAAGCTGCGGTTCCATCATTTCGCAGATACGCTGACTGCCGCCATTGGGTGCAAGGCTTGTGTCGTGTATGAAAGGACGGGGAGCAATGACCTAAGCGTCGCGACCCTTTTTCAGAAGATCGCGGTGAGCACGCAGCTTCGTGGCAGCAGTGATACAATTCCGGGTATTCAGGCGCCATCCTCCGATGCGCCTGTCGAAATGATTGCCTTGGATAATGGTGAGTTAGCGGAAGCCTGTCTAATATCAGTCATCAAAAGCACCAGCGCGGGCTCACAGCAAGCATCGCAGCGATATGACAGCGTCTTGCAAGTGGCCTTCGACGTCGATAGGCGGCATGCTTGGATTTTGCAGCTGTATTACAGTGCACCGACATGTCCTTTGAAATCTATTATTGAGCAACAATTAGCGTCCATTATGCCGATGATTGTGGACCAGTCTCAGCTCCTCATTGAGGCGCGGCGGCATAGTGCCATCAATGCTTTGACACACGAAATTGCCGATCAAATGAGCTTTGGGTTTTTTGTCGTCGATGAACACTGTCAACTCATTCGAACCAATCAAACCGCGAAGGCCATATTAGACGAACGCGACCCTCTTGTTCAAAAGAACGGCCATCTCTCAATCCGCCGGAGGCAAGAAAATGTGATGTTGCATGCCTGCGTCGCCAAGGCCGCTGAAGAGCACCACCTGTCCTTGGATAGCTATGCGGTATTGGAGGCCTTGAATGGCCGCAATGGACATTCCTATCTCATCCATGTGATGCCAGGCGGCGGCCTTATCGGTCAATCGTGTGCAATTGTCTTGGTATTTGATCCTGAAATGAGCTTAGAGGCGGCGCTTTTGCCGGTCTGCCGCGCGCTTGGCCTTTCGCCGTCAGAAAGCCGGTTAGCCGTCGCGCTGTCGGAAGGCGCAAGTCTCAAGGATGCTGCGCAAAAAATTGGCATCAAAGAATATACTGCCCGCACATATCTAAAGCAGATATTTGGTAAGGTGCGCGTACAGAGGCAGGCAGATTTGGTGCGCGTTTTGTTAAAGAGCGTTGTTCCATTTCGGGTAAATGCGAGCGTTAGATAACTGTTCTAGGGTATCGAATTTGCCCTAAAGCAAGGAGCAACGCCCAGCGCTCTACGATGGTGCGCTGCCTTGACATGTTTTTTGACTGACACCTGATTACATCGTCGAAACCATTTTCATTTCAATACCTTAACGGCCCTTCATATTTGGGTGCATGCGCCTCCTTAGTTGGTGACTACGATTTCACCTAAGTAAGGGGCGCGCCTCGTAATGAATCCAATCATCATGTAGGTCTGTTGAATATCTGTGGGCTGCCCACTGAATCTCATACCAATAAACTTGGTTGGCCCGATGACCGTTCAACAGACGCGGCGTTGGTCGTCGGCATGTGTTTCATACTGCCTCAATCCATGTCGCAGGCGTAGCCGGTAGGTCTTGAGGGTGTGTGAAGTGGCTTATGTTGAACAGGCGCGTGAAGCACAGCGGGGCAATTGCACCGCTTGGCAAAGCTGCGTCGTCCGCCAGCTCCTCTCAGGTCCATTCGGTTCTTGACTGAGTGCAATTAAAGGAGCAGTTCGATGAGAACTCTATTATGGATGACAGTGTCTGCAACGGCGCTGTCGATGGGGCTGGCGGGCGCTGCCCTAGCAAATCCTAAAAACAATTTTAGTGACGGTGGCACTGCAACTGTTACAGCGACCCAAAGCATTGATGGCAGCACGGCCACGTCTGGCGCTATCAGCGGGGCAAACACCGCCACGGCAGATGGTGACGGTGCATTAGCAGATGGCCCGCAACGCAATGTCGGTGATAGCTATGCTTTGCAAGCCAACATCAATGAATCCGGCAACTATGAGGAGCTAAACAACAATAACGTTGGCAATACGCTGACCAAGACTAAGACTATCAACGAGTCCTATACGTCGACGAAGACCAAAACTTTGTCATCTGCAGAAGCGGCCCTTGGGTCGGCAGCCGCGAACAATGGCAGTACGTCATCTGTCACCAAGTCGAAAAGCTATTCTTCGACGACGGATACAACGACTGACAATAGTTATGCTAAGTCCAAGGAGGGTGCCGCAGCAAATAATGGCGGCGTAGCCAACTATACGAAAACAAAAACCGACTCTTCGGACAACAGCTATGCGGATGCAACGCGTGGGTCTGCCGCTGCAAACAATGGTGGCACCGCCACGGTCGACAATTCTAAGACCGATAGTTCGCAGAACGACTATAGCTATGCGGAGGCAAAGAAATATAGTGCGTCTGCCAATTACGGCGGCACGTCTACATGGTCTGCAATTATGTCTGGCAACACGATATCTGCGCAGGATTCTGGTGTGGCGGTATCGGCTGCTTTTGGTGACAACGCGACTGTGTCGAATGCGGTGCTGCAAAGCCAAGTGTCAGATACAACCTTTACCGTTCAAGGCGTGATGCCAAGCGGTGCCTATACGCTGACCACAGGTGCAGCCGCTTTCCAAAACTTCGCTGGGCTCCAAGCTTTGAACCTGAACACAGGCGCTAACGCTTCGCAGAACGCCAATGTGAGCGTGTCGGTTTCAGCTGAGTCCATAACGGTCAACTAATGCTGCCTAAAGAAAGGACAGAGCCATGAAAAAGCTCCTACTCACTTCGGTGGCGCTAACAGTACTGGCCACTGCGCCAGCTGCTTTTGCGAACCCGAAGAATAACTTCAGCGACAATGCGACAGCATCCGTTGATTCCACGCAGTCGATCAACGACTCAACAGCAACGTCGGGCGACGTGACTGGTACGAATAACACCACCGAAAATAGCCCGCCGCCAACGCCAACCCCGCCTCCGGTTGGGGCAGCCGCTGAAACTTCCTTGGTTGGTAATCTGTTTGGCAGTCAGGCCAATGATGCCGATTCCGCCGCTGTTCAAGCCAATGTGAATGAATCCGCAAATCGCGAATACGTCACCAACACGGATGTAGCCAACAGCGAAAGCTATAGTTTGGATTACACGTCAAATAAGGATAAGACGTACACACGCGATGAGTCGAGCGCAGGCGCCATTGGCTATTCAGCTGCTGCGAACAACAACAGCGAGGCCAGCTTTTCGTCATCGAAAACAAAAACCATCAGTAACGTTTCCAATGACGATAGCAGCGGTGCCTATACGCGTGGCGGAGCGGCTGCCAACAATGAAGGGGAAGCCACGACCACCATCACCTATACAAACGAATCTGACCATTCCAGCGCCACCGCTGGTGGCTATGGAGGCATTCTGTCAGCCGAAGGAGGCGGTGGAAAACGCGAGCATCAGGGCAGTGCGGCTGCCAACAATGATGGCATGGCGTCAGCCAACAACGCCTATCTTGATGAATCCGTAAACGACGACAGCGGCGCCTATGCGTACAAAGGATCCGTTGCCGCAAACAATGATGGAAACGCGTCCCTTACCGCGACGATGAGTGCCAATCAGACCACGGCGTCTGGCTCTGGCATCGCCATTTTCGCGAGTTTTGGCAATGATGCGGTGGTTTCAAACGCCTCGCTTCAAAGCCAGGTAACTGGCACCAGCTACTCCCTCACGTTCATCCCTCCGCCGCCGACACCAGGCGATGGAGATGAGGGTGATGGCGACGGGCCGGCTGGCGCCACGCTTGCCTCCGCAGATGGGGCAAGCGGGAATGACTACTCTCTTTCCACAGGAGAAAACGCATTCCAAAATTTTGCAGGTCTGCAAGCTATGAACCTTAATACGGGGTCCAATGCTTCGCAGAATGCGAATGTTAACGTCAGTGTTGCGTCTGGATCGATCTCAGTTGGCACCACTGTAACAGGTGGTGGCGGCTGATCCAGCGTCACATACCAACGGAAGGCGGTACACTGGCCCCAGTTTGCCGCCTTCTTTTTCACAGTCTCTTTCACGCGTTTCTATAGCCGGTCATATGCTTAGGCGAGGGCTGGTTGGGAGAGGAGCCATGAGGTTAATAGTTGCACTACGCGTTATCCTACTAGCAGGGCCTGTTTTTGCTACGGCAGCGCATGCCGATGATGCTGGGCCCTTTGGCATAAGCCACGTCAGCGATACTTTTTTAGCGCAGGTCCGCGGGCGCGAAGACACATCCCAAGTCGCCATCAATGTTCTGACCAATGAGCTGGCAAACACGTCCGTTGGCGATAACGTTCAAACTGGCAACGTCAGCTTTGATACGAACGCCTTTTCCAGCTTGAACGGGTTTGCGCTGGTCAATTCCAATACCGGCAACAACGTCTCGTTCAACGCAAACATGACCGTCAACGTCATCGTCAATAACTGACTGTTTCACTGTTTTACTGGATGATAGATGAGGGCTCAGGTCAGTGGAGTATGCGCATAGATTTCTAGTGCTTTGGGCGCTTTGCGCTGTGTCAGCTGGCTGCGCCGGTTCCATTACCGACATGAACCAGCAGGTCACCTTAGCAAGTCGCGACAACTTTCGTGTGCCTGTGCGCTCCATGCTGGAACGCAAATTCCTAACGGTCATCAAGCAGCAGTATGACTTCTCTTGCGGTTCTGCCGCCCTCTCCAGTCTGCTGAGTTTTCACTACGATATGCCGACCCCAGAACTGCGCAGTTTTCAGGGCATGTGGTATGGCGGCGATCAAGTCCAGATCAAGCGCGCCGGCTTTTCGATGCTGGATATGAAGCGCTATTTGGGCAGCCGCTCTATTGCTGCGAACGGCTTCCAAGTCCCGCTAGAGAAAATCACCGAGGTCGGCATTCCAGGCATCGTTCTAATCGATGTCAGTGGCTACAAGCATTTTGTTGTCCTAAAGGGCGTCGACAAAGGGGAGGTCTTGCTTGGCGACCCGGCAACGGGCATTGCGGCCATATCGGTCGCAGAATTCATGGACGCCTGGAATGGCGTTTTTTTCGTTATCACCGAAGGGCCGAGTTTGGTCACGCCGCTGTTCAATGCGGACCAGGATTGGCAGCTGATTAATCGCGCGCGCATCACCTATGCGCAGCGCCCCTTAAGCCAACAAGCCCTGAATTTGATCCTGCCGCAAGTCGGTTTGGAGTTTTGACCATATGGGATCGCACCAATCCGCCATGCCACAAAAGGTTGCGCTGAGCGCACTGGGCGCATCAGTTGGATTGGCTTTGTCGTGCTGCCCAGCGCCGTATTTGAGCGCCAGTAATGGCAATCCGTTTGGCGGCTTCGCGGCCATGAGTGATGCAGCTTTGAGTGAACAACGCGGCGGCTTTATCTCGCCTGAAGGTGTGCGCATTGCCATCGGCTACACCATGGAAACGCATGTCAACGGCGCATTGGTAATGCGCAGTCATGTCACCGTAGCGCAAACGGCATCGCCTGGACCTCAATATACCGGTTATAGCGGCATTGTCACACTTGCCGAAACGCCGTCTTTGCCATCACCGGGCGTATCAACATCTCACGATGCGCACGTTGCCAACCAAGTCCAATTGGTGCAGCAAGAAACCGTGCAGCCGGGTCGCGTGGTCTTTTCAATTGAGCGCGGCGGGACATCGATCCAAGCTGCGACCCCGCAGGCTGTCTCTGCCCCTTTTGAGCCGCCTGTTGACAGCATCGGTAGCACCAGCCAGCCGCTCTCCACCGCAATGGTCATGCTTGATACCGCCGACTTTGAGAGCACGCTGTCGGCTGGTGGGTATCACGGCCACTATGCCGGTCCAGATGTGGACATTGTACACCAAGTGAGCGGCGGTGTGCCTGCGGCCATCATCTCCAACACAGCAAATAATCGACTGATTGAACATAGCACGGTGATCAGCTTGGACCTGAGCCAGATTGCATTGCCGCCCAGTGCAACGCTGAGCAGCGTCCATGGCAGCGTGCGAGACGGACTGAGCGTGTTCAGGCCGTGATGTGAAACCAGGCGTTTGCGGAGGATCTTGCCGCACCTGCTGGTGAACAACAAACGGGGCTAGCAATGACTATGCATATCTGTCTGACAGTTACGCGTGCGGCAGCACTTGCTGGTGCTGTCTGCATGGGAGCGCCAGCACCTTGGGCGCGCATGCCAGGATCAGACATTGGTGACCTGCGCGACCAGATCGAAATGGAGCGAGAAAAGATCGAAATTCAGCGCCAAGCACTGGAAGGCTCGCTTGAACGCTTGGATGCATTGGAAGCAAGGTTGCTGAACAGTCAGCGCGGGCGCGGCCCGCAAGGCCCTGAAACGGCTCAACTCGCCGACACTGGCCCGTCAGCGCAACCAAAGGACGTCCAACCACCTGTCCAGCCCGTGGGCGAAGCGCCGGAAGAAGATGATCGCCCGCCACAAGTCACTGTCATTGCCGACGAAGGCGGGGTCGTGACACGCAAAGGCCAGTTCACCTTGGAACCGGCGGTTGAATACACGCATCTGTCGCGGTCACGTTTTGCCTTTCGGGGGATTGAACTCATCCCGTCCATTTTGGTGGGTGTGTTTGACATCAATGACAGTGAACAAAATATCGTCACGTCATCGCTTGCGGCCCGCTACGGCATCTCCAGCCGATTTGAGGTCAACGCGCGGGCTCCATTCGTCTATCGCCGCGATCGCGCTAGCTCCATCCCAGTCTCCGACGCGACCCAAAATGAGCAAAATCGATTGCAATTCCAAGCAGGAGATCGCGCCGCGCTCGGTGACGCGGAGTTTGCGCTGCGTTACCAGCTCAACAGGGGACGCGGCGGTTGGCCATTTTTGATCGCCAATATCCAAGGCGTTGCGCCGACTGGGAAAGATCCATATTCCCTAGAACGCGATGCATCGGGGACGCCCACCCAAGCGGCTACTGGCGCAGGGTTTTGGGCGGTGGGCGGCAGTGTTACTGCTATCTTGCCCAGCGATCCCGCTGTTCTGTTTGGTACGGTTGGCTATACGCGAAATTTCTCACGCACCGTGAATTCGGAAATTTCTGAACTGCTGCGCATTGGCCGCGTCGAGCCTGGCGATCAAGTCTCCGCCTCTTTGGGTGTGGGATTGACCCTCAATCCAAGGCTGTCCATCAATCTCGGCTATGCCCATAGCTGGGCGTTTTCAACGCGGTCGGAATCCCAGTTCCGCCCGTTTGATGTATTGCCAGCCAATGATGCGGATGCGCAGGCCCAATATCCGAATTTGATGCCGGGTGATGAAGTTCCATTTACATCGCAATTTGTGGATACCGACGATCTCCATATCGGGCGTTTTTTGTTTGGCATGTCATTGCGCATCTCAGATCGCACCACCATAAATTGGAATGTGGAAATTGGTGCTACAGAAGCAGCACCGGACGTGCGCACATCCATCCGCGTGCCCATCAATTTCGGCGGCTAAATCTTGATGTAACGTAACTGCGGCCCTTTGATTGCAATTGATAGAGTGAAATCTCGTAGTTTCACTTTGCTCAAAAACGCAATAAAGCTGCGGCCTTACGGTTTCTGAAGGAAGCGATGCGGGGCTATGGCAAGCTGCGGCTCGCCGTACGTAACAGGCACAATTCTAACCGACTGAATAATGCTGCCTTTAGGGACACAGAGACGGCCTCATATTGGTCTGACGCCGCCCTTTTGTTCAGCGATCGAGCGGATTTATGTTTGTCTGGTGTCACTGTGCAGCTTGTGTAACTATCCTGCAATCAATTCTGCTTGACCCATACGTGGAGACTCGCTTGGAAAAGCCAAATTTTGATCAAATGAAATTGGTTGGTAGCACACCTACCCATCGAGACCAGTTGCGAGCTGAGCGAGCACGCATTGAGGCTGGGTATGCCGATCTGACCAATGATGAGCGCAAAGCCGAGGCGGAGCGGATCTTAAAAGAGGAGAGTTTTGCAACTCCGGACGATCGCTTGATCCTCTATTCGGGTCAGTCGCCTTCCGCTCCAGAAAAGATTGATGGGCGTCATTTGCCAAAGGACGGTTCCCTGGATGCGCGGGGGAATAACTACCAAAGAGCAAAGCTTCTCACGGACTTTGATCAAGCCGCCAATCCAGATCCCAAAGATGCTTGGCATATGATGAGCCATACGCCAGGGGGGCATCGCCTCAACGCGCTTTATCGCACGCGCGGTAAACAGGATGAAGTCATGGCCAATCTCAAAAAAGACTATGATATGTCCGAGGCGGAGTACAATGCCATGTGGGCGCGCGCGTCTGAAAAGTTAGTGCGCGCGCAAAAGGGAGAGACGCGGGCTTTTGTAGATGGCGCGAGCGATCGCAGAATCTATGCAAAAGTAGAAGCGCCAGCGGCCTTTGACGACGGCAAATCTATCAACGGTGTGCAAGAGTGCCCTGACAAAACCTTGGAAGGTCGGCGCCAAGCAATTCAGCAGACAAAAGAAAAAGACATCGAGTTGCGCGGTGCGGCGCGTAGGGGGGTCAGCGCGAAAAAGCCAGTTAGCCGCGACCGCTCATGAGTAAAACTAACGGCCGTCTTTCTCAAATTTCTTGTTTGCATGGCCGCTGAGCTTGCCGCGTGTTCCGTCACGCACATCGTCTTTTGAGACCTGCATCTCTTCACGTTGTTTGCGTTCCGCAACGCGGCGGTCTTCAAGACTACGGGCCTTGGCACGCTCATCGGTCTGGCGCTGTTGGCGTTCAAAGCTTTCCCGCCTAACGTCTTGGTTGCCCTCCATCGTCATTTTTGGGCCGCCCGCTTTGCTGAGCTCTGGCGCATGGTCCTTTGGCTGCCTATGCTGGCCAGACGTATGCTCCTGCGGGCGTTCCTGGGCGGTCTGAAACTCCTTTTTCAGAGCGCCGCCTCGGCCTTCGCGCACATCCTCTTTCGATACATCGACCATGGCTGCGCTCTAACGCGTCATTTTGCGCAAAGCGACTTTGCTGATGGAGCAGGCTTCCGTGTCATAAGCGCCATCAAATGTGCGCCGGTCCAAATCAAAAACCCCTTTGATGGGAATAGACCCATGCCCCCTAGGCTGGTGCAGCCAGCCGGCACCGTTTAGCGCTACGGTTCCTGTTGCCGGATCAACAGTCCCTTCCATCTCCAAAGACCCAGACTCTGCATTTTTTGGGCTGTTTGCGACAGGATAATAGGTCTGCATGGCGGTGACCGTGTTGTTGCCAGGGAACATCATCGCCAAAGCGACACCAACCACATAATCACCGCATTGAGCCGTGCCGTTCCAAATGCCAGATCGCGGATCAGGGCCGTCCCCGGTTTGAACGAAGGCGCTGTTCATGATGATATCGGCGTTCAAATGCTCTTGCACGCTTGGCGTGAGCGGAACGGTCGACTTTGCTTGCTCAATGGTGACCATCGTGGAAATATCGATCATGCGGGAATCAATCCGGACGAGATCGCGCATGGGCGTGATTTCACCAACAATAAGCGTATCGACGCCAAGGAATTGACCGAGCTTGCTGGCCGTCGATTCATCGAAAATTGGAACCCCCTCGATATCGATGTTTCGAAGAGCCGTTTCTAGCTGCGCGCGTTCAATGACCTGAAGTGGCTCGCGCCCATCCGTCACATTATTTGCCAGCTCGACCATTTTGCCCGTTAAGGCGATCATGGACAAATTGGTGAAAGTTGTCGTGCGCCGGTCTGGCATGATGAAGGCTGTGACCGCAACGCGCCGCGTCGCCTCGCCTTGCTTTGACTGGGCAGAAATATACTTCTGCGCAATTTCCGTAACCGCCATCTCCAGGGTTTCAGCCGCGTGTGCCCCCGTGAGACATGCACCAAAAGAGAACGCTAGGCCAGCACAGGTCGATATTAGAAACTTCATGGAAAACGCCTTCTGGACCAATTAGGGAAGAGCAATATTGGGGATTGTAACATCCGCTACGGACATGTTTGAAGCTTCATCGAGAAGCACGAAGCGGGCGGTAAACGTTGCAATCTCAGCCATATCAATCATCGATTGGTCACTGCCTTCGACGGGTGCAAACACAAAGCTCACAGGGACAGGCACGTTTGGCGAAAGCTGCTTAAATTTGTTCTTCAGATAGCGCGCACAGTTTCTAGGCT
>CAKZYD010000301.1 GCA_937884085.1 uncultured Sphingomonadales bacterium | reverse complement strand
AATAAGAATTTTATTTGATTTTAAGTGTTCATTATTATCACTTATGGTAAATAAATTAAATATCGTATAATATGTAGAAATATAAACAAGAAATGTACAAGCTGCTATTAAGAATAGTATATCATATGGTCCAGCTAGTAGGCTGATATATGAAAGAGAGACGAAGCAAAATTCGAAAGGTCGAATGGAAATAAAAGTATGTGATAAAGATGTGGCAAGGTCTACTTTTCTCAGATATTCTAAATATTCTTTGTATACAGAACTATCTCCAGTTATTTCTTTCTGCGTAGACAAAATACATAAAATTACTAACACAATCCATGGAACAAGTTTGTGCGCTCTTTGTTGTGGAACGCACCTTATCAAGAAATAGATCGTCAGTGGAACAACTGATACATACATCGCGAACGTGGTGAACGCGATCATCAAGAATGTTTCCGCCTGCCATATTGATAAGCCGTTAAATTTGGTTGTCTCAGATTTAACTAAGAAATTTCCGCTCACGATTTTACTTTTTGCGGTTGAAGCGCCCCGGAAATCCAAATGATTCCGCGAGCGCTTTCAGTTCTGAAGGTGCGTGGAAATATGCCATTAAAACCATGACGATAAAAGATGCTGAGAAGATGATACCGCCGTTTACGAGGCCCGGGAAAAGCCACCTTGCGAAAAGACCGCTGGAGAGTGCCACGAGCCCCATAATTATTAAACGTAACATTGCTAAAATGTCTTTTGTGCCAACCCCAAGCTGTTTCAAACTCATAATTACCGGACTGGAAGCGAGCCAAATGGCAATAGTATATATGCTAATGAAGGTTGGCCAGTTTGGGGCGGATATGGAGAGTGCGGCTATACTGATGACTATTAGCATGATGGTGGAGGAGTACAAAGCTGGCTTGCTCGTGCCCCACCCCAGTATGCAGTAGAACGCAGGTGCAATGCCCAAAGACCCAATCCAACCAATTGCACACGCAGTCATTAGAAAAGCAAATGATCCTGAAGAACTAACTTGGAAAAAATCTGCGATCAGCGGTATTGCGAATATTAGAGCGAGGCAGGCAAGTGCAGAACCTAAGCTTGCCACCAGCGTCGATGTTCTCACCAGCAACCATTGGGCTGATAGGTTCTGGGGCTCTTCAGCTATGCGGCGCGCCGAATGTGGCAACAAGACCTGCAAACTACCTGCAATCAATTGCCTTAAAGATTGACTGCCGCGCAGAGCGACTTCGAATAGGCCTACTATTTCGGCGCCGCCAATGCGTAGCAATGCTATTTTTGTAACATATTCAAAGCCTTGCTGTAAAATCGAAGTACCTTGTAGTGGCCCCGCAAATCGCAAATGCGCCAGATTGAGTTTTGGCAGGGCAAAGGAAATCTTATGGCTGCGCCGCAATAAAACAAATGCATAGCAAAGTGCTGATGCGAACTGCACCGTTTGACCAATCAAAACAGCATAAAGGCCGAGGGAAGAGATAAATAGTGCAACGCACGTAATGTTTAGCGTAATAGAAGTCGCCGAAATTAAGGTGCGCTTTTCGCTGATCAACAGGCCATCAAAAGTGGCCAGCCAGACGACGGATAAAGAACCCAATGCTGCGTTTATAGCGGTGCCGATATAAAGAATAAGAAGATCGCGTGGCCCGATGGTGTCGCTTAGTGCCGTTTCGCTTAGAAAATAGGTCAAATGGCAACTAATAAAGCAAACAGCTGTTGTGACTATGAAAGCAAAACCGCTGTTGGCAGCGATAATTCTGCTCATTGTTTTTGTGTCTGCGTTTTCACCAAATCTTCCCATATCTCGAGCGTTTGATGCAGTGTAGGCTAAGTCTCCAAAACGACTGATCGCGCCGATTGATGAGATCATCGCCAATACTCCAAGCGCGCTAGGGTCTAGTGCGTTGACAACCATCCTGTATATGAAGAGCACCCCAACGAGTTTCGTCACGGCTGCCAAGAAGGACCAGAGGATGTTCTGTTTTAAGGAATAAGCCAATTTATCAAGCGCTCAGCGCTGGAAGAATGCTTGTTTGTAAAAGACCGCATCCACGTAAATGCACCGTCCATTAGATCCTAGAGCTTGTGAAATACTTCCAGCATACTGAAAGTCAAAACCCTTTAGGTAATTTACAATTTCTGAAAAACTTGCTTGATTTTCGTACAGGGTATCAAAATTTATTTCTGTAAGAACTGCGTGTACAAGTCCCAGGGTGCTATGTGCGCCTTTTAGAACTTCTAATTCAAAGCCCTGAACGTCTAGCTTCATCAGGATGCAGGATTTTTGTTCCAGGCTTTCAATGTCAACAACATCGTCGATGCGCCGCACCTCTATCTCGATCTGTTTTTGGTCACTTATGTCAATTGTTTCAAAAATGGCGGCATCAACTTGCGCTTGAAGCAGTGAGGAGGACGGCAGATGATTTACATGCATATTGAGCTTAGCCGACGTGTTTTGAGAACCCAACGCAAATGGATGGATGGTGATTGAACCAGTTTTCCACTTCCTGCGAAGCCGTTCAATCATTTCGGGAATAGGCTCAAATAGATCAGCGGTTACAGGATTGCCAAAGTCATTGGAGAATTTTTCAAAAAACTGCCCCTCGTTCGCACCGATATCAATCACGTGATCGAACGGAATGTTCATTAATCCAAGCCATTTATGACGCGGTGATTGACTTACATGAATGACTTCATATCCCACAGTGCGAAGTATCCTCCGCAGCAATTTTCGCCAACTAGCTAGCAAGGGGTTCGCCCCTTCCGTTGGCTGTTGGTTTGGGTTGACTATCAGATATATCCATAAAACATACTCCAAAGCTGCCAATTATGAGGCCAAAAAAACAGGACAATACCAACACTAAACCTGGTCGCGGCGTCGTCGGCGAACTCATAGCAACTGGACCAGAAACGGTGTCAGTTGCATAACTCAAATCTGATTCGGCAAGCATCCGCTTGCTTTCTTGTTGCAGGATAATTTCTAATAGGATTTGGCGGTAATCTTGTACTTGCTGCTCCGAGAGTTTTTTCGTTAGGTAGTCTAGGTAGCTCCCACTTCTGTTTACTACCCGCTTGCGTAAAATTTCATCGGCTTCATGTGTAAGACTTGCCAATAGCTTAACGGCGACGGCGCTATCCGCCATGGTCACTAGAACTGTTGTGACAGGGCTGTCTCTAGATTCCCTAATGACAATCATTGTTGATAGCATAGTCTGCAATCTTGCGCCGTCCGGCCTTGTCCAAGGTGCAGGTTTTGCACCCAAAACAACTTTAATGAGGTGCTTTACCCTGACGGAAAACCCCTGAGGTGCGCGCCATTTATTCTCGTCCTCAGACCACTCAAGCGGGAACAGCGCCTTCATTAAGTCTTTTTGTTGAGCAAGTTTAACTGCAACTTCTCTCGATTTTAATAGCTCAAGAAACTGAGTAAATTCTGATTCCTCTCCATTTACCTGTATTCCAGCCGCTCCGGCTAAACCAAGCAAATTACCCGGTAACTTGGATTGCGAAGAAGAAACGGGTACGAGCTGAACATACGCAGTATACTTTCTTTGAGCAAAATGCAGATAAGCGACCGCGAGTATTATGCAGAGAGCGATCATGAGCACAATCACCCGCCAACCGGATACCATCCTTCGTAATACGTTCTCAACCACTATATGTCGGTCAGCCATTCAGGTAACAATCTGCCAGTTTTCTTTTCAGTGGAGCGTCCTCATTAATAAGTATGTCGGCACTTTAATTGCAAACGGATTGTGTTCGATTTTTCTGATGCTGAAGCAAAAATGCATGTCCATTTAGACACGGCTTATGGCGGCGAGTCCCGCAATTTTGACTGGTGTTTCTGTTTAATGGTCCAGCATCTCCACAGCCCGTCGCTTGTGCTCAGGCGCCAAGTGCGCATAGCGCAGGGTCATGGTATAATCAGAATGTCCAAGCAATTCTCTGATCGTATTCAGATCTACGCCGGCCATCGTCAGCTTTGAAGCAAAGTGATGTCTCAAATCATGCCATCGAAAGTTCGCAAGCCTAGCGTCTCTTAGCAGTTTCCGCCAACTGCTATTCACATTGTCAAAGCGTCTGCCAACTTCATTGGCGAAGACCAGCTTGTAGTTCATGGGAACGAGGTCTCGCCATTGTTGTAGCGTTTCCAGCGCCTCTGTGTTGAGAGGGATGTGCCGTGTGCGTTTTGATTTTGCTGTGGCGGCGGTCACTGTCACGAGAGCTTGCTCTAAGTCGGTGTTTTCCCAGCTGAGGTCGAAGAGTTCGCCGCGGCGCATGCCGGTGTTCATGGCGAGGAGGACGAGGGGGCGGAGGTGGTCTGTGAAAGGGGCTTCGTCTAGGTCTGGGAGGAGGGGGTAGCCGCGTTGTTCGCGCCAAGTGTTGGCGCTTTTGCGTTCTTTGCGCATGCGGGTTTCTCTGTCGATGAGGGCTTGGCGCAGGCGGTGTTCTTCGTCTTTTGAGAGGAAGCGGACTTTGCCGATTTTGTCTTCCTTGGCTTTCTTGACGGACGCGATGGGGTGCTCTGGGAGGAGTTCCCACGTGACGGCGCGGGCGAGGGCGGCTTTGAGGGCGGTAAGATCTCGGTTGACGGGCGTTTGGGCGCGCCCGGCCGCGATGCGTTTGGGGCGCCAGCGTTCGACGGCGAGTGGTTTGATTTTGGTGAGGGGCGTGTCGAGGAAGTCGGCGAAGGATACTTTCAGGCGCGTTATGGTGCTTTCGTGGGCCTTGAGGTTTGCCTTGGCCCATTTGGCGTAATGCTTGTCAATGAACTCTCGGAAGAGGAGGGGTTGTTGCGCTCTGCGGGCGGCGCGTGGGTCGGCGCCTTTGGCGACATCGGCGAGGATGAGTTTGGCTTGCTCGCGGGCCTCTGTCGGAGATAGGACGGTGGAGAGGCCGATACGGTGGCGGCGACCTCTGGCATACTCACAATAGTAGATCATACTGCCAGATTTTTCGACACGCAGAAGCAGGCCGCGCAGGCGTTCATCGCGAACGTCGAAGGGGCGATCGGACGGCTTTAATTTGGAGACTAAGCTCTGGCTGATTGTTGCTTTCATGGCATTGCCCCGAAGACCTAAAAATAGGGCAATACCGGAAACGCAAGTGCACAGCAAGTGCAGATTTACGAAAAACTATGCAACAGAGTGAAACAGGAATAGACAGGGGTGGTGAAAAATAATATATTAAAATCAATAATTTATGATATAAATTTTGTTTATTTCTGTTGCATTTGATTTTCCACTTTTTTGCCCTCCGAAAACAGAGGTCACAGGTTCGAACGTAGTCTAAGTTAGAATTTTAACTGGTGTTAGTTTGCTGCTGTATTAAAAGCGCCTAGGATGAATTTTCCGATCTTGAGGGCGTAATGTCAAAAGCAGCTTTAATCACTGGCGTAACTGGTCAGGACGGGGCGTATTTATCGCAGCTTTTGCTGGATAAAGGCTATGTGGTTCATGGCGTAAAGCGCCGTTCGTCCAGCTTTAATACGGGCCGTATTGAAGACCTCTATCAAGACCCACATGAGGCCAATCAGCGCTTTGTTTTGCACTATGGCGATATGACGGATTCCACCAATTTGATCCGCATCGTTCAAGAAACCCGGCCGGACGAGATTTATAACCTGGCAGCGCAAAGCCATGTCAAAGTCAGTTTTGAGACACCGGAATATACCGCTAATGCCGATGCTGTCGGCGCACTACGGATACTGGAAGCGATCCGGATTTTGGGGCTAGAAGAGAGGACGCGTTTCTATCAGGCATCGACCTCTGAGCTTTATGGCTTGGTGCAGGAAGTGCCACAATCTGAGACAACACCATTCTATCCACGTTCGCCCTATGCTGCAGCTAAGCTTTACGCCTATTGGATCGTGATAAACTACCGCGAGGCCTACGGCATGCATGCCTCCAACGGTATTTTGTTCAATCATGAAAGCCCGCTTCGCGGCGAAACTTTTGTAACGCGCAAAATCACGCGGGCCGTCGCGGCCATTAAGTTAGGCAAGCAAGATAAACTCTATCTCGGCAATATCGATGCCCAGCGCGACTGGGGTCACGCGAAGGAATATGTGCGTGGAATGTGGCTCATGTTGCAGCAGGATCAAGCTGATGATTATGTGCTTGCCACGGGGATCACGACGCCGGTGCGTACTTTTGTGGAATGGGCCTTTGAAGAGGTTGGGATACACATAGAGTGGCGAGGCAGCGGCTTGGATGAAAAAGGCCTTTGCGCGGAAACCGGCCGCACGCTGGTCGAAATCGACCCGCGCTACTTCCGTCCGACGGAAGTGGATTTGCTGCTTGGCGATCCAACCAAAGCAAAAGACAAACTGGGGTGGGTGCATGATACCAGCCCAAAAGAACTTGCTATCGAGATGGTCCAAGAAGATTTGAAGATTATGCAAACCGAGACCGTCATCAAGGATGCCTGATGATCTATGATCTGAGCGGCAAGCGGGTATGGGTCGCTGGTCATCGGGGCATGGTCGGCTCAGCCGTCGTTCGTCGACTAAAGCGCGAAGCTGTTGGAGAGATTCTGACTGCAGCCCGCCACGATGTGGACCTTACTCGACAATCCGAAGTTGAAGCTTGGATGGCAGCTAACAAGCCCGATGCGATTGTCGTGGCGGCGGCGAAGGTTGGGGGCATCTATGCCAACGATACCTGTCCAGCCGACTTCCTCTATGAGAATTTAATGATTGAAGC
The DNA here is from genome assembly GCA_937884085.1 of uncultured Sphingomonadales bacterium. Classification (GTDB taxonomy): domain Bacteria; phylum Pseudomonadota; class Alphaproteobacteria; order Sphingomonadales; family CAKZYD01; genus CAKZYD01. The sequence goes on along the minus strand of CAKZYD010000301.1, from coordinate 21,786 downwards.
GAATATCATCAAAGCCGCAGCGGACCTGAAAACGGACAAGCTCCTCTTTCTCGGCTCAAGCTGCATTTACCCAAAAATGGTGCCGCAGCCGATGAGCGAGGATGCTTTGCTCACTGGCCCACTTGAGCCGACCAATGAGTGGTATGCGATTGCTAAGATTGCTGGCATCAAGCTTTGCCAGGCATACCGCAAGCAGTACGGCCACGACTTCATCTCCGCCATGCCCACCAATCTCTACGGCCCAGGCGATAACTACGACCTGCAAAATAGCCATGTTATCCCCGCTCTTATCCGCAAGGCTCATGAGGCTAAAGAAAGCGGCGCTGAAGAGATGGTGGTCTGGGGCACGGGTACACCGCGGCGCGAGTTCATGCATGTGGATGACCTAGCCGATGCGCTCGTGTTCTTACTCACGTCTTACTCAGGCTATGAGCACATCAATGTCGGCGTGGGCGAAGATGTGACCATCAAAGACCTGGCCGAGAGCGTCTGCCAGGTCGTAGGCTTTCAGGGGCAACTCAGCTTCGACACAACAAAACCAGATGGTACACCGCGGAAGCTCATGGATAACGCGCGTCTGATGGAGATGGGGTGGGTTTCTGGTATTGGGCTAAGAGAGGGTTTGTCTGACGCGTATAGTGCTTTCACGAAAGAGCTTGTGAAGCTCTAGCGCCATATACCGCGTGTATCGACAACGCTCTTCTCTGCAACTTTCGCCGCAGGGATCTTCTTGAATGCGCGGTGGTCCGCAAGCGTCACAATGATATCGGATTCTGTTAAAGCATGCTCAAGCGAGACTAGCTCAATTCCCGCGCCTTTGATGTCCTCGGGAAGGGTATCGATATGCGGTTCGACAGCGATGACTTTGCCCAGTGCCTTGCTGGCAAGTGTTGATGCAATTGTGACTGCGGGGCTAGCGCGCAGGTCATCTACATTTGCTTTGAAGGCAAGACCCAAGCAAGCAATGGTGGGCGACTTAAAGCGGCGTGCAAGGGCTTCTACTTTGTCTATGATGGCCTGGGGTTTTTTATCATTTATCGTGCGTGCTAGGGATATCAGGTTTGCATGCTCGGGTGCGCGCTCTGCAATGAACCATGGATCAACGGCAATACAGTGACCGCCCACGCCAGGCCCAGGCTGAAGAATATTGACCCTAGGATGTTTGTTGGCCAGCGCGATCAGGTCCCAAACATCCACATCGACCGCGTCGCAGATAAGCGATAGCTCGTTTGCAAACGCAATGTTGACATCGCGAAACGCGTTTTCTGTGAGCTTCGCTAATTCCGCTGTTCGCGCATTGGTTTGGTAACAGGCACCTTGAATAACTTGGTCATACAGCGCTTGCGCTTTCTCCCCGCAAATCTCGGTCACGCCGCCGATGATCCGGTCATTCTGAATGAGTTCAATCAGTATGCGGCCCGGTAAGACGCGTTCCGGACAATGCGCCGCATGATAGGAAACGCCGACGTCGCCGGAGGCTTTTAGATCTGGTCTCTTGTCATTAATTAAGGCGCACATCGCATCCGTCGTGCCGGGTGGAACTGTGGATTCGATAATGATTAGATTCCCGCGTTCGATACATGGCGCAATCTGTTCAACTGCGTTTGCGACCGCTTGTAAATCTGCTGTGTTCTGCTCAGTCAGCGGCGTTGGGACTGCTACGATGAAAATATCTGCCGCCTCGACCTCAGTACTCACCGTTAGCCGGCCCGATGAAGTCACGGCCTGAACGAGCCCATCTAGATCCACCTCCACAATATGGGCCTTGCCGGTCCGAATGGTCTCCACAGTAGCCGGATTGACATCGACTCCATGAACTTGAAACCCACTGCGTGCAAAGACAGCGGCCGTCGGTAAACCAATATAGCCAAGTCCTAAGATGCAGATTTTAGGGAAGGCTGGCATGCTCTAACACCTTTCGAATCCGATCCGCTGCCTTGCCGTCTCCATAGGGATTATGGGCCGTCGACATGGCGTTGTAGGCGGCGGTATCTTCAATCAGCCTTACTGATTTCTCAACGATTCGGGCTTCATCTGTCCCTACCATCTCGACCGTGCCAACCTCTATCGCTTCCGGACGCTCCGTTTTATCACGCATGACTAGAACAGGTTTGCCAAGGCTTGGCGCTTCCTCCTGGATGCCGCCGGAATCGGTTAAAATGAGATGGCTCTTATCCATCAACGCCACAAATGCGGGGTAGTCCAATGGCGCAATGAGATGAACATTTGGGCAATCTCTTAGTCTGCCGCGAACAGGTTCTTCAACATTTGGGTTCAGGTGAACCGGATACACGATCTTTACATCGCCGCGCTGGGCCAGTTGCACAATCGCATTGCAAATCTTCTCGAACCCCGTGCCGAAGTTCTCTCGCCTGTGGCCGGTGACGAGAATGATCTTCTTGTCGTTGCCAATAAAATCCAACTGCGTTTGGAGCGTAGAAGACAGCTCTGCGTTTGCTTCTATAAGGGACCTGGCTTTGAACAGGGCGTCGATCACGGTATTGCCGGTCACGTAGATGCGATCTGTATGAACCCCTTCATGGATCAAGGCCATCCGTGCGCGCTGCGTTGGCGCGAAGTGATACTGCGTGAAGATACTGGCAACACGGCGGTTGCCCTCCTCAGGCCATGGCGCAGATACATCTCCGGTTCGAAGGCCGGCTTCTACATGGGCCAGCGGTATCTGAGCGTAGTAGGCGGCGAGCGACGCCGACAGGGTTGTATTGGTATCGCCATGGACCATGACTAAATCGGGCTTCGTCTGCGCAAAGACTGTTTCAAGTTTTTTCAGAAGCGCTGCGGTTACATCCGAAAGAGTTTGGTTGGGCTGCATGACATCCAGATCAAAGTCTGGGACGATGCCAAAAAAATCTAGCACTTGATCGAGCATTTCGCGGTGTTGACCCGTTACGCAAACCTCAACGTCAATAGTCTCGCTGGCGTGCAGAGCTAAGACAACGGGCGCCATCTTTATCGCTTCGGGGCGGGCGCCGAAAACACAGAGGACTTTCAAGATGCGTATGGCCTTCGATGTGGTCGCTGGGGTGAGCGCCTAAATGGCCATATACCCCTTAATGTTAAAAGAGGGATTATCTTTTTTTGGACACCTCGGCCTGTTTTAATAGAGGCGAAGCACTGGCGGCTTAGAGGCGCGCAGTACCTTTGAATCGCAACTTTGGCACCGGTCACCGGGCAAACTGCGATGCAGGCGTTAAAAAACGAGTGATTTGGCCAAATAAGGCTTGGCCAAATCACTGGATATGAGGGACTTGATCTTCGGCTACGCGACCGCTCTTGCCAAGGCGCAATGGGACCAAAGCTCTCCTAGCGCTCCTACTAGCGCATCAATATCTGCCGTTGTATGCAGCGGTGATGGCGTTATGCGCAGCCGCTCAGTGCCTTCGGGGACCGTCGGATAATTGATCGGCTGCACGTAAATTCCGTGGTTATCCAGCAGATAGTCGGAGATGAATTTGCACTTCTTGGCATCGCCGACAACAACGGGGACAATATGGCTCTCATTGTGCATATGCGGAATGCCGCTTGCGTCCAGCTTTTCCCTGAGCATGCGGACATTTCGCCGCTGACGCTGCCGTTCGAAATCGCTTTCTTTCAAATAGCGGATGGAGGCAGCTGCGCCTGCGGCCAGTGCCGGAGACAAAGCGGTTGTGAAGATGAAGCCGGATGCAAAGGAGCGCACAAAGTCGCACAGATTGCGCGAGGCGGCGATATAGCCACCCATCACGCCAAAGGCTTTGCCGAGTGTTCCCTCAATCACCGTGACCCGATCCATTAAGCCTTCGCGCTCCGCGATGCCGCCACCGCGCGGGCCATAAAGACCAACGCCATGAACTTCATCCAGATAGGAGAGCGCACCGTGCTTTTCGCAAACGTCGAGGATCTCGCGCATGGGGCAAATGTCGCCGTCCATGGAATAGACGCTTTCAAAGGCAACGAGTTTTGGGGTTGCCGGATCAACTTCTGACAAGACGCGATCCAAGTCTTCCGGGTCGTTGTGCTTCCAAATGTGCTTGGGCGCGCGGGAGTGGCGAATGCCTTCGATCATTGACGCGTGATTGTCTGCATCGGAAAACACTTCAATGCCTGGAACGCGAGCGGCCAACGTGCCCAGCGCGGCCCAGTTCGACACATAGCCAGACGTGAAGAGAAGCGCATCTTCCTTGCCGTGCAAGTCAGCCAACTCTTGCTCGAGCAGGACATGATAGTGATTGGTGCCTGAGATATTGCGCGTTCCCCCCGCGCCGGCACCGCATTTGTCTAGCGCTTCATGCATCGCTGCCAGTGTTGCCGGATGTTGCCCCATGCCAAGATAGTCATTGGAGCACCAGACCGTCACTTCGCTGGTTTCACCATCGCGGTAACGCGTGGCGCGCGGGAAGTTACCCTTATGACGCTCAAGGTCGGCAAAAACGCGATAGTTCCCTGCCTCGCGCAAGCCGTTGAGCTTGTCTTCAAAAAAATCTTCAAAGTTCATAATACTGCTCCCCTCCTATCCTGACCGGCGGCATTATATCCCTGCGCGAGAAGCAAGGTATGCTTCTTCGCACATGTCTTCGTTTTTTCCTGCAAATTGGTGCGAGCCTTGCGCGGACCGGGTAAGGCCCACCGCCAAAGCGCACTGTCGGCAACTGGTAAAATCATAAACCAATGCTCAAGAACGCCTAGACCCAACAGCGTTGTGAGCATCACGCCCGAAAGCTCATAGTCTTTCGGCAGCCCATTCGATACGAGAACGATGATTGCAGCGGTGAACACTGCATTTGACACAACCATAGACAGCCAAAAAACAGGACCTATCCGATCGCTGCGAATATAGCTCTGCAAATGGGCAATCGTGGGTGGCATCATGTCCGACGCGAATTTCGGCGCACCCGAAAACAAGGTCAATTTTGCGCTCAGGCGCATCAGCCAAAGGAGAAAGAATGTTGCAAAGGCCGTGGCATGTCCGCCAGGAAGCGTAATGATGCCAATTAGGCCAAGAGTCGCCGCCAGCGCATATTCATGGTGGCTCATTGCTTGATAAGCCAGCCGGAACCGTTCCGAACTATCAACGCCGGGTGGGCATCCGCGGATGCGTGGCCCCGTTACAATCCCCGTTAGAAACGTGAATTCCACCAAAGCCCATACTGCCAGTGCCGACAGAAAGCCAAGATAGGTTGCATGCTCGCCTGTCCGAAAGAGATCCGGGTAGCCACTTATCACAACGCCAAGGATGCCAAGCCCACCAAGCGCCAGCATGCCCTTAAGGCGGTTTGCCCGGCTGCCATGTGTTCTCGTCGACAGCCACAACACAGCGCCGGTGGAAAACCACCAGGCAAAGATGACAAATACTATGGGGACAAGAAGGCTCATGGCGTTGTTTTCAAGTCCTACCAAGCCGGAACCAGATGGCTGGTTTCCGGTATTTCATTGTTGTTTGTCGGCAGCATATACAGGCGGCCGAAATTATAGGCGGCGGCAAGCCCTAGGCCGGCTTTTTTGACCTTAGCGAAAAGTCCGCCTTTTTTGTCCGCTTCGCCCATAGCGACAGCAATCTCATTCAGGCGCCTTAAGCGCATGCGAAACCGAGGGTCGTCCAGGTTCAGGGTGAACGGGAAGCACTGTTTGGTGATTTCGTTGCAGATATGGAAGACCCTGAAATCATAGTCCTCAATGCCAATGCCAAGGGCTTTGTGGAAGTGCGGCCGTGCGTGATCGCGCACGAACATGGTCGCGTAGACGGCGCAGAGGAAGAACTTGATCCAAAGCTTATTGTGCCCGCGCAAGAGCGCTGGGTCAGCCCGCATGAGAAGCGAGAAGGCTTCGCCATGACGGAACTCATCATTGCACCATTCTTCAAACCATTTGAAAATCGGGTGGAAGCGATTTTCCGGATTACGCTCTAAATGGCGGAAGATGGTGATATAGCGAGAATACCCAATCTTCTCAGAGAGATAGGTCGCATAGAAAATGAATTTTGGCCGGAAATAGGTGTATTTCTTAGCCTTAGTCAAAAAGCCTAAATTCACGCCAATATCAAAGTCTTTGAGCACATCGTTGATGAACCCGGCATGGCGTGCTTCATCACGGCTCATATAGGAGAACAAAGCTTTGATGTCTGGGTTTGTGCCGCGGCGTTTCATTTCTTTGTAAAGCACGCAGCCTGAGAACTCGGCCGTCAGCGAGCTGACAAGAAAATCGATGAATTCCTCGCGGAGGCCATCGGGAAGATCGGTTAGATCGACATCGTCCCAAGCTTCATTGCGCTTGAAGTGACCCTTGTTGGGATCTGCCTTCATTTCCGCGATGAGCGGGTCCCACTCGTGGCGGACAAGCGAGATATCTGTCTTATCCAGCTTGTCAAAATCCGTGGTGTAGAACCGCGGGTTGAGCAGCGTCGTTTCCTGCGCGTACTGCGTCGTTTCGTTTTGCTCTTTGCGTATGGTCGTCTTCTGGTTCGGTTGGATCATCATAGTCTTTCCTCCGAAAAGCTGAATTCACACAATTCCATAAGTTCAAAGTCACCGGTTGCGCGGGTCCAAAGGCGTTCAAGTGGCCCCGCACGTTTCACAGTCGCCTTGAGCCGAAAAGTATGGGCATCACCATAGGGAACCTCGATGGGTTAGCAGTGCACGGTACCCTCATCGCCGGGGTTCACCGTCACACCGTCGTCGAAACGCACATGCGCGTGTAGGCTTTCAAACGTGTTCTGCACTTCGACGGTACAGTCCACCGTGAGTGTCTTTTGCAGGAGTGATTTTAGCGACATAACGACTTATCCTTCTTGCGTTTCGTCTACTGGGAGCAATGCAGCAAAGCTGTTTGAAGCGACCTGACCAAAAGCGCTTAGCCCGATCACCATGCCTGTCTCAGGGTCAATAAGAGACAACTTCCCATCTTCGGTTGCCACCAAGCGATAAGGCAAATGCCCGGCGACGCGATGCGACATGCGATTGCGTGTCATCGAACGTATTGACGTACGAATAAAGGTACCTTCCCCAAGGCCATAGCTTCGTATGGCCACCTGCGTGTCGGCATCTATTGCCCGAAAGCTGCCACCGGCTTCTGCTTCAAAGCGTATGCTGCGTTCGATGGCTGGTTCGGCTGCACTGCTCTGCGCTGGTTTTTTGCCGGACAGCACAGTTCCAGTGACCAAAATCAAGGCGATAACAACAACGCCCAAAGCGCCATACAGCGGTGCAGCGTGAAGCCCGTTGGGTGTCTCGTCTGTCGACATTTTGCTTTCTCCCCCTCTGATCTAACTCTACGCCGTTGCAGCCGGCGTAGGGCGAAGGACGCCGCCCACGGAGTGTTTGGTTGGAGTTCTCTGACGATCTTTCAGGACCACTTGAGCTGGGTCTTGCCCATGCGCTTCTCTCAAAGCATTTCCCAAAATTTGAGCCACTTGGGCGACGTTATCAATGCCGCGCAAAGCCGGCTCTGGCTTTGCAAACTTCCAAGGGCGGGCATGGGGCCACAAGACGGGCCATGAGATCTTCGTATGTTCTTTGAGACGCAGTGCGATGATTCCATGGCCGTTCTCATATGACGCCGCGTCCGCAGATAGGATCTGCGAGAATGGGAAGTTAAAGGCGATGGGAAGCGCAATGCCGAAACGCATAACAACGCGTTTCGTGGTGATCGTATAGATCGTTGTGCGTTCTAAAACATGGGACAGCCACCAGCCCATGGCAAACAGAACCGCCGCAAGGCCAACGCTCCATAAAAATGCGCCAATCACCTGAGCGGTAGAGCCGCCGTCATAAATGGCTGTGGCCACATTCCAAATGAGCACGAGGAGAAAGTAGAAGGCGAATTTGCGCAGATGCAGAACATTGCGCAGGATCGACGCCCGCTTCGGTCGTCCTTGCCAAAGAATGTTCTCTCCTTCCGGAAGCTCTTCGGGCAAACCTGGAATTGGTTCAATTTCGCAGTCTTGTTTGGGTGTATCGCTCATACCAGCGGCTCCCCGCGGCCTGGCATGCCGTAGAGGCCGCCGCCGCCGTAATAGGCCATGATCTTTTCTTCCTCGAGCATGGTGATCCGATCAGGAGACGCCAGCTGCGGCACATCTTTGAAAAGATCCGAGGCCAGCGCGTCGACATAGTAGACTTTGCTGCGTCCGCCGCGCGCATTTTGCAGTTTAGCGAAGTGGAGTGGGATTATCCGCCGCTCGTCACCAACCGACATTTCAAAGAAGCGGATCATTGATTCTGCTTGGTCGACCCACACATCCGTAATCTGGCCGACAATTTGGCCGTCAGCGGCCATCACATTGACGCCGATGGGATCCAAATCGCCTTCAGCGATCTTGAAGTGCGCTGTACGGGCAATAGGAATGATCTTGTCTGAGCCATCTGCCATGGCATCGGGGTAATCCGGCCGCTCTGCCCAGGCTGCAGGGCCAACACCGTCTTTCAGCGGATTGCCAGTCGGGATTAGCGGCGCCCCCGCAATCGCCGAAGCGCGCCGTGCTGCGATGGGGCGTTTGTCTCTATTGTCGGGATTCGGGTAGACTCTGGTCCCGTGTCCATGGCGCAGTTTGAAGACTTTTGGTTTTGGCAGGCTCAGCCATGGGTCTTTATTATATTTGCCGGTGACGTCCTCTTCGAGTGGATAGCCTTCGCGCCGACTTTCTGCCTGAAGATACCAAATAAGACCGGCAAAGAATAACCAGAATGCGTAAAGGACGAGCTGCGCAACGTCGATACTGCCTACTATTTCAACCATGTCATTGCTCCATTTCAGGCTAGCTCGATAAGCGCGCTAGGCCGATTTCTGCTCCGTGTTGGGGGTTTGAATGTCCTGAAAAACGCACAAGCGGTCCAATGGCGACAATGCCGGCGACAAGAAACGCGATATCCAGGTGATAGACGACGCTGTAGCCGAAGGACGCCTCTGAGAGGACCGCGCTGAAACCAATGTCTTGGAGTGCGCTTACAGCGTCGCGAATAATGCCGCCAGCGGCCAATCCTAAGCCGACGGCGGAGGCCTGGACTGCGCCCCAAGCGCCCAAGGCAAGGCCAGATCCATTGGCATCGGCAAGGCCCATGCAGGCAATTAATGTCCCGACTGTAAAGATGCCGCCGCCAACGCCAATGAGGCCGGCACCAGCGCGGAACAGCGTTGGCGAGTCCAGTGGCGCGGCGAAGACAACCGCGGAAAATGCAAAGATTCCAAGCACCATTCCCAATGCCGATAGGCGGTGCGCGTTAGCGCTGCGGGCCAGCAAATGGGCCGCCAGTGCAAACCCCATCAATGTGCCGCCTGCAAACCAGGCCGTGAGCAGCGTTGTTTGCGATACGCTGAGGCCGAGCACCTCGCCACCATAAGGCTCGAGCAAGACGTCCTGCATGGAGAAGCCGATTGTGCCAAGGCCGAGCGCCAGAAGAAGGCGAGCGCTTCTGCTTTCGCCGCGAAATTTGGCCCAGCTTTGCGCGAAGCTGGGATAGGATTTTGCAGGGTCGGTGAGGGCGGGTTGCCGCGCTTCCTGCTTCCACAAGGCGACGAGATTGAAGGCCATTGTGGCGACTGCGGCACCTTGCACCACTTGGATAAGGCGTTTGGCGCTAAAATCTTGAAGTAAAACACTAAAGACAAGCGCGCTAAGCAGCATGCCGACCAGCAAAGCCACATGGATGAGCGCAACAACACGCGGGCGGCTGTCTTCGGGCGCTAAGTCAGTCGCGAGAGCAAGGCCAGCGGTTTGAACGGTATGAATGCCAACACCGGTCATTAAAAACGCAAGCGCTGCAGACACGGGTCCTAGCCACTCAGGCCCCGTCGTCTGTGACTGCAACAGCAACAAGGCGAAGGGCATGACGGCAAGGCCGCCGAACTGCAAAATTGAGCCAAACCAAATATAAGGGACCCGGCGCCAGCCGAGGAACGAGCGATGTGTGTCTGATTTATAGCCAATCAGCGTCCGTGCCGGCGCGAACAGGAACGGCAAGGACACCATGACTGCAACGAGCGTCGCTGGGACGCCAAGCTCCAGGATCATCACCCTGTTCAAGGTTCCGGTCAGCAAGACAGCAGTCATCCCGACGGAAATCTGGAATACAGATAGGCGAAGCAGGCGGCGCAATGGCAGCGTATCGCTGGCCACATCCGCAAACGGAAGAAAGCGCGTTCCAACGGAGCGCCAAAAATCCACACCATATGTGGTCCGCTGCGTCATTTGGCTGTCAGCTCCATAGCTTGAGATTGATAAAAAGCTGAAGAGATGCGCTGCGTCCGCTTAATCTTGGCGCCGTCGAAATGCTCGGACGCTGCGACGGTGTCGGACATTTTCTTTTCACTCACCGGCACGATTGCAGGCGATCTGTCATTGCGGGGGAACAACTTGCCCGTGACATGCATGGCACTGAGCAGCGGCGTCTTTGGCGCGACGGTAAAAAATACGGCTTCATTCGCCCGCGCCGAGAACACCGTCAGCAGATCAACAATGGTCTTAAACGGATAATGAATGAGGCTATCCATGGCGATGACGTAGTCGAACTGACCAAAGCTTTCTTCGGTCATGTCACCGGTGCGGTAGTCGATGCTCCCACCGCCCAAGTCTTTGGGCGTGCGTTCCTTGGCCACGTCTATTAAGGCGGGGGATAAGTCGACAGCCAACACATCCGCTCCGCGTTTGGCCGCTTCAATGGACAAGACGCCGGGACCGCAGCCTGCATCTAAAATGCGCGCACCTTTGAGATCTTCTGGCATCCAGCCCAGCAGTGTATCGCGCATGCTTTCCCGTCCAGCGCGCACCGTTTCGCGGATTTTGCTCACGGGTGAATTGGACGTTAGCGCGACCCAGTTGTCAGCGGCTGTTTGTCCAAAGTAGTTTTGGAGCTGGCCGCGCCGGGCTTCATAGGCGGTGTTGGGCATGGGCTTAGTCAAAGCCGAGGAAATCAAAGATTTCCCGGTCCTTCATGGGGGTTGGTGTAAAGAGTTGGCCACCTTCCCAGAGCGTTTCTGCCAGTTGCAGATATTCATCTTGAACAGCAGACAGCTCTGGAGAGTCTTCCATCTCAAAAAGGGTGGATTTTTTGAGCCGCGAGCGACGGATAACGTCCAGGTCAGGGAAATGTGCGACCCGGCCAAGACCAACCGTATCGTTGAAGCGATCAATTTCGTCAGTGGCTTTGGACCGATTGGCGATAACGCCGCCGACGCGGACTTCATAGTTCTTTGATTTTGCGCCAATGGCAGCCGCAATGCGGTTCATGGCAAAGATGGAATCAAAGTCATTTGCCGTTACAATCAAGGCGCGTTCGGCATGCTGGAGAGGCGATGCAAAGCCGCCGCACACAACATCGCCAAGGACGTCAAAAATCACCACGTCTGAATCTTCAAGCAGGTGATGCTCTTTCAGCAGTTTGACGGTCTGGCCAACCACATAGCCGCCGCAGCCCGTGCCCGCTGGCGGTCCGCCGGCTTCAACGCACATCACGCCATTATAGCCTTCATAGACAAAGTCTTCCGGGCGCAGCTCTTCGGAATGAAAACTGACTTCCTCCAGCGCGTCGATCACTGTCGCGACTCGCCGCTTGGTGAGTGTTAAGGTGGAATGATGGTTTGGGTCGCAGCCTATCTTACGGACGCGCTTACCCAGCTTTGAAAATGCAGCGGACAAGTTCGAGGACGTCGTCGATTTGCCGATGCCCCCTTTGCCATAGACGGCAAAGACCTTGGCCGTGCCAACATCTATGTTCGGGTCCAAATGCACCTGCGTGCTGCCCTCGCCATCTTGCCCCGGCAAAATCGAGCGGCGGGTGTTTTTGAACTCGTCTTTTTTCAATAGGACGTTCATGAGGCCTCCACGCCTTCTAGGCGGTCTTCAAGGTCGTCATTGGCAGCTTGCAAGGCTTCCAAGGTTTCTGCGTCGGGCTGCCAATAGTTGCGTTCGCTGGCTTCGATAAGGCGTCCCACCATCCGGGCTGATGAGGCAGGATTGAGATCAGCCAAACGTTTGCGCATGGCATCATCGAGAATGAAGGTTTCGCTCAGCTCTTGGTAAACCCAAGGTTGGACTTGGCCTGTCGTTGCGGACCAGCCCATGGTGTTGGAGACTTGCGCCTCAATTTGGCGCACGCCTTCATAGCCATGATCGAGCATGCCTTCGAACCATTTCGGGTTGAGCGAGCGGGTCCGCGTTTCCAGCGAGACTTGTTCGCCAAGCGTGCGCACTTTGCCTTCGCCCTGGGTCTGATCGGAAATATAAACCGGGATGTCTTCGCCGCCTTTGGCCAGCGATGCAGATTTTGAGATGCCACCTAGCGTATCGAAATAGTGATCAATCGTGGTGACGCCGAGCTCCACAGAATCAAGGCTTTGATAGGCCATATCCACTTGGCCCAGAACGTCTTTTAGGAGGTCTGTTTGCTTGGTCGTCTTGCCTTTGCGGTTGATGGCGAACCCTTTGCGGTTCGTATAGGTGTCACCAATCTCTTGATCATCCGTCCAGGCGCTTGCCCCGATCAAATAGTTGACGTTTGCCCCATAAGCGCCTTCGCCATTTGAGAACACGCGCAAGGCCGCGTCTTCCAAGCTGCAGCCCTGGGCCTCGGCATAGGCAAGGGCATGTTTTCTCACATAATTTTGCGCTTCTGGCTCGTCCGCCGTAGCAGCTAAATAGCTGGCCTCTGCCAGCATGCTCGCTTGCATCGGCAGAAGATCGCGGAAGATGCCTGAAAGCGTCATGACAACGTCGATGCGGGGTCTGCCAACCTCTTCGAGTGGTATCAGTTCAGCGCCGCAGACCCGGTTATAGCTATCGAGCCTTGGCCGTGCGCCCAAGAGCGCCAAAGCTTGGCCGATGGGCCCGCCGGCTGATTTCAGGTTATCTGTTCCCCATAGGACCAGAGCAATGGTCTCGGGCAGCGCCTGGCTTGTCTCCAAATGCCGTGCCAGCACCAGCGCGGCTTGGCGCGCGCCATCGACGACGGCAAATTTGCTTGGGATGCTGAAGGGGTCAAAGCCATGAATATTGCGCCCTGTGGGCAGCATATCAGGCGTGCGGATTAAATCGCCGCTTGGCGAAGGTTGCACAAAGCGTCCGTCTAGCGCTGTGACGATGCCGTCGAGCTCTTTGTTTTCAGAGAGATGTGCATTCACGCTGACCAGTTGCCGGATAAGAGCGTCTTTCTCATCCTCATCGGGCACAATCACGGTCTGCCCGCTGGCAATTTTTTCCAGTACGTCTCGGCTTGGCGTTGGCGTGTCGTCCGCCTCGGCGATGAGCTGCAGCATGTCAAGACGGGCAGCAGCGTCCATGGGTTTGCCTGCCACATGGAGGCCTTGCGGGATCAGCGCGTCTTCAAGTTCGTGCATGGCCGCCAGGAGATGCTCTATTGTCCCATCTTCGTCATCGGGTGACAGAGCATCTGCCAAATCCAGCTGTTTGGCTTGGGCGAGGATTAACTCAAAAATGCTTGCTCGTTCTGCCGCATCGTTGGGCGTTAAAGTGCGCCATTGGTCAAGGCTGTCTTTCAGGTCCGCCAGCCCTTTATAGAGCCCAGCCTGCGTCACCGGCGGGGTGAGGTAGGAGACCAGTGTCGCTGACGAGCGCCGCTTTGCGATGGTGCCTTCTGACGGGTTGTTTGCAGCATAGAGATACATATTTGGCAGATCGCCAATCAGGCGCTCTGGCCAGCAATCGCCAGATAGTCCAACTTGCTTCCCAGGCATGAACTCTAGAGCGCCATGGGTACCGAAATGAAGCACAGCATCAGCCGCGAAATCTTCGCGTAAATAGCGATAGAATGCCGAAAAAGCATGTGTTGGTGCAAAGCCCTTTTCAAAGAGCAACCGCATTGGATCGCCTTCATAGCCAAAGCCAGGCTGCACGGCGACCAAGACATTACCGTATTGCTTGCCAAGCACGAAGATCGATGAGCCGTTGGTAAGATCGCGGCCTGGCGCTGCGCCCCATTGCGCTTCAATATCAGCGAGGTGCGGCTCCCGGCGGACATGGTCGTCCGTCGGGATGAGCGTGTGCACATTGGCAAGGGCGCCATGCATCTCTGCATTGCCGGTCAAAACCTCTTGGCGCAGTGCTTCTGAGTCAGCCGGCAAATCCTCAATGGTGTAGCCTTCTGCTTTCAACCGGGTAAGCGTCGCATGGAGGGACTCAAAAACCGATAGGAAAGCGGCTGTTCCAAGGTTGCCCGCATTTGGCGGGAAATTGAACAAGGTGACCGCAATTTTGCGCTCGGCGCGTTCGGTTTTGCGCAATAGAGCGAGTTTTTCCGCTCGACCGACAAGGCTGTCAATGCGCTCGGCATTTGGCAGCATTTTGCGGTTTGTCGCATTTTGCGAGCGCCCACCGTACAAGACCGATCCGGTTGCACCATCAAGCTCAGGGATTGCCACCATCAGCGTGGTTTCAATCGGCGTCAGACCGATGTCTGAGGCTTCCCATTGCTCAAGCGATTGAAACTCGGAGATGTAGGCAGACAGATAGGGGACGTCGAGGGTTTCGAGCGCTTCAGCTGCGGCCGCAGTATCACTAAAGGCGGGTCCACCGACCAGAGAAAATCCAGTGAGAGAAACCAGCGTGTCGACGGTGACGCCCGTCTTGCCGCCAGACAAAAAGGTCTCAATGGCTGGCCGCATATCGAGCCCGCTGGCGAAGACCGGGACAACGTTCACGCCGCGCGCTTCAAAGGCGCTGATCACGGCATCATAATGAGCGGTATCGCCGGACAGAAGATAGCTGCGAAGCAGTAACAGACCGACTGTCGCTTTGGCATTTTTTGCCTTAGGCAGGTCCGCCACGCTGGTAGAGACTTTGCTCTTTAGGCTCGGATGATAGACCCCCGTTTCGGCATATTCGACCGGGTCTTCATAGGTGAGCTGATTGCGCAGCGCTTTGCGGTCCCCAGTGGCGTAGCGATCCACCAGCATGCGCACCATGTTGGCGATATTGTCTTGGCTGGCGGCGAGGCGATATTGCAGCGCAAGGAAATAAGCCCTGACATCTTGCGCAGTCCCCGGAATGAAGCGCAAGATTTTCGGCAAACGCCGGAGCATCCGCATTTGTCTTTCGCCCGCCGTTTTTGGGCTTGCATTGCCCTTTTCGCTGGAGCCGCGGAGTTTTTTAAGGAGGGCAATGGGGCCGGACTGCTTTCCGTCCATGCGAAAGTCGCCCATGGCGGTGTTTTTCATCACATCGCCGGCAGACATGCAGCACACCATGGCATCACAATCATCGCGCCGTGCTTCGAGGTCGGGCAGAACCGCCTTTACATGCTCTTCGACGAACAGCATCGAGGCGACGATGATATCGCCCTTTGCGATATCGTCCTTGCAAGCCTTCAGTCTTGCTGGATTGTCTGCCCAATCGGTTGCGGCATGGACAGACAGGTTGAGGCCTGGGAGATCTGGCCGCAAAGCGCTCCGCGCTTCATCCACCGCGCTCGACATGTGGTTGTCGAGCGTGATCATGACCACGTTGACCGGCACAGGGGCGCGGCGCTTATCAGCGGCTGAAATGGGATTTCGCTTCATAAAGCGTCTCCATGGATATTTCAGCCAAACCGCGTTCAGCGGCATATTTTTCAGTGTTGCGACGGGCTTTGCCGCGCACGAAGAAGGGTATTTTCTTCAGTTCTTTCTCGGCATCGCCAAGCCAGATAATCTCATCTTGGTCTTCTGGCGTGACAGCGGTTGCTTGGTCATGCACCGGCGCTGCGTTATCTTGCTCGCTGACCGGGCTAGGCACCGTGCCATGTGCTAAATGTGACGGGCCTGCAGCATCGTTGAATTCAAAATCATCCCGGAACATGTGAAGGAGATGCTCTTCCAGCCCCATGGTAAGCGGGTGGACCAGCGTGTCGAACAAGACATTGGCGCCCTCAAAGCCCATCACCGGAGAATAGCGCGCCGGATAGTCCTGAACGTGAACGGGCGCTGAGATAACAGCGCACGGAATGCCCAGTCGCTTGGCGATGTGGCGCTCCATTTGCGTGCCGAGAACCATTTCCGGCTGCAACGCTTGGATTTGTGCTTCAACTTCCAAATAGTCGTCCGTGATGAGCGCGTCGCAATCATAGAGTTTTGCGGCATCGCGAACATCGCGGGCAAATTCGCGCGAATAGGTGCCTAGGCCAACAACCTTGAAGCCCATTTCCGTTTCTGCAACACGGGCCATGGCAATGACATGGGTCGCGTCGCCAAACAGGAAGACACGTTTGCCGGTCAAATAGGTGGAATCAATGGACCGCGAATACCAAGGCAGCCGACTCTGCGCTAAGGCCAGAGCGCTGTCTTCATCAAGACCCGCCAGATCGGCAACTTCGCGGATGAAGTCCTTCGTCGCATTCACCCCGATGGGCACCGTTTTTGTGAACGGCTGGCGGAAGCTGCGCTTGAGCCATTGTGCGGCCGGGTTGGCGATTTCTGGGTAGAGAACCACGTTGAAATCGGCTTGCCGAAGCGCCAGCAAGTCGCGCACTTCCGCATCCAGCGGCGCCACCACATTGACATGGATGCCCATGGCTTCGAGTAACCCAACGATTTCGGTCACATCATCACGGTGACGAAAGCCGAGCGCCGTGGGGCCTAGGATATTGCAGGACGGGGCGGCATCAGCTGCTTTTTCTGCCTCTGGCCCATGCGGCGCCAATGTGCGCACCAATTGATAAAAGGTTTCTGCGGCGCCCCAATTTTCCTTCTTTGAATAGGAGGGCAATTCAAGCGGTACAACAGGTATGGGAAGGCCGAGCGTTTTGGACAGTCCGCCGGGGTCGTCTTGGATAAGTTCGCCCGTGCAGCTTGCGCCCACGATCATGGCCGATGGCTTAAAGCGGGCCTCAGCATCGCGCGCGGCGTCCATGAAGAGCTCTGAGGTATCACTGCCAAGGTCGCGGGCTTGGAAGGTCGTGTAGGTCACCGGCGGGCGCTTTTGGCGCCGCTCTATCATGGTGAAAAGCAAGTCGGCATAGGTATCGCCCTGCGGCGCGTGAAGCACATAATGCAGGTCTTGCATCGCAGTGGCGATGCGCATGGCGCCCACATGGGGCGGTCCTTCATATGTCCACAACGTCAGCTGCATTGGCCTTACACCTCCAGCCGCGTTCTGCGGTTGAGAGGGCGAGCAAAGAGCTCGGCGAGGTCACCGGCTTGCTCATAGCCTTGGATAGGTGTGAACACGAGCTCGATGGACCATTTGGTGGTAATGCCTTCGACCTCCAATGGATTGGCCAGCCCAAGCCCGCAGACCGCAATATCGGGCCGCGCCGCGCGGCACCGGTCCATCTGTTTGTCGACATGCTGGCCTTCGCTGATGGTGACCTCTTCTGGCAGTGCGGCGATATCATGCGCCATCAAACGTTTGTCGAGATAGGGCGTCCCAACTTCCAACGCCGACATGCCCAGCTCATTGCCCAGGAACCGGGCCAGCGGAATTTCCAGCTGCGAATCTGGGAAGAAGAAGACCCGCTTTCCTTGCAGGTTTTCGCGGTGCAGGCCGACTGCGCGCTCCGCCCTTTTTCTAGGTGCCTGCGTTACAGTTTCAAAGGTCTCTGCATCGACATTGAACGCATCTGCAGCCGCTTTCAGCCAGGCTGTTGTGCCATCCGCGCCCAGCGGATAAGGCGCTTGAATAAGGGTTGCGCCGCGCTCTTCAAGCGCACGGACTGTGTCCGTCAGGAAAGGCTGGGCAAGCAGTATCAGCGTGTTTGGCCCAACAGGTGGCATGTCATCGGCCAGTCTTGCCGGCAAAAACCGCACGGGCCCAATGCCAAGCTGGTCAAACAATCGGCCAAACTGATCTTCAACAACATCGGCCAAAGCGCCAACCACCATCAACGCGGCAGGGGCACTGTCAGGCTCCGGCGGCAACAATGGCACCAGGGCGGCGAGGCAGGCATCTTCGCCTTGTGTGAAGGTGGTTTCGATGCCGCTGCCAGAATAATTCAAGATGCGCACTTGCGGCGAGTGGATTTGGCTCAGCCGCTGCGCCGCGCGGTCTAAATCCAGCTTGATGACCTCTGATGGGCAGGAGCCGACGAGGAACAACAGCCGAATGTCTGGTCGACGGGCCAACAGCTTTTCAACCACGCTATCAAGCTCATCATTCATATCAGCGAGACCTGCTAGGTCCCGCTCTTCCATGATGGCTGTTCCGAAGCGTGGTTCAGCGAAAATCATAACGCCGGCTGCAGATTGCATTAGGTGCGCGCAGGTCCGAGACCCGACAATAAGGAAGAAGGCATCTTGGATCTTCCGGTGCAGCCACATAATGCCGGTGAGCCCGCAGAACACTTCTTGTTGGCCGCGCTCCTTTAGGACAGGCCGATCAACGCACCCGCTTGACGCAGGAAGTGGCAGCGCGCGGCGCGTTTTTTCGTGCAGCAATGTCATACCGCGACCTGCCCGGCTTGTGCCATCAGAGGGTCTGTTTCAGCACTGGATTGGAGCCTGGCTGCGCGCAGTTTCAAAAGGAACTGCACCGCGTTGACCACATAGGCTGCATACGCGGCCAGGGCGAGCCATAGAAGTGCGTCTGGGGCCAGCAATTTGCCAAACAAGGCTGCCAGATACGCTGTATGCAGCGCCAGTACGGCCATGGAGAAGACATCTTCCCAAAAGAAGCTTTTGGCGAACAGATATTGGCCGAAGATCACTTTTTCCCAGATCGCGCCCGTGACCATGATGACGTATAAAATCATGGTTTTGATGACGATTGACAGGGTCGCAGCATCATGGCCAGTGCCGGTAATCAGAGCGCGGATCACCAGGCCCAAGGATACCAGGAAGACAGCAAATTGAATGGGCGCCAGAATCCCTTGAACAATTGTCCATGCCGACTTATCTCGGCGCGCGCGCTGGGATGGCGTGTACAGCGGTGGCCTCGAACTGCTTCGAGCGACTTTTCTGCCTGCTAAGATCGCCAAGAGAAAACTCCATCAAATCCCGACCACCAACGCGATGTGTCAATAGCTTTTGACAGAGAAAACTGTAATTCTGTGGGAACAATATTGTCAAGCAAACTTGACGTAAAAAAAAATAGACAACATAATCCTATCGTGGGGTACAGAAGGATCATGCTGCGCGTGGTTTCTTGGGCGTATGAATGTGGGGAGCATTTATAAATGAGCTTTGAGCGACAAGGAGCCCCGGGTGCGCCAGAAGATGCTTTGGCCGCGCGTCCATTCCCAGGCCTATCAACACTCAATCAAGCGTCGAGCATTCCGCTGGATATCCATGATATCGGACCGCCGTCGATATTGACGCAGCAGGATATAGAGGCGTTCGTTGATCTCCTTCTGGCATGTCCTGAAGACGAAGTTATTCAAGAATTTCAAGGTCTTATAGCTTTAGGATGCCCCGTCAGTCACGTTCTGGGTACTTTTCTTGCCGGCTCTGCAAATGCGCTCGGAGAAAGGTGGGAGCAGGATACTTGCTCCTTTGCAGATGTGACGTTGGGCATGGCTGTCATTCATCGTCTTTTGCGCCAGTTTAGCGATTTGCTCATTGGCGAGGTGCCGTCTGTATCGGGGGCACCGACGGTCTTGGTCACGCCGCTTCCCGGGGAGACTCATATATTCGCTGTGGCTTTGCTTGCAGAGTATTTTCGCGCTGCAGGTTGGCGAGTGTTGTCGGGAATCAACGCGAAACTGCGCAATATACTTGAAAGCGTAGCGGCGAATCAGGTCGGCGTCGTCGCCATCAGCGTGACTGGGCAAGACAAGATCGCGCCAACACAGAAGTTCGTGCAGCAGCTACGTCACCGTTCGAAAGATACAAACATGCGGGTTTTGGTGGGTGGACCACCGTTCATGTCTCGACCTTCATTGCAGCGAGATGTGGGCGCGGATGCCACTGCGGTTGATGCGCTGGCAGCTCTTGAAACCGCGCGCCACCTTCTGGCGACACCGACAAAGGGTGAATGAATGATTCGTTTGATTAGCAATGGGGATACGGCGTACGTAGGCGGCCCGACGAACGCCCTGTTCTCATTATTAACGTAACAACAATCGCGCTTGCCGCTCGGTCCGCCACCTTACGCTTAGTGGTGGGCCAAATTGCAACTGGATGACATGGTGTCTCAATACGCCGACATTAATTTTGCTGAGCCCGACACTGTGTTGGATGGCGTTGCCAATGATCGGACAGCCCGTGTCTTGGCCAATGCGGCCGATATTACCCTCATTATAGATCCAGATGATGTTGTCAGCGATGCCTCCTTTGGTTTGGAAAGCGTCTATGAAGGCGGTGGGGAGCAGTGGAAAGGGCGCTTGTTCGCGGATGTCGTCACGCCAGAATGCAAAGGGAAGGTTGAAAAGCTGCTTGCTGCAGCTCGAGATGGCAAAAAACCAAGCCCGCGCGAAATAAATCATCAATTGGCGTCCGGCAGCGTTTTGCCAGTGCGCTATACTGCTGTATCGCTCGGCGAAGATGGCCGTGTCATCGCCTTTGGGCGCGATATGTCAGGAATATCTATCCTGCAACAAAAGCTGATGGCATCCCAGCTTACGGTTGAGCGGGAATTTGCCCGCCTGCGCGCCGCTGAAAGCCGCTATCGCATGATTTTTCAGCTAAGCGATATTCCTTACATACTGGTGGATGCGGCAACACTTCGCGCGTGCGATATCAACCCCGCGGCGCGGCGCATTCTGGGCTTTAGCAATCAGCGCATCGAAGACGCAAAAATTGCCAGCTTGTTTGACAACAGCAGTGCTGAAGTCTTGCATCAGCTGCTACGCGCCTCCGTTGATGATGGGAGTGATGAGGATATTAAAACGGTGCTGCGTGGTGGTGAGGCCATCACGATTGCTGCATCCCATTTTCGCCAGGAGCAGAAGAGTTACCTCTTGCTGCGCTTGTCTTCGGATTCCGGCAATGTGTTGGCGTTCTCCAGTGCCGCGGAGCTAAAATTCCTCAATATCATAGATCGCATAACAGATGCCTTTGTCATCACAAATGCATCGCGTGAGGTCATTGCGGTCAACAGCGCGTTCGTCAATCTGATCGGTCTCTCGTCGCACAAAGAGGCGGAAGGGCGGCTGATCGATTCTTGGTTTGATCGTCCCAATGTGGATTGCAGTGTGTTGATGGCCAATGTCCGTGAGCATGGCAAAGTGCGGCGCTTTGCGACGGTATTGCGAACCAGCTATGACCAGTCTGAGAATGTGGAGATCGCTGCTGTGCAGACGACCCACCGGGGCGAAACTGTTTATGGCTTTGTGATCAGATCAATGTCGGCGGCGCTGGCTACATCGGAGGCTGAAGGGCAATCTTTGTCCCAAAGCAACGAGCAGGTTGCGAGCCTGGTCGGCCATATGCCGCTGAAGGATATCGTCCGCCAAACCACTGAAATGATTGAGAAACTCTGCATTGAGACCGCCCTTGATTTGACCAAGGGGAACCGCGCTCTTGCTGCACAAATGCTTGGGCTAAGCCGTCAGAGTTTGTACGCTAAACTCGGCAAAAGTAAATCAGGCGACGACCAACCGTAATTGTCATTTAAAATTGACAGTAGAACTGTTGAATTTAATTGACACTTTGGCTGCGGACCCATAGCCTTTCCGCTATGTCGCAATCGCAGTCAGTCCAGTCTGTGCCGCCACCTTCGCGGCTTCTCCGTTCGGCGCCGCCGAACCGCTTTCCGTCGCCGTCGGCAACGCTGGAATTGCTTAAGCCAATTACGTGGTTTCCACCCATGTGGGCCTTCATGTGCGGCGCTGTCTCCAGCGGTGTCTCACTTAGCGATAACTGGCTCCTGGTTTTGGGGGGTATCGTTTTGGCCGGGCCACTTGTGTGCGCCTTGAGCCAGGCAATCAATGATTG
>CAKZYD010000300.1 GCA_937884085.1 uncultured Sphingomonadales bacterium | reverse complement strand
GGTGAAAGAAGGGTTCGATGTCATGGTCTATTGCAATGACGACCCTATTGCCGCGAAACAGCTGGAAGAGATGGGCGCTGTCGCCATCATGCCCCTTGGTGCGCCGATAGGCTCCGGCCTCGGAATTCAAAACCCGGTGCATATTCGCCTTATTATTGAGCAAGCGAAGGTGCCGGTTCTAGTGGACGCAGGTGTTGGCGTTGCATCCGATGCCGCTGAAGCAATGGAGCTTGGCTGTGACGGCGTCTTGATGAATACCGCCATCGCCGAAGCAGGCGATCCAATCGCAATGGCCCATGCTATGCGCTTGGCGACAGAGGCAGGTCGGTTGGCTTATAAGGCTGGGCGCATGCCGCGTAAGCGCTATGCGGACCCCTCTTCACCTCTTGCTGGGCTTATCTAGCTGTTCAGAACTGTGTGTAGTCAGCTTTTCGCTTTTCAAGAAACGCAGTAACGCCCTCCTTGAATTCAGGCCCCCGTCCAGCAGCTTTCTGATACTCCCGTTCTAGCCGAAGTTGCTCGCTGCGGCTGTTTCCGAGAGACTGATTGGCCATTTTTCGGATCATCGCTAAAGCGCGGGTCGGTCCTTTTGCCAGCTTTGTTGCGATTTCTAGGGCCCTGGTTTGCAGAGCTTCATCATCCACCACTTCATAGACCAGGCCCCAGTCTACGGCAGTATCGGCATGAATTTTCTCGCCAAGCATCATCATCGCAGCTGCCCGCGCTTCGCCAATGCGTCGCGGCAGAAAATAGGAACTGCCCGCATCAGGGACAATTCCGATGTTGACGAAGGCTTGGAGAAAGTAGGCGGATTTAGCCGCAATAACGATGTCGCCGGCGATTGCGAGTGAACAGCCCGCTCCCGCTGCTGCGCCATTCACTGCATTGACGACCGGGACTCGCAGGGCAGCCAGTCGTTCGATCAGAGGGTTATAGTCTCGCTCAAGCGTCATGCCGAGATCGATTTTCTTCATGGCTGACTTGTCTTTTGTACTCGGGAGCCCACCGCCTGCTAGATCAGCGCCAGAACAAAAAGCGCGTCCAGCGCCAGTCAAGATGAGGCAGCGGATCCCACTTTCTGGGTCTTCAATCGTTTCAAACGCCTCTTGAATTTCCTTCAGCATTTGGTTTGAGACTGCATTTAGTCGCTCGGGGCGATTTAATGTGAGGGTCGCAATGCTTTCCTTAACCTCAAAGAGAATGTGGGGCTCCGACATGGGGTATCTCCTCAACCGAGCTACGTGGATTTGGCGGCACATTAGGGCGGGCTCCGCGCGAAGCAAAGCCTATCAGTTTAAAGGAGGCGCTAGCCGCGCGCGCTTACCTTCAGAAAATCAGGAACATGATCACCCAGGCCTACCACGGCGCGGTCGTCATGGTTGCTGTCTTGCTCTTTTGATTTCGGTTTTGCCATCTTTTTGGGCTTAGGCCGCTTTTGTTCCGAAACATCAACCTTTATCAACTTAATAACGTCGTCCCAGTTCTCGCTGTCACTGCGACTTACAAAGGTTATGGCTTTGCCGGTTCGCCCGGCACGGCCAGTCCGGCCTATACGGTGCACATAGTCATCAGGGTGCATCGGAACATCAAAGTTCACAACCAGCGAGACCGCCGGAATATCAAGGCCGCGCGCAGCGACATCAGAAGCTGCTAAGATGCGGATGTCGCCAGACTTGAATTGCTCAAGCACCGCCTAGCGCGCAGGCTGATCCATATCGCCATGCAACTGGCCAGCTGAGAAGCCGTGTTTTCGAAGGCTTCCTTCCAAGATGCTCACATCTTTCTTGCGATTGCAGAACACGATGGCTGTCGCTTCGGGGTCGCCATTGAGAATTTCGCGAAGTGCTTCGCGTTTATCGCGCGGGCCAACTTGAAGATAAAACTGCGTAACAGTCGTCGCCGTCTGCGCCGGGCGCGCGACTTCTACAACCTTTGGGTCCTTCAGAAATTTATCGGTCAGCTTTTTAATCGCTGGTGGCATTGTGGCCGAGAAAAATAGCGTCTGGTGGCGCTGTGCCATGAGTGTGCCAATGCGCTCGACATCGGGAATGAAGCCCATATCCATCATGCGGTCGGCTTCATCAATAACGAAAATATCGACACCTGTGAGCATGACGTTGCCACGCTCAAACTGGTCCAGGAGACGCCCCGGGGTTGCGATCAACACATCTACGCCGCGATCCAGCAGCTTCATCTGATCGGTGAATGAAACACCGCCAATGATGAGTGCCATCGTGAGTTCGTGATACTTGCCGTATTTCTCAAAATTCTCTGCAACTTGGGCCGCGAGTTCGCGTGTTGGTTCCAAGATAAGCGACCTTGGCATGCGCGCGCGACTTCGCCCCTGAGCCAAAACGTCAAGCATAGGCAAGACAAAAGATGCTGTCTTACCCGTCCCTGTTTGCGCAATGCCAAGGACGTCCTGCCCCATCAAGACCGGGGGAATGGCCTGCTTTTGGATCGGAGTCGGCGTTTCATAGCCAGCCTCTCCAACCGCCTTTAGCAATTCATCACTGAGACCCAGAAGGTCAAAACTCATCGACAGCGCGTCCTTTTATCTCGCGGGCGCACACTACGCAGCGATCACAATGTGTCAATTGCACCGCCGGGATTGCGCCGAAAAGCCGCGAAACGGCAGCGTCTTTGGCAGGCAATGTTGCTTTTTTAGCGCAATTGACCGCCTTTCCCTTGCGCTTGATTTTTTTTCGCTGCGCCGCCAAACACGCCCAATGCGATATTGTTCACTAGAAAACGGCTCGCAATGAAGCGTGCCCTTCTTCCATTAAACGCTCTTCGGGTGTTTGACGCGGCTGCGCGGCATTTGAGTTTTAAACTCGCGGCCGATGAATTGGCTGTGACTCCGGCAGCCGTCTCGCAGCAAATTCGCTCACTGGAAGACTATCTGGGTGTCGTCCTGTTTAAGCGCCAAGCCCGTTCACTGTCGCTCACGGAGGAGGGGCTGCAAAGCCTTCCGGCCCTAAGGGCGGGGTTTGAGCGCTTTGAAGAAGCGGTCAAAATTCTGCAAGCTGGGCAGGCATCTGATATCCTCACGGTCTCAGTCTCACCATCTTTTGCGTCTAAATGGCTGTTGCCACGTATTGATGGATTTTATGCCGACCGACCCAGCATGGAGGTGCGCATCCAGGCTTCAGACGAGCTGGTCAACTTTGCTGAAGAGAACGTGGATTTGGCAATCCGGTATGGAAGCGGTCAATATCAAGAGCTTCGCTCGGAAAAACTACTGGATGAGCATGTCTTGCCGGTCTGCCATCCCGCCTTACTTTCTGGAGAGAAGGCCATTGAATCCCTGGCAGATTTAGCTGAGCATACCTTGATACACGATAGTTCACACAGTGCTGATCCAGCCGCGCCGAGCTGGGCCATGTGGCTCAAGGCGGCTGGCGCTGGCGATGTCCAAGCCAAGCGCTCTTTGCACTTTGATCTGGAGACCTTGGCGCTGGACGCTGCCCTAGCGGGCAAGGGCGTTGCCTTGGCGCGTCGCATATTAGCAGCGGAGGACTTGGCTGGAGGGCGACTTGTCGCGCCCTTTGAAGGACAGGTTGCAGTCAGTTTTGCATATTATATGGTCGCGCCTGAGCCGCAGTGGCGGCAACGTAAGATCTCAGAATTTGTTGCCTGGCTGAAAGATGAAGCGTCTGGCAGCGCACACGATGAGCTGCCATCAGTTTAACCGAACGGAAAAGCTATGAAATTCACCCGTAGAAAATTCATTGTCGGCGGCCTGGTCGGCGGCGCTGTTGCTTTCGGATATAGCGCCATACCGCCTAAGCCGAAATGGAATGGCGAGATCGCCGACAACGAACATCTGTTCAACAACTGGATCAAAATAGCGCCGGACGGAACCGTCACAGCATTTGTTGCACAAGCAGAGATGGGCCAAGGCGTTATGTCTGGTTTTGCGGCAATCCTGGCTGAGGAACTCAATGCCGATTGGGACCGAATGGCTGTGGCGCATGCGCCGAACCACCCAAGCTACAGCAATTTACTATTCGCTGGCGCGGCTATCCCGATCAAAACGATGTTGCCTGCTTTCATGGCGCCGGCCGGTGAGTGGCTTATGAAAGAAGTGATCGATCGGATGGGCTTGATTGCGACGGGCGGGTCATCATCAGTTCGCGACAAATTTCTTCGTCTGCGCGAGGCGGGGGCCTTTGCCCGCATGACGCTGGAACAAGCTGCCGCTGATGTGTGGCAGGTGCCATTGGCTGAGTGTTTTGCTGATAACCACAAAGTGCTGCATAAGGCATCAGGGAAATCTGTAGACTTCTCTGAGCTCGTCGCGGTCTTGCCGGATACCAGTGTAACCCAAGAGCTTGCCTTAAAGTCTGACGCTGATTTCAAAATCATTGGCAAGGAAGGCCGTCCGCGTCTCGACTTGCCAAAGAAAGTGGATGGGAGCGCTGTATTTGGTGCGGATGTTCGCGTGCCTGGCATGGTCTACGCCGCGATCAAGAACGGTGGCAGTAGTCTTGGAGACATTGTTGCGCTCGATAAAGAAACAGCGCTGGCCCAGCCGGGTGTGATCGATGTCGTGCATGAGAATGGTTGGGTCGCCGTCGTGGCGAAGAGCTATTGGCACGCCCAAATGGCTGCGGACATGCTGACCTTAGAGCGTGATCGCTCTGCCGGCTCAATCATGGCCGATGACTGGCAGGAAAGCCGCATCGAAGCGAGTTCTCAAGACGCTATGCCTGGCTATGTGCTGCACGACGATGGCGACGTGGAAACACGGTTCGCTGACGCAGCAGATACCATCCAAGCCACCTATACGGTACCCTATCTGGCGCATGCGTGTTTGGAGACCAATACGGCAACTGCCAGCTATGTAGACGGCAAGGTTGAAGTCTGGGCCCCGACGCAATCGCCATCTATTACGCAGACGGCCCTAGCGGGCGCCATGGAGTTGTCAGCGGCCGATATCACCGTGAACACCACCTTTCTAGGTGGCGGTTTCGGCCGCAAAGCCGAGCCGGATCCCGTTGTTCAGGCAGCGCTGATCTCAAGGGCGGTTGGTAAGCCGGTGCAGCTCATTTGGTCTCGGGAAGAAGATATTCATGGCGATACTTTCCGCCCCGCTGCCGCTGCCACTATGACAGCTGCCCTGGGCAGCGATGGCAGTGTTCGCGCCGTAAAAACGCATGTCTCTAGCCAGTCCGTTGGCGCCAGCTTTAACGGTCGCTGGTTCGGCGGCAGCGGGCAATATGAAGGCAAAGATCCCAGCACTGTCGAGGGCCTCGAAGAGCTTCCTTACGAGATCGGCTCTTATCAGCTTGGCTATACCGACAACGCCACACCGGCAAATGTTGGGTATTGGCGTTCAGTGGGGCACAGCTATACGGCCTACTTTGCAGAAGCGTTTGCTGACGAGGTCGCGGCGCGGTTGGGCGAAGATCCGCTCGACTATCGTCTCTCCCGGATAAAAGACGACTATGCCAAGGCAACACTAGAAGCCGTTGCCGACTTGTCTGGCTATCGACAAGGGCCGCCACCTGGCCGCTATCATGGCGTATCTTACCACTATAGCTTTGGCGCCCATGTGGCGATGGTGGTAGAGATTGAACCGCAAGATGGAGAGGATCTGCCGGCGGTAAAACGCGTGTTCGCAGCTGTTGATGTTGGCCTTCCAATTGACCCAGATACCATTCGCGCACAAATCGAGGGCAGCGTAGTGTTTGGCCTAACGGCAGCTCTCTATGGCGATCTAAAGTTTGACGGGGGTATCCCGACGTCATCCAATTTCGATACTTACCAGTTGCTCAGCTTGGCTGAGACGCCTGAGGTTCAGGTCGCGGTGCTCAAGAGCGGCGGTCCACTCGGCGGTGTCGGTGAACCGGGCGTCCCGCCGGTTGCACCAGCGTTGGCGAATGCTATCTTCAAATGGACTGGCCAGCCGGTGCGCAAGTTGCCTTTGATCAACAACATGCCAAACAGTCTGGCTGGTAAAGAAATCGCGAGCGCAGAGGCCTTGTAGGGGTCCGCTTGCCCGTAAGTCACGTACACAGATATTATGGTCACTGTGATTCAACGTCCGCTTTGCCCGCCAGATGCGCCGCCGTCAACGCGCTATGATCGTGTCGGCGTGCTGCTCATTAATCTCGGCACGCCCGATTTGCCGGAAACGGGGGCGGTTCGGCGCTATCTCAAGCAGTTCTTGTCTGATAGTCGGGTCATTGAGATTAACAAGTGGCTTTGGTGGCCTATTCTGAATGGTCCTATTCTAACATTCCGGTCCCCAAAAACGGCGCGCAATTACCAGAAAATCTGGGCGGAAGATTCGCCGTTGCGGCTAGGGACGCGGGAAGTGACTGAGGCACTGGAAGAAAAAATGGGGTCTGATGACCTCGTTATTCGTTACGCAATGCGATACGGCAATCCTAGCGTTCCAGACGTTCTGGACGAGATGCAGAAAGCCGGGTGCGACCGCATCGTCTGCATGGCTCTTTACCCACAATACTCGGCGACCACCACTGCATCTGCCTATGACGCTGTGTTCCGGTGGTCGCTGTCAGCGCGCTGGCAGTCGGCGGTCCGGACCGTACCCGACTACCACGACCATCCGCTCTATATCGCTGCGCTCAAGGCATCGCTGGAACGCGCCATCGACAAAGCAGGCTGGGAGCCGGACGTGATCTTGGCGTCCTTTCATGGCTTGCCGCAACGCAACACCTACAAAGGTGACCCCTACCAGTGCCAATGCCTGACGACGGGGGATTTGCTGCGTCAGGCGATGGGCATGGATGACCGAAAATTGCGCACTTGCTTTCAATCACGTTTTGGCCCGCAAGAGTGGCTTCAGCCTTATACCGACGACCTTGCTGAGGAGTTGGCTGAACAAGGCGTCAAAAAGCTCATGATCATCTCTCCAGGCTTTGCTGCCGATTGCATTGAAACATTGGAGGAGCTGGCTATGGGCACACAGGAGATTTTCAAAGAGGCTGGCGGTGAGCAGTTCGCCTATGTGCCTTGCCTCAATGATGCGCCTGAAGCCGTCAAACTTTATCAAGACATTTTATCCGACAACCTAGCGGGCTGGTTAGACCAGAGCCTTCTGTCATCAGGCTTAGCCGCGTCTATCGGCTGAGATGCTTGAGCATTCGGGCTACCGAAATGATGGCGTCTCGAAGACGTGTGCTTTTTGAAAAGTCACAAAAGTCACACCTGCCTTATTAAGGGGCGATCTCACATTTCAAAGAGCGACTGGCTTAGACTGGCCAATTTCTACCTATAATAGCGGCCTGCTGACCTGTAGGACAGGATTAATACAAAAGGCTGGACCGAAGGGCTGTGACTTTCGTCCAGGATGCCTCGCGTTGCTTTTTAGAATACCTCCCGTATAGTTCCCAAAACAAACAGATCATTGAGGGGATAGATTATGTCACATGTAGCATTGGTTACTGGAGGCACGCGCGGTATCGGCGAAGCGATATCTGTGGCGCTGAAAAATGCCGGCGTTACCGTTGCGGCGAATTATGCCGGGAATGATGAAAGGGCGCAGGCGTTTAGCGAACGTACCGGCATCGCCGTCTATAAGTTCGATGTCGGCGACTTTGATGCTGTGCAAGACTCTATCGCAAAAATTTCCGACGATCTGGGCGTCGTTGACATCCTGGTAAACAATGCCGGAATTACCCGCGATGGTACACTCTTGAAGATGGATCACACCCGTTGGCAAGACGTTATTGATGTGAATCTAGGCGGCTGTTTCAACACCGCAAAGGCGGCATTTCCTGCCATGAAAGAAAAAGGCTATGGCCGCATCGTCAACATCGGCTCAATCAATGGGCAGGCTGGTCAATATGGCCAGGTAAACTACGCCGCTGCAAAATCCGGCATTCACGGTTTCACCAAAGCGCTTGCGCAAGAAGGCGCCCGCTTTGGCATCACGGTCAATGCCATCGCGCCCGGCTACATTGATACAGATATGGTGGCCGCTGTCCCTGAGAACGTTCTTGAGAAAATCGTTGCGAAAATACCTGTGGGCCGCCTCGGCAAGGCAGAAGAAATCGCGCGCGGGGTTGCCTTTTTAACGGCTGAAGACGCTGGTTTTGTGACGGGCTCCACGCTCTCCATCAACGGCGGACAGCATATGTATTAATCCCACATGGGAGACGCGTCATGAACCAATCCGTAGCGATCAGCGCCGAAGGCGAGCAAAAAACTGTTCCCGTCCGGGATCAAGTCACCCCGGACGAGTGGCAAATTCGGGTCGATTTGGCGGCAGCCTATAGGGCCGTTGCCATGTTTGGCTGGGATGATCTGATTTTCACCCACTTATCCGCGCGCATACCAGGGCCGGATCATCACTTCCTTATTAATCCGTATGGCATGCTGTTTGAGGAAGTCACGGCGTCCTCGCTGGTGAAGATTGATCTCAACGGCAAAATCATCCTCAACACTGGATTTCCAGTGAATGCGGCTGGCTTTACCATTCACTCAGCCGTCCACGAAGCGCGCGAAGATGCGCTGTGCGTCATGCACGTTCATACCATTGCCGGGACGGCGGTCTCCGCTCAAGAGCATGGACTTCTGCCGCTTAATCAAACAGCGATGCTGGTGCGCGATCAGCTAGCCTATCATGAATATGAAGGGGTCGCGCTCGACGTTGATGAAAGGCCGCGCCTTGTTGCAGACCTTGGGGACAAGCCGCTCATGATGCTGTGGAACCACGGTACACTAGCCTTAGGTGGAAGCGTTGCCCAGGCATTTACGCGGCTGTATTACCTGGAGCGCGCCTGCGCCATGCAAGTGGCGACGTTGGCCGGGAATCCAGCGCTTCATTCAGCGCCCCCTGGCATCGAACAGAAAACGGCGCAGCAGGGCGCTGGGCCCGGCCTTTCTATGCTCGCTGACCATCTGCTTTGGCCGGCCATCATGCGCAAGCTAGATAGACTGGACCCCAGTTTTCGCGATTAGTCGAGCCGCTGGCTCAGCACGTCCAGTGTTTTATCGATTTCTGCGGCCGTATTGTAATGCGCGATACCCAGTCGCAGGACCCCGCCGGTTTCGAGCAAGCCAAGCTGGCCAAGCGGTTCAATGGCGTAGCTATGTCCCGCCCAGCTGAAGATATTTTCCGCGCTTAAGGCAGCTGCAATCTTGTCAGCGGCAAGGGCCTCATGTGTGAAAGACACGGTGGGCGCGCGCTGGGTGTTCATACGTGGGTCCGTTATGCCTTGCACTTTTATGCCGGGAATGGCGTTCAGCCCGTCAATCAAGCGCCAGCAGAGCGTCGATTCATAGGCTTCGATGTCTTTAAAAGCGCTCAAAAGCTGCTCTCTTCGGCTTGATTGCGACGTGTCCCCAAGCGAGGCGATGTAGTCCACGGCTGCGGCGCTGCCGGCCAAGCCTTCATGGTTCATGGTGCCGCTTTCGAACTTGGACGGCCCATGCTGGGGGGCTGGCCGTAAAGGGGCGCCGTCTAGAGCGTCCAAGAGGTCGGGTTGAACATAAAGGGCCGCGCAATGCGGTCCGAAGAATTTATAGACCGAGCACACCAGCATATCGCAGCCGACAGCCGCGATATCGATGGAACCATGCGGCGCATAGTGAACGGCATCAACATAGCTGAGCGCGCCATAGTCCTTTGCCATTGCGCAAATATCGCTGACGGGGTTGATGGTGCCAAGCACATTGCTGGCATAGCCAACCGCCACAAACCCCGCACCGTCTTCGAAATGACCTTTTAAGGTCGATAGATCGAGCGTGTAGCTTCCAGGGTCCACATCGAGCCATTTGACGTCAAGGCCGTGTTGCTTAGCCATTCTAAGCCATGGAGACACATTCGCGTCATGCTCCATACGGCTTAAGATGATCGATGTACCAGGCTTTAGAATGGCGGGGAGGGCCTGGGCAATCTGTTTGGTGAGCGCGGTCATGGATGGCCCTAAGACCACTGTCTCCGGGTCGTCTGTGCCCATGAGATCGGCCAACGCGCTGCGTGCGCTGTCGACAATGCCTTGCGCACCGATGCTGGTTGTGAAGTCACCGCCTAGGTTGGCATTGCTATGGATATAACAATTGGCGACGGCATTGATGACCGATTGCGGCACTTGTGTTCCAGCAGGGCCATCGAGATAGACGCGGGGTTTGCCGTCGTCGGTGAGGTTGAGCGACGGAAACTGCGACCGTATTGTTTCAACATCAAACATGTTATGGGCCTTTGCGACTGCTATATTGCGCTGCAGAAGTGGACAGCGTAATCAGGGCCCTCATCCCTAATCGACAATTGATGCACAGCAAACTTTTATGAAACCTCCCCGCGATTTTTTTAAACCGTTGGCCATTGGCGCGCCGGAACCGTACCGCACCTTGCCGGTTAAATTAGAGCGAATGATCCACTTTTTCCCGCCGCATGTGGAGAAGATGCGGGCCAAAGTGCCGGACATCGCGAAATCCGTAGATGTGATTCTTGGAAACCTGGAAGATGCCATTCCAGCTGATGCGAAAGAGGCCGCGCGGGCAGGCTTTATCGACGTGGCGTCCAGCACGGATTTTGGCAACACGGGCCTGTGGAGCCGTGTCAATTGCTTAAACAGCCCTTGGTTCTTAGACGATGTGACGGAGCTGGTGGACGGCATTGGGAATAAGCTCGATGTGGTGATGCTGCCAAAGGTCGAAGGGGCATGGGATATTCACTATCTCGACCAGCTGCTAGCGCAGCTGGAAGCGCGCCATGGCCTTGATAAGCCTATTCTCATCCATGCTATTTTAGAGACAGCGCAAGGCGTTAAGAACGTTGAAGAGATTTGCCTTGCAAGTCCGCGCATGCACGGTATCTCGCTCGGTCCGGCGGACTTGGCCGCGTCCCGGGGCATGAAAACCACCCGCGTTGGCGGTGGCCATCCCAGCTATGGCGTGATCGCCGACGGGGAAGGCACCCAAGCGGATCGTGACTTCTATCAGCAAGATCTGTGGCACTATACGGTCGCCAAAATGGTCGATGCGTGCCAAACGGCGGGCATCAAGGCCTTCTATGGACCGTTTGGCGACTTTAGCGATGACGCAGCCTGCGAGGCCCAGTTCCGCAATGCCTTTTTGATGGGCTGCGCTGGTGCTTGGTCGCTGCATCCCAAGCAGATTGCCATTGCCAAAAAGGTGTTCTCACCAGACCCGGCAGAAGTCGCTTTTGCAGCGAAAATCCTAGAAGGCATGCCGGATGGGACAGGCGCGGTTATGATAGATGGCAAAATGCAGGATGATGCCACTTGGAAGCAGGCCAAAGTGATTGTGGATTTGGCCCGCCAAGTTGCCGCGAAAGACCCAGATGCGGCCGCGCAATACGGCTTGTAAAACCGGCCGATGAATTTCCTGTCTGACAACGCTTCAGGGGCGCATCCCTCCGTCTTGGAAGCCATTGCAGCCGCCAATATGGTGGACAACCATGGTTATGGCGATGAAGAGCGCAGTACCGCCTTGAAAAAGGCGTTGTCGGAGCTGTTTGAAACCGAAGTCTGGATATATCCCGTGGTCACGGGAACAGCTGCCAACGCACTTATCTTGGCAACGCTATGCCCGCCCCACGGGGCAATCTTGTGCCAAAGCGATGCGCATATCGAAACCGACGAGTGCGGTGCGCCGGAGTTTTTCAGCGCGGGTGCGAAATTGCGCACGGTCGCGAGCGATGCCGGGAAATTGAGCCCTGACGCGGTTGAGGAGGCGCTGTCGCATTTTCACCCCATGGTGCACATGGTTCAGCCGCATGTCCTCAGCCTCACACAATCTACGGAGGCGGGGCGGGTCTACAGCGTTGAGGACGTGCGCGCATTGACCGAGGTTGGCCGCGCCCATGGTCTGTCATGCCATATGGATGGCGCTCGCTTTGCAAATGCTGTGGCGGCTTTGGGCTGCGCCCCTGCCGACATCACCTGGCGTGCCGGGGTGGATGCCTTGAGCTTTGGCGCTACGAAAAATGGAACCATTGCCGCTGAAGCTGTCATTTTCTTTCGCGAAGACATGGTGAAGGACTTTGAGTATCGCCGCAAACGCAGCGGGCATCTGCTGTCAAAGCAGCATTTCGTGTCCGCACAGCTGCTAGCCTATGTGCAAGACGGTCTTTGGCTCAAGCTGGCAGCCCATGCCAATGCCATGGCAAGCGACATTGCCGATTCTGCTGGCGACCGGCTGCACGTGCCATGTGATGCAAACGAAGTATTCATCACTTTGAGCGACCTTGAAAAGGAGAAGCTGCGGGAAGAAGGCTTTGGATTCTATGATTGGGGACCAACCGGAAGCTCGTTAGCCCGTTTTGTCACGTCTTGGACAAGCAAAACGGAAGAGGTGACCGCCTTAGCGCATGCTCTTAAAGCGCTATAGCGACGTGAGAAATACAGCCTTGGCGAGGCTGGGGATTTGGCCCATGGTAGCAGTTGCGAAATGGCTTGGCAGGATTGGAAATCGGGGTATGAGCCTCAACGCTTTGCTTTCTAGCGCGGTGCGGTGCCTTTGCATGCTTGTGGTCATGACGGGCATGAGCACAGCCGCTTCGGCGCAGGTGCTCGAGCCAGCGGTTGATAAGGCGAGCGCCAATATTATCAACCAAGTCAGCTATTTGCGAGACGGGTCAGGCGTTTTATCCTTCAAAGAAGTCATTCGCCCGGCAGCGCAGCGCAGCTTGAAAACCCTCAAATCTACACAGCTCAGAACAGTATTTGACGATCCGGCGCAGCACTGGTTCAAATTTGAAATCTCAGCTCCAGACAATCAGCCCTATAAGGCGGTACTTTTCTTCACCGACTTGGACGTTTCCGAGTTTAAAGCGTTTTTCCAGGTCTTTGGGGCCAATGCGGATGTCGTGCAGTATTCAAAGGGCAGTGCTGGCGGTGATGCCTTTGTAAAACGCGGCGGCATTGGCCTTCCGATTACGCTGGAAGCTGGCGCACAGCGGACAGTTTATGCGGTCGTTAAAGGCAAAAGCTTGCAGGGCACCATCGAACTTTGGCAGCCCGCTGCATTGGAAACCTATTTG
This sequence comes from uncultured Sphingomonadales bacterium, assembly GCA_937884085.1. GTDB lineage: Bacteria > Pseudomonadota > Alphaproteobacteria > Sphingomonadales > CAKZYD01 > CAKZYD01. Next base: position 15,557 of record CAKZYD010000300.1, on the reverse strand, counting down.
GAAACGCAGGCCAGTCGGGGCCTTGGAGCCTTGATTGCAGCGGCCGTTTCCCTGCTTTTTGCCCTTATTACTGCAATTGTAAAACGCTCCTCCGCATGGCTCATGCTCGGCGCTGGTATTGGCCTGTTTACAACAGGCTTTGCGCTTAGCCGCGGGATGCAGCCCTTCCCAGCCATGAGCGTGTCGACAGACACAGCGCTGGCCATTCGCTCCGTCTTTGCCATGTTGGTGCTGGGTTTTATCAGCACCCTGTCCGGCCAGTCGCAAAGATTGCCAGCCATGAGCTGGTTTTCGATGGCATTGGGCGCTGCGCTGCTCGTCTGTAGTGGATTGATATTCTTCGCACCGCCACAGGCAAACCTCATTCTCTACATTCTCATTAGTTTTGCATCGGCCCTGTGTCTCGGTTTTGCCGTTTCCTTCTTTTCACTTCGCAAGAGCGCCAATTGGGCGCAGCGGGGGCAACAAGCGGTGCTTACAGCGCCGCTGATACTGCTTGCGCTGCCGCTTCCGCTTTCGCTCTATACCGTAGGATTCTTGCCCCTTATCCTGTGCGCTGCGTTCGGCGGCGCCATCGCTCTCTTCGAACTGATCGGCAGAGACAAAGTGGTGACGAAGACTGAGGGTGCCACTGGTGAACTCGATGGCCTGTTCGATGCGCCGGAAACTATAAAAGAGGGGGCCCGGCCAAGGTCTTTTTCAGAGAAAGCAGACGATTTGCCGCCGAAGGGTAAGGAGGCTTCCACCCCAACCTTGGTGGCGCCGCGGGGCAAGCAAGAAGTCGGCGTCGATCCCGTCAAAATTGGCCGATCGGGGATGGCCTTTGGTGGCCCAACAACATTTGATGAAATGACAGGCGCGTTTAGCGCGCCGACGATTAAGGCGATCGCAGATAAGCTCATTCACCAGCTGCGACGATATGAGCGCGACGGCTCTGTAATCATGATCAAATTGCCATCTTACACACGGCTGCGTGAAATCAACGGAACTGCCACGTCCGATCGGGCGATCAAGTTGCTTGCCGTGACCAGCATGCGCGAACTACGCGAAGGTGATACGGTTGGGCGTCTTCGCGATGATGTTTTCATTGCCCTATTGCCAGAAACTCCAGTCAGTGGGGCGCATTCCGCCATCCAACGGATTTGCGCAAGACTAGCAGAGCGCGCCGTGCCGACACGCGACGGTATGGTTCGCTTAGAGCCACTGGTTTCCGCAATGACCATCAATCCAAAAGAAGATGATTTCGAGGCAATTGTTAAAGAACTAGAATCCGCCTTGGGTCTGCCGCGCTGGAATAATGGAGTGCAAGCAGCAGAGTAGCTCAACCTGCACCTTTTTCGACTACTCTGCGGCTACAACATCTTGCTCATGGATGAGCGACCAGACTTTTTGCGGCGTGAACGGCATTTGCGCGTTCTCAACGCCGACACTTGCCAAAGCATCTAGCACAGCGTTGGCCACCGCTGGTTTGGCGCCAATCGTTCCCGCTTCACCGCAGCCTTTCACGCCAAGCGGATTGTTGGGGTTTGGCACTTCTAAATTGGCAAATTCCACGAACGGCATATCGTCTGCCCGCGGCATGCAATAGTCCATGAAGGAGCCGGTCAGGAGTTGTCCTGTTTCTTCTTCATAGACGCATTGCTCTAGCAGCGCTTGGCCAAGACCTTGCGCGATGCCGCCATGGACTTGGCCTTCCACCAGCATGGGATTGAGCAGTTTGCCGAAGTCATCTACCGCCGTATAGCGATCTACGCGCACGACGCCCGTTTCGCGGTCTATTTCCACTTCGCAGATATGGCATCCATTGGGATAGGTTGGATGTTCTGAGGTATATTTGGCGTTCACATTCAGGTCTGGGCCAAAGTTGCTCACCGCGTCCTCAATGGTCATGGTCTGGTTGCTGTTGCCGGCGCGGAAGATACCGTCTTCAAAGGTGATGTCGCTTTCCTCCGTCTCAAGCATCTTGGCCACCATGGGAATGGCTTTGGCCCGCACTTGTTTGGCCGCCTCAATCACAGCGCCGCCGCCAATATGTATTGAGCGCGAACCGCCGGTGCCGCCGCCGTTTTTCACACGGTCCGTATCGCCTTGGATAACGCGGATTTGATCCATGGAAAGGTCAAGTTCGCTAGAGAGGATTTGCGCATAGGCGGTTTCATGGCCTTGGCCGGAAGCCTGTGTGCCGACCATTAGGTCGACCCCGCCGTCATCGCGGAATTCCAGGTCACACCACTCGTCGTCATTCCCGAAGGAGGTGATTTCGATATAGAAGCCAAGCCCGCGGCCACGCAGCATCCCTTTGGCCTCTGAGGCTGCCTTGCGCGCCTCATAGCCGCTCCAATCCGCCTTGTCCTTGCCAAGGTCGAGAACGGCAGCAAACTCGCCGGTATCATACACTTGGCCGAGGGGCGTCGTATAAGGGAAATCGCCTGCGCCCGGGAAGTTGCGGTAGCGAATTTCATCGAGGCTGAGCCCCAATTCGCGGGCACCTCGGTCAATCAGGCGCTCCGTCATATAGGTGGCTTCTGGCCGTCCAGCGCCGCGATAAGCGTCAACAGGCGCGGTATTCGTCACCATGCCGTAGACGCGGTTATAAAGCGCTGGGATGGCATACATGCCGCCAATCATCAGGCCGCCGGCTTGGGTTTGCACGCCTGCGCCAAAGGCGGAAAGATAGGCGCCCATATTGGCATGTGTTTCTGCGCGCATGGCCAGGATTTTGCCATTTGCATCAAAGGCCATTTCCGCCGTGGTGACAAGGTCGCGGCCATGGGCATCGGTCATAAAGCTATCAGATCGGTCGCCGGTCCATTTGACGGGCCGTCCCAAATGCTTCGTGGCGTGCAATACCCCAATATATTCGGGATAGATAAAGAACTTCATGCCGAAACCGCCGCCCACGTCGCGCGTGACGATGCGCAGGTCTGCCGGGTCCATCTTCATGACCATGCCGCCAATCATGCCTTGCAGGGCATTCACGCCCTGGCAGCCGATATAGAGAGTAAGTTTGCTTGTTTCCGGGTCCATATGCGCTGCGGCGGCACGGTTTTCCATGGCGCTTGGCGCCACCCGGTTGTTGACCACTTCTAGGCTGGTGATGTGCGCTGCTTGGGCAAAGGCTGCATCCACAGCCTCTTTGTCACCCGCCGCCCAATCAAAGACTTTGTTCTCCGGCATATGCTCCCACAGCTGCGTTGCGCCTGCTTCGGCGGCGGCCATCACAGAGTGAAGCGCGGGCAATTCTTCAATATCAACCATCACCGCTTCAGCCGCGTCGCGGGCTGCTTGACGGTTCTCGGCGACAACGAAGGCGACTGGGTCGCCCACGAACATGACTTTATCTTTCGCTAGGCATGGGCGCGGCGTGTAGTGCTGCTTGGTGCCATCGATATTGTCGATGTCGGTGATGCAGGGGATATCGCCGTAATCCTTGATGTTCTCATAGGTGTAGATGGCAAGCACCCCGTCCATCTCGCGGGCATCATCTGCGTCGATGCTTAAAATCTTGCCATGGGCGTAAGGCGAACGAACCGTCGCGAGATACACCATCCCGTCCATTTGGACATCGTCCGTGTAGCGGCCTTGGCCGGTAATGAGCCTCAAATCTTCGAGCCGACGTGGTGATTGACCTTTTCCAAACTTCATTATGTTCCCTTTTAAACCTACTCTGCCTATTTCCCAGTTTAGGCAGACACATGTCGCGCAGCCAAGCAGCCGCGCAGTCCCTCTCTATAAGTGGGGTAAAGCAAAGAAATTCCCAGCGTTTCTTTGATTTTTTCGTTCTTGACCCGGCGCACTTGGGAATAGAATTCCAATGCCCGTTTGGACAGGCCAGCCTCTTCGATTTTCCGCAGCGGGGCAGGGGTTATACCGAGAAGCTCGCAAGCATAAGTCTCGACTTCATGGGCCGGCGCGGGCACATCATCTGCGACATTATAGATCGCCCCCGGGTCGGGCTTGCCAATGGAGGCAATTAAGGTTTGTACGATGTCATCCACGTGAATGCGGCTGAAGACATGCCCTGGTTTGTCAATCCGGCTAAGCCTGCCGCTTTCAGCGCGGTCTAGGGTGCTGCGGCCTGGTCCATAGATGCCGGGGAGGCGGAAGATGATGGCTTCGCCCGCAGCGCGCCATGCCGTGTCAGCTGCCTCTCGCGCAGCATTTGTGCCGCCCCCGACGGGCGTTGTCTCATCGACCCAGCCGCCTTGATGGTCGCCATAGACGCCAGTGGTGGAGAGATAGCCCATCCAGTCTTTGGCTTTGGGTGTCCAAAACCGCAAGACCGGATCCGTGATAGGGTTTCCGTCTTGTAGGGGGGGGATGGTGCTTAGGATGTGCGTGCTGCCTTTAAGCGCGGCCTCCAGCGCATCAGTCCAGCCCGTTCCATCAAATACCTCGGCGGCGATACGCAAATCGCGCATCTTGTCTGCCTTTTGCTGCGATGACACGCTGCCGGCCACATGCCAGCCATTGAGCTGCATGGCTCTGGCAAAGCGCAGCCCTGTAAAGCCCAGTCCAAAGATGAAGAGCCGTCCTGTCATAGAGGTTTTCCCGGTAGCCAGCCTTTTGGAGCCATTTCATGCGTTTCAAACAGGAAGGCCGGCGAGACTGTGCAGCCCACAAGCGACCAGCCAAAGGGCGCATAGGCTGCCTGCCAGGCCGTTTTGGGAACAACGACTTGCGGGTGCATATCGCGCTATAAGTCAGGGCCGAGCAGCAGGGTGCGGCTTTCTTTGCCGTCTCCACTTATGGACAGCTCAAGCGGCATGCCAGTGTGAAAATGCCAAATCTCAACGGCATCGATGCGGTGCCAGTGGCTGCGCTGGCCTTCCTCGAGCAGATAATAGATGGAACTGCCAACGCCGCGTGGCCCCTCTGCTGAAGAATGCGGGCCGTCACGCCAGGTTTGCGCGTACCAGCCGCCTTCGGGATGGCGCTCAAGGCCCAGATGGCGGATGACGTCCTCAGGGCTTTGGTCAACATGCATTGGCCGTTTTCTCTTGTTTTCAGGGGGCCGCTCGAATAGCCCCTCACGGAGACCAACCTAAGGACATTAAAGCCCTATGGCTAGCATTGCAGATGAGGTATCGCGCCGGCGCACCTTTGCAATTATTTCCCACCCGGATGCCGGGAAAACCACGCTGACGGAGAAGCTCCTGCTGTTTGGCGGCGCCATCGATATGGCTGGCGCGGTAAAGGCGCGCGGCGAGCGTCGGCGGGCCCGGTCGGACTGGATGAAGGTGGAGCAAGAGCGCGGTATTTCGGTGGCCAGCTCGGTTATGACGTTTGAGAATGACGGCAAGGTCTTCAATCTTCTCGATACGCCGGGACACGAAGACTTTTCTGAAGATACCTATCGTACGCTTTCTGCGGTCGATGCTGCCATCATGGTGCTCGATGCGGCAAAGGGCATTGAGGCACAAACCCGCAAGCTCTTCGAAGTTTGCCGTCTGCGCGATGTACCCATCATCACGTTCATCAATAAGCTTGACCGGGAAGGCCAGGACCCATTCACACTGCTGGATGAGATAGAACAGGGGCTGGCGCTGGACGTGTGCCCTGCCTCCTGGCCCATTGGCATGGGGCGGGCCTTTAAAGGCTGCTACGACCTCTTCAACAACAAGCTCATCATGTTTGACCGTACCGCTGGCGACCGGGTGACAGACGCGGTTGATATGGAAGGACTTGAAGACCCAAAGCTCGCAGACTTCTTGGACGAAGCGGAAATTGCAACGCTGCAGGACGAAGTGGAGATGGCGCGGGGGTTATGCCCGGAGTTTGATTTGCAAGCGTTTCTAGATGGGACCATGACGCCGGTTTACTTCGGCTCGGCTATCAATAACTTCGGGGTTCGGGAGCTCTTGAGCGGGGTGGGCAGCTTTGCGCCGCCGCCGACGGAGCAAGCGGCTGAACAGCGCAGCGTGGAGGCTGGAGAAAAGTCCGTCACGGCTTTTGTCTTCAAAATCCAAGCCAATATGGACCCCAAGCACCGCGACCGCATTGCGTTTGTCCGTCTGTGCAGTGGACATTTTAAAAAGGGCATGAAGCTGACGCATGTCGCCTCCTCAAAGCAGATGACGATGCACTCGCCGCAAATCTTTCTGGCCCGCGACCGGGACGTGGCAGAGGATGCTTTTGCGGGAGACATTGTGGGATTGCCCAATCATGGCGCGTTGCGGATTGGCGATACGCTGACCGAAGGCGAAGCGCTTAAGTTCAGCGGTATCCCGTCTTTCGCACCGGAATATCTGCAAAAAGTGCGTCCTGAAGATCCTATGAAAGCCAAGCATCTGGGCCGGGCGCTGGTCCAGCTCGCTGAAGAAGGTGCGGCCCGGGTTTTCAAACCCCTTATTGGGTCTGATTGGATTGTCGGTGTGGTCGGCCCGCTGCAGTTCGATATTTTGGCGGACAGAGTACGCAGCGAATACGATATTCCCATTCGTTTTGAGTCCACGCAGCTTTATACAGCGCGCTGGCTCGGCGCTGAGGCCGAGCGCGATATCAAGGCGTTCGTGGATGCAAATCGCACGTCCGTGGCGCAGGACCATCTGGAAGACTGGGTGTTTTTAGCGCGCAACGCGTGGCATTTGGACAAAGCGCAGGATGACTACAAAAACCTGCGCTTTCTGAGCACAAAAACGCAGGTCTAGGCCGTCTTACGCGCCTCCTCGACAGCTGCCATCAGGGCTTCAAAGCCCTCAGCGCCGGGGATGATCTTGCCGCCTATCACATAGCCAGGTGTGCCCCGGAGGCCGAGGGCGGTGGCGAGCTCCCGATTGACCGAAATCGCTTCAGCGAGCAGGGGGTCGGCCATGTCTTTTTCAAGCTGGGCTTGGTCATAGCCTGCCTCTTCGGCAAGGGTCAGGATACGTTCCGCCGTCAGGCGTGTAGGGCTGCCATAGAGCGACTTGTGGAAAGAGAGAAAATCTCCGCCGTCCTGACGTTTTGCTGCCAGAGCGGCTAAACTGGAGTCGAAGGAGAAGGTTTCTCCCTCTCGGTCCCGGATGGGAAACTGGCGGAAGAGGACGTTTACATCGCTATCCGCAGCCAGAATGCGTTCGATATCGCCGAGCGCCCTGCGGCAGAAACCGCACTGATAGTCGTAAAACTCAACGATAGTCACCGATGCATTTTTGGGGCCAATGAGAACACCGCCCGTTTCATCATACAGCGTATCGCCGAGGGAAGCGACGCGTTCACGGGTCTGTTTCACCCGCAGATTTTCAATCGCTTCAGGCAGAATTTCTGGATTTTCCAAGATATAGGCTTTGATAATGTCTTCGACCTTGTCCTCCTGAAGGGACGGAGCCTGCGTCGACATATAAAGCGCGCCGCCGGCCAAGAGCACGGCGCCGCCAATCAAAAGATTTTGAATCATTACTGGGTTAAATTCCTTCTGCGTTGGCGGCCATCCGCCTCAACACTTTGTCCGGCAAGAAACAACAGGTCTTGCGCCCGCAGCCACTTGGGTGTGCCTGGCTCAAGCGTCTCTAACGCTCGCCGTGCATTTGAAATGGCCGGGCCAAATTGGCCAATCAACGCATAACGCTCCGCAGCCGCCAAGCCAGCCTCGCCCTTCATGCCCGATTGGTTATAGGCAATGGATAATTGATACCAAGTGAATGGATTTTCAGCATCGAGAAACGAGGACAATTCCAGGGTTTTGACTGCTTCATTCAGGTGGTCAGAGTTTTCTGAGGCAATCAATGCCCGGCCAAGCAGGGTCAGAATTTGCGCTTCACTCGGCGCGGCCTTGGCGGCTTTACGCAGAGGGTCAAGCGAGGCTTCCACATTGCCGTTCTCAAACATCAATTGGCCTTTGAGTTCGAGATAATACGGATCCCCGGGGCGGATGGCTAACAGCTCGGTGATTTCCGCCATGGATTTCTCAATCTCCACAGCCTTGTGATAGGCGTAAGCCCGCGCGTATCGAGCCTTTACCGTCTTATCTGAAACGGGGTATTTCCTCAGGGTTGCATCGAAGGGCATCTTAAAGCCTTCAATTTTGCCAACCACGCGGTCGTAGTAATAAACCCACTCGGGTGGCATGGGCGCTTCATAATACTGTGATGTCGTAACAGCACGCTCTAGATTGGCCACCCGGTCGCCGGACAAGGGGTGAGTGCGGACATAAGGGTCTTGCGGAATGCCGATGCGGTATTCTTGGGAGGCAAACTGCCGAAAGGTCTCTAAGAGGCCGCGCCCAGAGAGCTCTGCGCCTTCTAAAAAACGCGCTGCCGCTTGGTCAGCGGATGCTTCCTGGACCCGGGTAAAGCTAAAGAACGCCCGCGTTGCTGCCTGCTGGCCGCCGGTGATGATCCCTATACCAGCATCCCCAGCGCCAGCAGCAATCGCCGCCACACCCAGAAGCATGGAGGCCAAGGTAATCGCCGTGGGTCCGCCGGCACCATCACCCCGGCGTGCTAGGTGCGCGCCCGAAATATGCCCTGTTTCGTGAGCCATGACGCCAACAACCTGAGCGACATTTTTCGTCTGCGTGAAGAGCCCGGTGTGGACAAAGATGTTTTGGCCACCGGCCACAAACGCATTCAGATTATCATCATTGACGATATAATAATTGACGGACCGCGGGTCGATTTGCGCCTGCTCCAAAATCGGCGCCATCATTTGCTTGATGAACCACTCGGTCTCAGCATCGCTTAAAATGGAAATGCCTTGAGCGGACACAGGGACATGCGCAAAGCACAGTGCAGCAAAGGCCAGCGCCATATGCTTTAGCTTTGCTGCAATCTGTTTCATCTCATTGCGTTCCAATCGCCATGTCCAACCTGGACACTATAGGCGCGTTTAACGGCGCAACTATGGCAGGGATGGGCTGCGTATCAATTGCGTTACAAAGCCCTTTGCCAAAAACTTTTGCGCGCTGGTTTCTTTGTCTGGACACTGTCCGGGTTGACGGGTTCGGGTGCTGCCGGTTCAGCGTCTTCTGCAGTTTCTGGCGCGGCTTCTTCTATCGGCACGCTATCGGCTTTTTGGGCTTCACCATTGGACGCGGGCGCGTCTGGGACTTCAATAGTAGTCTCTTCCGCTACTGTCTCGCTCTGTACCTGCGCATCCGCTGCCTCTTTATCCGCAGCTTTGGTTTTCCGCCTTACGCGCCGCCGTTTTGGCGGCGTATCCGTGGGTTCTGCATCCGCTTTGGTTTCGTCAGCAGCCTCAACAGCGTCCTCCGATACTGTTTCCTCCGTCGCTGTTTCTGCGGCGGCTTCTTTGGATTTGCGCCCACCGCGACGGCCGCGACGTTTGCGCTTCCGGCCCGATGACTTCTCTTCATCGTCGCTGTCAGACTTTGCATCAACGTCCGATGCGTCATCGGCTGCGTCGCTGCTCTTTGCCTCGGCGGTGTCTTGGTCAGACTTGCCACGCCCACGGCCCCGGCGGCGACGCTTGCGCTTGCCGCGCCCGTCTTCGCTGTCATCGGCAAAGGCCGAGGCTTCAACGACTTTTGCCTCTACTTTTGTGACTTTCTCATCACCATCGTCGGTATATTCAATGCGCTCTAAGCGATAGTCATCAGTTGCCAATGTGCGGTCGCCCAGGACTTCCACACGCACGTCGTTGCGTGTTTCCAGGTCGATGAGAAGTTCGCGCTTTTCGTTGAGCAGATAGAGCCCAACATCCGGTGGCAAGGTGATGCGAAGGCGTCCACCAGCGGCGTTCATAACATCGGCCTCAATGGCTCTCAGCGCTTGTAAGGACGCGGATGGCACATTGCGGACAATGCCTGTTCCATGACACATGGGGCATTCCATGGTCGTTGCTTCAAGCATGCCTGGGCGAAGGCGTTGGCGGGACATTTCCATGAGGCCAAATTGGCTGATACGGCCAACTTGGACCCGCGCACGGTCATCTTTCAGCGCATCCTTCATGCGCCGCTCAACGGCTCTGTTGTTGCCGCGATCTTCCATGTCAATGAAGTCAATGACAACCAGGCCGGCCATGTCGCGCAGCCGCAACTGGCGGGCGACTTCATCGGCCGCTTCAAGGTTGGTCCGAACCGCGGTTTCTTCGATGTTATGCTCTTTGGTCGATTTGCCTGAGTTTACATCGATGGAGACAAGGGCTTCGGTCGGGTTGATAACGAGATAGCCGCCTGAGCGCATCTGAACCGTCGGGCTCATAATGGACTGAAGCTGCGCATCCACGTCATTCGCCTGGAACAAGGGCGCAGGGTCCTTGTACTGGAGGACCCGCCGGGCGTGGCTCGGCATCAGCATTTTCATGAAGGATTTGGCGACTTTATAACCCTCTTCGCCATCAACGATCACTTCTTCAATATCGCGTGTGTACAGGTCTCGAATGGCGCGTTTGATGAGGTTGCCTTCCTCATGGATGAGGGTCGGGGCAATGGATTTAAGCGTGGCCTCGCGGATGCCTTCCCACAGGCGGGTGAGGTAATCAAAGTCGCGCTTAATCTCTGTCTTGGTGCGCTTCATGCCGGCGGTACGGATGATGCAGCCCATGGTATCCGGCAGGTTCAGGCTGTCCATGACGCTGCGCAGACGCTTGCGGTCGGTCCCGCTGGAAATCTTGCGGGAAATGCCGCCGCCATGGGTCGAGTTTGGCATCAAAACGCAATAGCGCCCAGCGAGGGACAGATAGGTTGTCGCCGCAGCGCCCTTGTTGCCGCGCTCTTCTTTGACGATTTGCACGAGCAGGATTTGGCGCTTCTTAATGACTTCCTGGATTTTATAGCGCTTGCGCATAGTGCGGCGCTTAGAGCGGATTTTCTCTTGTGCTTCTTCAACTTCCGCCGCTTCGGATGAGGCTTCTGCTTCAGGCTCGCCGTCGCCCTCTGCATCCGCAACGGCTTCAGCATCCTCTTCTACCTCGGCCTCGTCTTCGGCGTCTGCCGTGTTGTCTTCTGCTTTCGCGTTGAGAGCGCCTTCGTCCGCTTCAGCTTCGTCCTCATCAGCTTGATCATCAGCAAATTCTGCGCGCTGCTGGGCCAGCAGGGCTTCTTTATCGGCCGCAGGGATTTGATAATAATCCGGATGGATTTCGCTGAACGGCAGAAAGCCGTGCCGGTTGCCGCCATAGTCAACGAAGGCGGCTTGGAGGGATGGCTCTACGCGGGTAACTTTTGCGAGGTAAATGTTGCCTTTGAGCTGTCGGCGGGTCGCAGATTCAAACTCAAAGTCTTCTAAGCGCTTGCCCTTTTGGACCACAACGCGGGTTTCTTCGCGGTGGCGGGCGTCGATGAGCATTTTCATTGTCATTATGTATATCTCCGGTGCGCTGCTGGTGGGCACGGCTGTGCCACAGGGGTGCAGCGCTACTGTTTTGAATGGATTGGAGGGCGGCGCTATAATCGCGCCGCGGGAAGCGCGCTGAAGCCAGCGCACCAAACACGGATGGTGTGGAAGAAGTTGGGCCGCGCAAAATGATGGACGCCGCAATGAGGTTCCATGCCAGAAGCGCAGTTATGACGACTAAAAAGCCCAAGTCCTATCCAAACACATCAATGGACCAAGGTGGTCCAAAGGGCTTTGCGTAGAGTATGTATCTTGCCAGCAGACTTCAGCAATATACCGCAGACAAACCGACCGTAATCGATGCCTGACGATGTGGTTTTGCGGAAGGGGTGTGTGGGTGTCCCATAAGGAGGAACCGACTTTCACTCTGCGTATTGGCTCAAACTCTGCGCGCAAAGCGCCTTAAATTCGCCTATAAATCAATATCTTGCTGTCTTTTCAGACAACACTAAACCGACGTTAGACCTATTGGCACTGGAAAACAACAAGAAATCACCTTTGGTCCAACGCTGGCTTTATCTAGATGATGTGGTTAAGCAATTGCGAGATACCACTTGTTGAGTATATTAACAGAATGATTGAAATCCTTCCGCCACTTGGCAGGTAAAAAGCAACACAGGATGACTTGGGCTGACCGATATCTGGGCGCTGCTGTAATAGGGCTAATGCTGCTGCTGTTCCCCGCCCCATCTTACGCGCAGTCGCTCGAAGTCAGCGCCGCCCGGGTGGGCATTCGAAGTCCTGATACACTGCGATTGGTACTGGAAAGCAATAGCGCGCTAAAGCCAACCATTTCCTATCTCAGCACACCAGACAGGATTGTGATTGACCTCCCGAGGCTTGATTTTTCCTTTGGCCCGGGCATAACGGACGGAAAGCGCTTCATCGAAACCTACCGCTACGGCGCCTTTTCGCCGAAGGTCTCACGCCTGGTGATTGATTTGTCCAAACCAGCACGCGTGACGCGCAGTTTTACTCTGAAACCGAGCGGCAAAACGGTCGTTTATCGCACGGTCTTTGACATCTCAATCGTGCCGCGCGCGCGCTTTACAGAGGAGGTGGCCCGCACCAAGGGGCAATTAATTGACCCGCAAAGCCGGCGTGTTGAGCCGGTTCTAAGTGCTGCAGCGCGAAATGGCGAAAAGCCGGTCATTGTGATTGACGCAGGTCATGGTGGGAATGACCCAGGCACTATCGGCATCAATGGCCGCGCGGAAAAAGAAATCGTTCTCGCTGTTGCCCTGAAACTGCGGGCTTCGCTGCAGCGGACGGGCCAGTTCACGCCCGTGCTGACCCGCGACCATGACATTTATGTTGGCCTCAAACGCCGCGTGGAGATTGCCAGAGCGAATGAAGCGGACTTGATGCTCTCGCTGCACGCGGATTCCATTGGGGATAAGAATTTTCGCGGTGGCACTATTTATACTCTGTCTGAGAAAGCATCTGACAGCGTGGCTGCGAATTTGGCAGCTCGAGAAAACAAGTCAGACATCCTGGTCGGCATGGACCTAGAGCAAGAAAACGCCTTCGTGCGCGATATTCTGATTACCCTAGCGCAGCGGGAAACGAAGAATTTCTCCGTTAAGTTTGCCAATATCCTGATTAGCGAAATGGGTCAGCAGCGCCTTATCCCCAGGCGGCCCCATCGCTATGCCGGCTTTGTGGTTCTCAAAGCGCCTGATGTTCCCTCGGTTTTGGTGGAAATGGGCTATATGTCCAACGCTCAAGATGCTATGCGCCTGGCGTCTAAACAGGGGCAGGATGCCGTGGTGCGAGACCTCACCGATGCAGTCACAGAATATTTTGCGCAATTGCAGCTGAATTAGCAGGGCAAAGTTTAACCAAATTTCCCTAGTTATAATGCAAAATTAACGTCACTCTAAGGCCTTGAGCGCCATCTCAAGAGCGAACAACGTCGATACTCAATTTATGTTGAAAAACCGCCCAATTTTGAAGTGGAGCTTAGTCGCTGGAGGGGTCCTGACCCTCCTCGGCGGCTTGGCGGCAATTGGTGTGGTCGCTTGGGCCTTTTACCACTATGGGCGTGACCTGCCGGATGCAGCGCTCCTCACGCGCTATGAAGCGCCGGTGGAAACCCATGTCCACGCCGGTGACGGGCGACTGCTGACCCGCTTTGCCCGAGAACGCCGCTCCTTCGTGCCCATTAGCGCAATCCCCAAGCGCGTTCAGCAGGCGTTTGTGTCGGCTGAAGATAAGAACTTTTATTCCCACCCCGGCGTTGATGTGCGCGGCATCCTCAGGGCCGTTGTAGCCAATGTCGGACACGCCCTAAATGGACGCCGGTTAGAAGGGGCCTCCACAATCACGCAGCAGGTCGCTGGCAACATCTTATTGACCCGCGAAGTCAGTATCGAACGCAAAATCCGTGAGCAAATCTTGTCAATTCGAATGACAAAAGCGCTTACCAAAGACCGCGTCTTAGAACTCTACCTCAACGAAATCTATCTCGGTCAGCGCGCTTATGGGGTCGCCTCTGCGGCTTTGTCTTATTTCAACAAGCCTCTTGATGAACTGACCTTGCCTGAGATTGCCTATTTGGCTGCAATTCCAAAAGGCCCCAACAACTATCACCCGGTCCGCAACAAAGACCGGGCAACGGCCAGGCGCAACTATGTCATTAACAGGCTGCGTGAGGATGGTCACATCACCGCTGAGGAAGCCGATGCCGCCATCGCGGCACCTTTGCTCGCCAGTCTTGGAAACCAAGCTGAGGTCTTTACAGCGGACTATTTTCTAGAAGACGTCCGGCGGCAATTGATTGAGCAGTTTGGCGAAACGGCGCTCTATGGTGGCGGGCTCTACGTTAAAACGTCGCTCAATCCGAAGCTCCAAAGCGTTGCGGAGAAAGCCCTGCGCGACGCTCTTATCGACTATGACCGGCGCCATGGCTATCGCGGTCCCTTCACCAAAGTGAAAAAGGCGATTGACGATGATGCAGTGTGGGCTGAGCTGCTACAGCGATTTGTGCAAGATTTTGGTGTGCCCGAATGGCAGGTCGCAGCGGTTGAAAGTCTCTCGGAGGAAACCGCGCGATTGGTCTTAGCCGATGGCTCCAACGGCACCTTAGATTTTGAAAGCGTAAAATGGGCCAGACCTGTGCTCCCAGAGCAGGAGGTTGGCCCTGCGCCGCAAACGCTTGGTGATGTCGTATCGGTCGGCGATATTCTGGTCGTCTCTCAACGTGATGCGGAGCTGCAAACCTATGCGCTTGAGCAAGTTCCCGACGTTCAAGGCGGTCTTGTTGCCATGGACCCGCATACCGGGCGTGTTTTCGCCATGGTTGGGGGCTTCAATTATGAACAAAGCGAATTCAACCGCGTCACCCAGGCCAAACGGCAGACCGGCTCAGCGTTCAAACCCTTTGTCTATGCCGCCGCGTTAGAGCAGGGCTATACACCATCTTCCATCATCCTGGATGCGCCGCTTGCTATTGATCAAGGCGGGCGTCAAGGCATCTGGCGCCCGCGCAATTCGTCACGCAAATTCTATGGTCCTAGCACCTTACGGTTGGGTCTGGAGTATTCCCGCAACTTGATGACGGTGCGCCTCGCACAAGAAATTGGTATGGAGGCCGTCACGGAAATAGGGCGCCGTTTTGATATTGGCGATTATCAAGAAACCCTAGCTTACTCGCTGGGCGCAGGCGAAACCACGCTCATGCAAATGACCTCGGCCTATGCTGAGCTCGTCAATGGCGGCTTGGAAATCCGCCCATCGCTGATTGATCGTGTCCAGGACCGCTATGGCAAGACCATCTATAAGACGGACACGCGTGATTGCAGCGCTTGTAATCAAGCAGAATGGGGTGGCCAAGCTGCCCCAGAGCTGCCCGATCAGCGCGAACGTATCCTTGACGAACGCATCGCCTATCAGATTGTTCACATGCTCAGCGGCGTTGTCGAGCGGGGCACAGCGCGGCGTCAAATGGAGCGCATCACGCAAACAACCGCAGGCAAAACCGGCACGACCAATGGGCCCAATGACCTTTGGTTTCTTGGTTTCTCGCCGGACTTGGCCGTGGGCGTTTACATGGGTTTCGACCAGCCTCGCACTCTCGGCAAGCGGGAATATGGCAGCACAGGTTCAACGCCGGCCTTTGCCGATTTCATGGAGGCTGCCTTAGAAGGGACACCGGATATCCCGTTTCGTACGCCGGATGGGATTCGGTTTGTTGAAGTAGACTTCACCACTGGCCTACCTGGTCCAGGCGATGGCGGTCTTCGCATCTTAGAGGCCTTTGTGCCCGGTACCGAACCGCTA
>CAKZYD010000299.1 GCA_937884085.1 uncultured Sphingomonadales bacterium | reverse complement strand
CATAATGGTCGGTGCCGCGCCGAATTGCCCCAATGCAACCTAGAGGTTGTCTGTCACGATGAAAGCGAAGCCGACCGCCATCCCAATTACGACGCGGACGAACAGTTGTCCGCCGCGAGAGGAGCCAAAGGCGGCAACCGCTGCCAAAAGGGGCATAAGAACAGTGGAGAGCGGCCCTGATATTTTGTGCATCAGCGCAGATTCCAGCAGCTGCGTTGGAAAGCCCTCTTTCTTCAGGTCGCCAATAGCCGACCGCAGATCCCAGAAATTGGTTCTGTCAGGCTTCACCGCCAGCGCGATAAAGCGTTCCGGCGGTATGGTCGTGGCCCAAAGGGCAGCATCCTGACGGGTTTTGCCCAGATCCGGTAACGTGGTTTCCTCAATTTCGTATAGCTTCCAGCTGGAGCCATCATAACTTGCAAACTCAGCATGGGTGATTTTGCTCAATGTGCCTCTTTCTGTCCGGTCAAACAGCGTTAGGCCATCAATCAGCAGTCGGCTGCCGCCGCGGGTTATTGACCCGATCTGGATTACCGTTCGATCATCTTCGACCCATGATCTTGAGGCATTTGGCGGTTCTTCGGGCAGATTGAGTGCGTAGTCGTTATCCTTCCAATAAATCAGCTCCGCATTTGTGCGCATGAGCACCAATTCATTGAAAACGAAGTGCCCGGCCGAAATGAGCAATGTTATGACGACGGCAGGCGCAATGACATGGAAGGCCGACATGCCTGCAGACTTCATGACGACGATTTCCGAATGTTGGTTCAGCGTGGCGAGCACGGTGACAACTGCTAACAGCGCAGCGAAGGGCGCAAATTGCGAAATAAGCTGAGGCGCGCGCAGCAGGACATATCGCAGAATGGATTCACTTGTCGCGCCATCAACCTCTAAAATATTATCGGACTGGCCCATCAAGTCCAAAACTTGCAAGACTACAACCAGGCCAATAAGGAACGCTGAAAAACGGGTTAGAACCAGCTTGCTAACATAGGTCGC
The DNA here is from genome assembly GCA_937884085.1 of uncultured Sphingomonadales bacterium. Taxonomy (GTDB): domain Bacteria; phylum Pseudomonadota; class Alphaproteobacteria; order Sphingomonadales; family CAKZYD01; genus CAKZYD01. The sequence goes on along the minus strand of CAKZYD010000299.1, from coordinate 2,496 downwards.
TAGTATTTTTGATGGCAGTATCCAGCGCCGCGCCCTGCGGACCATGTTCATGTGGCGCTTCCTGGTTTGCGCTGAAAACGCTTGAAAAGAGCGCCAAAAAGCCCTGCCATCTGGTCCAACAGTTTAAGCGGTTGTCCGCCGACCTTGCCTGTTGCGACCTTGTAGAGGTGAAAGCTAATCGCGCTGAAAACCACATAAGGTAGCCAAATCGCGACCCAGGGGCTCGCCTCGTTATTACGGATATTTGCCGCGCCCAACTCCAAAACCTCATTAAACCCGATGAGGATAATGACGCCGGTAAACACGCCAATTGCGCTCGCGGACCGTTTTGGCGGGATACCCATGGGGACAGCGAGGAAAGGCAGCACAAACAGCGTCATGATGTGTGCCAGGCGGTAATTCAAATTCCCAATCACCGCATTGCGGGCGCGTCCCTCGGTGTCGCGCTGCCGCAATTCCCGAAACATTTCCAAGGTAGTCTTTTCAAGTTCTCCATCGCCTCTATCTCGGAAGGCCTCACTTTTCGGCAAATCAATCGGCAGGTCTTGGACATCAAAACGTAGATAGCGGGGCCGACTATTCGCTTCATCAAGGGTGATCAACGTGCCGTCGAACAACCGAAAAAGAATCCTATCTTCATCATCCGTCGCGAAAAAGGCGCCGCTATCTGCCGTGACATCCAATTGATTTCGCCAACCTAGGGCCCGTGGGTATGCGAAGATGCGGAAAAGCTGGCGACCACCATCACGCGATTCTTCAACTTTCATGGTCAATGCATCGCCAATCTCAACAAACTCGCCCACCTTGATGCTTGCTCCCAGCGCACCGGAACGCAGTTCATAACGCAATTCCTCGTAAGAATAACGGCTTATGGGCTGAACAAAGCCGTTCAAAAAGAATGTGATGATGGCGAGCAGCAAGCTTAACCCTATGGGCACACGCAAAAGCCGGGCGAAACTCACGCCGACAGAGTTGAGCGCATCTAGTTCGCTGGATAGTGCCAGTTTCCTAAAGGCTAAAATAGTGCCCAGCAACAGCCCAATCGGAATGGCAAGGCCAAGATATTGCGGCGCCACATTGCCCAGCATGCGCCAGACGACAGATACTGGCCCACCTTCTTTTATCACGAAGTCAAAAAGGCTGAGCATTTTGTCCAGCAACAACAACATAGCGGCAATCGCCAGCGTCGTCAGCATGGGCGTCAAAATCTGGCGAAGGAGGTATCGGTCAATTCGCTTCATTGGCGCTTTAGAATGCCTTTTAGAAATCTCAAATACCGTGTGAATAATGGATTTTAGCGATTTAACACGTTATTCAACACGCTTCTAGGCGTGCCATGGCACATCTAAAAATTGCCTTATTTGGTTTAATCACCATTCAGCGATATGGCGCTAGGCAAGAGGGGTAGTTGGAAGGGTATTGGAGGCGTACACGCTTATGACAAAGGCTTTTTGTTCATTTGCCATTGCATCTGTTCTTGCTGTGGGGCTCGGTCAGCCGACGTTTGGGCAGGAAGACTTGGCGCGTGTTGCGGCAGTCCAGTCAGGCGCGGCTGGGGTATTGCCGGATGGCGCATGCCACGATGGTCATGAAGGCCCTGTGCTGCAGCTTGTTATGCAAGATCTGAAAAAACGCGAGGGGCAGTTTCGGATTGAACTATACCCAGACGACCCTGATTTGTTTTTGGAAGGCAAGGGGCGCATCTATAAGTACTTTGCGCCCGTGCCAGATGAGGAAGATGCTCCAATTTGTGTGACGGTGCCGTCGGTAGGCGACTATGGGCTGCTGGTCATTCATGACCGCGATATGGACGATGCCCCGGACTTCTTCTCTGATGGCTTTGGCTTGTCGACAAATCCGAAATTGCAGCTCAAGCGCCCATCTTTGGATGAAGCCTTGTTTACGGTCGCCGAGGATGAAACCGTCTTGGAAATTAAGTTGCAATATGTCACAGGGAGTCAGAAGAAAAAGTGCCGCGGTAAACGCTGCCGCTAGCGCTTTAAAACATGACAGGCGCGGCACGGCACCCGCCTGAAAGGCGCGCGTGGACACTCAATCGGTATCTTTCGAAACCGCAATTGAACAGGTTGATCAATTGCGGCGCTTGTCGCCGCAAAACCATGTGTCTGTTTTGGCGTGCGCTCCCTCTGCTGCAGAAAGGGACAGCCTGACCGCTTGTGTACGTGATCAAGGCCGCATGGTGATGGTCTGCGCTGAGGTTCAGGCGGATATTCCTGAAGCCATTATCATGGCCTTGCGAACGGCGCCGCGCGTATTGGCAGTCGCCGGCGTTCCCGCTCTTGTCAGTGATACGCTTGGGGCGCTTGTTGCTTTGCAGCAGGAGCATCTCTCGCTGCCCGCAATTGCCCTGCTGAACACAGACAGGGTGTCGGCAGCGGCGCAGTGTCTGGGCATGCACGGCACTCTTGAGAACCAGCTGGCTGCTCTGGCACGGGTCGCAGCGCGCGATGATGCCACCGCCATAGCTGTCCAGAC
>CAKZYD010000298.1 GCA_937884085.1 uncultured Sphingomonadales bacterium | reverse complement strand
TGGTGCTGCAAGACCTTAACACAGCGGATGTCCTTCTAACTCAATCCGGTAACGACCTATTGATCGAGGATCTGACCACCAATGACGTTATCGAAATCGATTATCATTTTGGTTGGGCTGGGTACAATTATGGCATTGAAGAAATAGAGTTCGCAGACGGCACGATCTGGGACCGTGCGCAGCTCAGCGCGGCAGTCTTGCCCATCGTGCTCGATTTGGATGGTGACGGCATTGAGCTAACGGCACTCTCAGAAACTCGGACTTGGTTTGATCACAACAACGACGGACTTAGAGATCGCACAAGTTGGGTCGGCGCAGATGATGGCCTGTTGGTGCTAGATCGAAATGGTGATGGACGCATAACGGAGGTCAACGAAATTTCGTTCCTTCGAGACAAACCTGGCGCCAAAAGTGACTTAGAGGGTCTTGTTGGGTTTGACACGAATAAAGACGGGCTATTTTCGGCAGAAGAGGAGGGCTTTGATGCATTCCAAGTCTGGCAGGATCGTAATAGTGATGGCCGTAGTCAGACGTCAGAGTTGTTTGGCTTGGATGAGCTGGGCATCTTAGAAATTGGTTTGGACCGCACTGTGCTCGAAGAACCAAATCTGCCTGGACGGGAAAGCCGCCTTCTGGGTCAATCCAGTTTTACATGGGATAGTGGCGAAGAAGGTTTGGTCGGCGACGCTGTCTTTGAGTATCAAGGACGTCAAAGCCGTGGCCGTAGGTCAATAGTTGCTGGCCGTTTGCGGAACCTAGTAGCCTCTTCTGATAGTCGTCAACTTCAACGGTTGACACAGGCCATGTCGATGTTTGGAGGATATTCATCTGCATCACTTCATACGCCAAAAACATCCCAAGAAGTTGGGCGGAGTGAGCTACTTTTCGCTGAAAGAAGGTCTGGTTTTTGGCGGCGAGCTTAGAGGGTTAGGATTGATGTAAAAGAGAGCAATTTCTGGTCGAATTTTAGACGTCGGGGATTATACAAGCAGATTCCTCTATTTATGCCATTGGGGTTCGTTATCTCACATTTGGCGGATCGGATGCGGGCGCTAAATCCAAGCCACACCATCTAGAGTTTATGTTTATCGAGAAGTATGAGCTGCTGTTTCAGCCAATGGTTAAGGTGGGCACCATAGCTGGCGGGGACAGCCAATACCAGACTGTCTGGCTCTACCCGCCACAGATGCGCGGCCATGTGGTCAAGCCAGGTTAATGCACTGCGTCCTATGCAAAAGTGATCATTTTCTAGCGCCAAAGGTGTACCGCCCGGCAACAGCCGCTGCGCGTCGGCAAAGGGAATATTGAAAACAGTCCGCGCCGCAGACTGGTTGGAATAGGCAGCAGTCTCGGAGACGTCATACCGTCCAAGTGTCGGGGTACCCTAATTAATGATACTTGGGGCAGATTTTGGTTTATTTACCCCTATTTAGGGTCTTCTTCAAAGTCTGTTGCAAAAAGTCTCTTCAATTTGAGCAAATGGTAAGGGTCGGCATGGCATAGCGACGCTATGGACCCAAAAATCATAGCTCCCCTCAGGGGTATTCACATTTCTTCCCTATCACACAAGAAGACGGAAATTCGCGTTTCCGCGATCTTGAAACAATCCTCCGGCCGGTGCCCTGATTGTGATGCTATGTCAGATCGAAGCTATGCGTGGCATCATCGTCAGTTGAAGGATCTGCCATGTTCTGGCCTACCTGTTCGATTTGATCTCAAAGTCCGAAGATGGGCTTGTTCTAATCCCCGCTGCGATCGGAAAACGTTCATTCATGCTATTCCAGATTTGTTCGAGAAGCACGCAAGGCGCACGACACGCTTACAAGGTCTTGTCACCTACATCGCTTGTGCTGCCGGCGGCTTGCCGGGCCAGAGAATACTGGAACAGATCGGCATCCAAATCAGTGATGACACGCTTCTTCGCAGTTTGAAGAGACAAGCAGCTGAAAGCGGCCATGATTTGACGGCCACTGTCGTTGGCATCGATGAATGGAGCCAAAGCTATAAATCCAAATATGGGACCATAATCGTTGATTTAGAGAAGCGCCAGGTCATCGACGTCCTAGAAACACGTGATACAGATACGGTGAGGGCGTGGTTTCAAGCGCACCCCGGCATAAAGGTGATCAATCGTGATCGTTGCAGTGGCTTTGCAAGAGCTGCCAGGGAAGGCGCGCCCGATACGATCCAGATTGCCGACCGTTTTCACATCTTGGATAACTTCAAAGATAATATCGAACAGCAGCTCAGTTTGCGGCGCCACAAGACTAAGCTCGCGATGTTTGATCTAGCGCCTCATGAAAAACGACTAGCGTCCGCAGAGCCATGGAGCCTTGATAAACGGACGACAGCCGCACAACATCGTGCTCAGGTACGCATGACGAAAATTCAATCGAGAGAAGTCGTGTATCAGCGAGCTCGAAAGATGGCGGAAGAAGGAGAAAGCGTCCGCCACATCGCGCTTACCTTGGGCTTCAAGCCAAAGACAATCTACCGATGGTTCCGCAATGGTGGAAGGTGGCATCGCCGTGAAAAACCCATCGCTAAGACCTCGCCACAGTATTTCGAAGCGTTTTTGAAAGAACGATGGGAAGCCGGAGAGACCAACGGAGCTCATTTGTTAGCCGCTTTGAAAGAACGCGGATATCAAGGCAGTAGGGCAACTCTCTTTCGATATCTCGCCCCTTGGCGCCAGGAACAGCGCAGCCTAAACCCACCAAATGACCGTTGTTGCGACGAGAAGCACAATTATGAACTTGAACTTTCTGCGTCGTTGGGGCCACTCATTGACCCAGTAACGGGCAATTCCATCCCACCACAAATTGCTGCAGCTCTATGCATGAAGCCTACGCGAATGCTGACACCACGGCAGCGAATTAAGGTTGAAGCTATGAAAGAGGCGGCTCCAGAATTTGCTGTCATGCGATCATTGGCGTTACGCCTACGCGGAATGCTTCGAGGCAAAGACCCTGAAAAGCTTAGGCCTTGGATCAAAGACGTGAATGCAACAGGCCTCAACCGCATGATGGCTTTTGCGACCAAGCTTCTCAGAGATGAAAAGGCAGTAGAAACCGCCATCAGGAATAAGTGGAGCTATGGACAGACTGAAGGTCAAGTCAACCGGCTGAAAACACTTAACAGCAGTATGTATGGCCGGGCGAGTGTTGAGTTGTTAAAGGCACGGTTGATTGTCGGCTGAAAACAACTGGGAAGTACTGCATACACAGGGCTGGATCAGTTCCAGCTGGCACAACCACCCTGAAATCCAACCTGGCATCAAAAAGGTATTTGACGAACAAAACGGCTGAATCAGACCGCTTTTACAACAGAGTTGGAGGAAGACCCACATTAGGTGTACAGTCTCATAAAAAGGGGTCCAGGTAAAGCGTTGCTTCTAAACAAAACACCCCAAAGCCCAGTATCATTAATTGAGGTCACCCGACATAGGCCTTCATTGGCCAATGTTTGAGCTTTGGTAAACAATGCGGCTCTGGT
>CAKZYD010000297.1 GCA_937884085.1 uncultured Sphingomonadales bacterium | reverse complement strand
CAACGGTTTCGTCTCCAACCTCATTCAAGTCGCGATCCGTCTCGGCGCCTTTGGCCAACAGGGCGGCGTTGGAGTCCTCGCAAGTCTAGAACCGCTTCTTGAAGAGACGGCCGAGTGTGCTGCCAAAGCGACGGAAGACGACTTGGGCAGCGCCGCCTTGATGAGTGACCTCATGGCCATGCGGCATGAGCGCATGAGCCCAAGGATTTTCCTGTCATGAGCGGCGCTCTTAAATCGTCTCCGTTGCGTATCGGCATCGGCGGCGGCGTTGGTGTGGGCAAGACGACCCTCACGGCAGCTCTCTGCCAAGCCATGCGCGAGGACTATTCCATCGCGGTCGTCACCAATGACATCTACACCACCGAAGATGCCGAAGCCCTGGTGCGGGCCCAAGCCCTCGCCTCAGACCGCATCATGGGCGTTGAAACCGGAGGCTGCCCCCACACAGCCATCCGCGAAGACGCCTCCATCAACCTGCGTGCCATAGACCAGCTGACGGCTCGGCACCCGGACTTAGACATCATCTTCATAGAATCCGGCGGCGACAATCTGGCGGCCACCTTCTCCCCGGACCTCGCCGACATCACCCTCTACGTCATCTCCGTCGCCCAAGGCGATGACATCCCTAGAAAAGGCGGCCCAGCCATCACCCGCTCGGATGTGCTCATCATCAACAAGACCGATCTCGCGCCCTATGTGGGCTCGGATTTGGAGCGTATGAAATCGGACGCCGAGGCCAGCCGCGGTGGCCGCGCGACCGTCTTTACGGACTTGAAGCGCGGCGTTGGATTGGGCGAGGTTATTGATTTGATTAAGCGCTTGGGGGGGCTTTCTTAAACAAGCTCCGTCATGCCTGTGCTTGTCACAGGCATCCATTCCGGAGCGGATCGTGTTGCTGCAAACGCTCAGGAATGGGTCTCTGTGACAAGCACAGAGACGACGATCCGTCCAAAAACCTCTAAAAAAGACCGGTTGGCCTGTTTTCCACTTTGCCCCACTTTCCCCATCAAACACTGGCCCCATCAAACACTGGGAGATGAGGAAATGTCTGGCTGTCCTGTTTCTGGCGATATCAAGCTTTTGGATTACGAGACGCAGCGCTGCCCCTACGGCGTCTATGATACGCTGCGTGAGGAAGCGCCGGTCTATAAAGATCCCGACACCGGCTATTACGTGATCACGCGCTTTGATGATGTGCGGGACATCATCCGCGATACGGATACTTATACCAGCGCGCCGCTGCCGGAGAGCGCGGAATTCTACGCTATGGGCGCGCGTACGGCCAAAGCGGTTGGGATTTTTGAAGAGCGGGGCTGGGCGCCTGCGCCGAACCTTTTGTTTCGCGATGGGCTGGAACATAAGCAGATGCGCAAAATGTTCGACGATGCCTTTCGCGCGAGCAAGATCAAGGACCTTGATCCGGCTGTGGAGGAAACCTCCTACCGTCTCATCCGCGAGATGCTGGAAGGCGGCAACAAAGCCGACTGGGTCCGCGCTTTTGCCGTGCCTTTGCCGCTCCTCATCATTGGCAAGCAGATGGGTGCGCGCCAGGAGGATATCTGGCGCATTAAGGAATGGACGGAAGCCTTCTTCCACCGCATCGGCCTCATGCTGCCAGAGGAAGAAGACTTGGCCGCCATCGAGAAGGAGCTGGAGGCCCAGCACTATTTCCAGCCCATTTTCGAAGAGCTGCGCAAAAACCCCAATGAGACGCTGCTCAGCGACCTGGTGAACACAGTGGTTGAAGGTTGGGGACGCACCTTGAATGACAATGAACTCCATACTGAGATGATGGCCGATACCTTTGTGGGTGGCAGTGAGACGACGACCAATGCGCTTGCGGCGGGCGTGATGCTCCTCATCGAAAATCCGGATGTTTGGGAGCAGCTGAAATCAGACCCGGATAAATATCTGCGCACCTTCATTGAGGAAGTTCTGCGCCTGGAAAGCCCTGTCCAGGGTCTTTACCGTTTTGCGCTCAAAGACGTTGAGCTGCACGGCGTTAAGGTTCCCAAAGGGTCAACGCTCAACGTGCGCTACGCGGCTGGCAACCGGGACGCACGCATGTTCCCCAACCCGGATAAGATTGACCTGGAGCGCAAAAAAGCTGGCGCGCATCTGGCGTTCGGAATGGGCAACCACCATTGCCTGGGTGCGCCGCTTGCCCGGCGAGAGCTGTATTGGGGCTTTAAAGCCTTTACCGATCACATCAAGGAAGTGAAATACGCGCCTGAGCAGGGCGAATTGGAATATCACCCGCATTATCTGCTCCGCGCGCTTAAGAGCCTCCACATAGAATATGTGCCTGAATAAACGCTCAAGTCCTCCCCCGTCCTGGGGGAGGATTTAGGAGGGGGTCTGGGATGTACACCGCTATGCTGAACTCGATTCAGCATCTCTATAAAGCCAAGGCTTAGGCTGTTGAGGGAGTTCCTGAATCAGGTTCAGGACTGCAGTTACGACATATCCGAATCCCCGGACTTGATCCGGGGTCTGGGTAAACCAGCGCGGTACTTTTTGGCACCAGATCCTGAATCAAGTTCAGGACGACGGATTTATGATTGGGGAGCGTTTGACCCCCCTCCCTAACCCTCCCCCAGAGCGGGGGAGGGAACTTAGAAAGGACCCGCCCATGACAGACATTCGCACCGTCGCCGTTTTTGGCGCCAGCGGCCGCCAAGGCTTTGCTCAGATCAGCGCGCTTTTAGAGGCTGGCTACTGGCCGCGTGGGCTGATGCGCAATCCTGCGCGCTTTCCTTTTGATATCCCAGATGGCTTGTCGCTGATGGCGGCGGATTATACCGACGAAGCGAGCCTCCAACGGGCTATGACAAAGGCGGATGCGGTGTTTCTCACGCCGCCCAGCTTCACGGATGTGGGCCAAGGCTTTGATAATGCAGTGCGTGTGGCTGGTATTGCGACCGAGATGGGCGTCAAACGTCTGGTACTCAATACCTCCATGTATGTGCCCGATGAACCCATGGGCGAGCCGATTTATGATGGCCGCCTGGCGCTTGAAAATGCCATTGAGGCCACCGGCGTGCCACTCACGGTTTTCCGCCCCGTCCTTTTTATGGACAATTTGCTGACCGATTGGGTGCGTCCTAAGCTTAACAGTGAAGACGCTTTCATCTATCCCCATGGCCCGCACATGCAGGCCAACTGGATTAGCCTGGCGGATGTGGGCCGGTTCATGACCGCGTCCTTGGCGGATGACAGCTTGATTGGCGAGCGCATGGTGATCGGCGGGCCAGAGACTTTTCAGCCGGCCGATGTGGCGGCCATCTTGTCTACCGTTCTGGGCCGCGAGATTAGCTACCGCAAGTCTACACCAGCGGAGTTTGGGGAACTGATGAACGGCATCTTCAGTGATGTGCTCGACATTCCTAAAGAGGCGCATATTCAAAGCCTTGCCGATTTTTACACCTACAACAATGCCTCCAACGCAAAGCCGATGGTAGTCGACATGGCCGCAGTGTTGGAACGCATCCCCGTCAAGCTCACGCGTCTTGAGGACTGGGCGCGCCAGCAGGATTGGTCCATGCCCGATGGGGACGCACCGCGCCCGGTGGGCGGTTAGTAGCGGAGTTGAATGCTGGTCTGGACTTGCACGTCTTGTGTCCGTCCCGCGACGCCTAAGATGGGTCGGTCGTGGTTGGTATAAAGCGCTTCCAAGCCGACGCGTAGGTGCTTGGTCACCGGCCGTATCCACGCAACAGTTCCCGCCCAGCCGTTTTCCGGGTTTTGCGCGCTTTCGATACTGCGTTTGCCAACGCGGAAATGGGCCGCGCGCACGCTAAAGCGATTGTCCCCGCTTTCTATGGCGGTCAGGACGTAGGCTGAGACATATGTGTCGTCGAATTTAAGCACGGACATATCTAACTCAGACACTGGTCCCATGGCCGTGCTGCCAAACATGCCTTGGACGAGGATTTCAAAGCCCTCCACAGGCGTATATTTAAGGCCGCCGCTGAAAAACTTCGTGCGCCAGCCATATTGGCCGTTTCTAATGGCGTTTGGGTCTGCGCGGTTGTCATAGGCCAGGATATCGACTTGGATGAGGTCACTATAACGCCAGCGCGCCGACGCATAAAAGCCAACACGACCATCAAGCTCTTTCGTTGGCCGTGTGCGCTCTGCTTGGAGTGGAACAATCGTCCGCCGGACGGGGTCATCCGGTACACGGAAGCTGCCGCCGATAACGGTGCGGATGTCATGCAGCGCCCAGCCGCGTAGCGAGAGAAGCGTGCCTGCGGTGTCGTTAAAGCCAAAAGCCGAAAAGCGAAAATCAAAGAAGTGATCGCCAAAGACGCGCGCGGCCCGGCCTTCCAGCCCGATGACAGCCACTTCCTCCCCAATCCAGCTGTTGATGGCCGATGGGGTGATGGAGCGGGTCAGCGTCCATGCTGGGCCCTCATGTTCCAGCGAAATGGGTGGGTAGAACCGGCCTGCCTTAGCGCTGATTCGCCAAGGGCTCTTGGGCGGCATGCGCCAGCGCAAAAAGGCTTCAACGGCGCTGAAGGGCATGTCTTGGTCAGGCCCGGCTTGTAGATTCAAATGCGCTGATAGGCTGGCGGTAAAGCGTGGCTCCCAAAGGGCCGTGGCTTCGGCGATTTCAAAATCAGCATTGGTATCGTTTGTGCCGCCATAGCGGGTTTTGGAAAAACCACCATCCAGCCATTCTTCCCCAGCAGTGCTGACAGCGCCGCGCAGATCGACCCAAGCTTCGAACTTCGTAAGGTCGAGGGCCTGGGCATTTGCCTTTACTGTGAGGAGGATGGCCGCCAAGGCTGCGGCTGCGCCCCATATGTTGCGGCGCGTCATCCTGCTCAACCCCGCTGCGCAGCGCCATGGCCGTTCTGGGGCAAAGTTCCTTCGGCGTTTAGGTGGCTGAACAAGGCCTCTAAAGGCATGGGTTTGCCAAGTCCATAGCCCTGGCCAACGTCGCACCCCATGCCAGCCAGCAGCGCCGCTGCTCCAGTGCTTTCAATACCTTCGGCGGTGACCTTCATGCCAAGGGAGTGCGCCAAATCAATTGTGGAGCGCACCAGCAGCGCATCGCGCTGGCTTTCATCGATTTTGAGCACGAAAGCTTTGTCGATTTTCAGCTCACTAGCTGGGATTTGCTTTAAATAGGCCAGTGAGGACAGGCCACTGCCATAGTCATCAATGGATATCTCAATGCCCGCCTCGGCAAAGCTGGTGATCGCCGCTATGCCTTTCGCGGGGTCGGCGATCACCGCTGTTTCGGTGATTTCAAAACACACAGGGCCGGCCGCGTCTTTGACGACATTCAGCGCGAAGTCACAGAAGTCGGTATTGCCGATCAGACGCCCTGAGATGTTTACGGACATGGCGAGGGCATGCCCTTGATCCCATAAGGTGTGCTGCGCTTTGAGTGCGTGGGTCAAAGCATAGCGGCTTAGGGCGTCAATGTGCCCGGTCTCCTCGGCAAGCGGAATGAAATGGTCGGGCATGATGAGGCCGCGGGCCGGATCGTTCCACCTGACCAGCGCTTCAACGCCCACTGGCTCCTGTGTGCGTAAGTCATATTTTGGTTGGAAAGCCAAGCGCACATCTTCACGTTCTAACGCGGTCATTAGATCGCCCATAAGCGAAAGATTGTCGGTGGTCGCCTGCGCAGATGCTGGATCGAAGACACAGATATCGCTGTTGGTTGCACGCGCTGTCTCGAGCGCGATCATGGCATCGCCGAGGCGGTTGCGCTCTGCGAGCGGTGCTTCGCTGATCCCAATTTTAAATAACACATCGATGGCTGTGCCTTTGATGGTGAAGGTCCGTGCTTTGCGGATGTTGTCGGTTACGTCGCTGCAGGCGTCTTTATCCCGGCAGTCGACCAAGGCTGCCAAAACACCGCCCGATAATCGGGCAACAGCGTCAACCCCAGGCACGGAAGCTAGATAGGTGCCAACGTTTTCTATCAGGTTGGCGCTCATCTCGAAGCCGATGACGGTTCGGATTTCGTTGAAGCGCTCAACGCTGATTGCCAAGACTTGCGCAGTCTGTCCTGCTTTTTCTTGCGCTGCAATGGCCTCTTCAAAGGCAAAGCGGTTTGGCAGCCCTGTATCTATATCCGCGCGCGCCTGTCGGCGTAGATCAAGTTCGCGGCGCGCAATCTCGCCTGACATATCGTTAAAGGCGCGGGCCAAATCGCCAAGTTCATCTTGGGAGCGGACAGGGACCTGTGCTTGGGCGCCGGACTGCAGCTGACTTGCAGCGGCTGACAAGTCTGAAATTGGTTTGGCAAGGCGCCTGGCCAAGAGCCAGCTAACCATAGATACAGCAACCCCACCCGTGATCATAAGTCCCAAAAGGATCGCTGCCAAAGACCGATAGGGCCGCAAGGCGTCGGCCATGGGGTAGGTGAGGACCAGCATGGTTTCATCGCCCGTGAACAAGGTGGGCACATGCTGCGCATAAACAATTCGGCTGCCTTCATTGCGGGTCTCCCCGTCGCCAAGTGCAACCTCGTCTGCTGGCACCAACCGCGCATCAAAGTCGAGTGGGGTAAGCGCATTGAGCGCGGTGAGCTTGCCCGTTGTAACGCTATCGCCAAAGACCACCCAGCCAATAAGATGCGGTGCTCGCACTGGCGCAAACCCCTGGATATAGGCTTTGCCGTCTTTAACCAGTACGCCATGTGTACGATCTAGAACCGGGTCCTCGTCAGTCGTTTGAGCACGGGCAATAAAGCTGTCGAGCGGTATGGGCTGGCCTGTTTGGCCAAGGATGTCTCCCTCTATGTCGATGAAGGCAATGGAATCCACGGCAAGCCGCCCAGCAAGGTTTTCAAGTGCGGAAACGATGGTGGGGCTATCCATGCTCGTCAGCGCCGCTCGCAAGCCGAAATCTTTACTCAGCAGAACCGCATCCGCTTGCTTGTCGGCGGCTTTATCCAAGAAGAGCTTTGAGAAGACCGCGCCTGAGGCGGTCATTTCATCGCCAACCGTGGCCTTCGCGCGTTCTGTTAAAACCGCGTACAGGGCTGCGGAAATCAGCAGCATCGTCAATGTGAAAAGGCCGGCAAAAACCAGCCCTAGCTTGGTGCCTATGCGCCTGGGTTTAAGCATCAGGCAAACGCCCTAATAATCGCCCGTTGGGCGTGCGCCGCGGCGGAATTTACGCTCAAAGGCCAGCACGTCAGACGTTGTGGCTGGGTCGACGGCAACGCGCAATTCGTTACCGCGCCCTTTCATCAGTGGGTGCCAAATACGCAGCTCGCCAGGGCTGTCTGGCACATCGGTGAGTGTGACCATGCCGTCATCCTCGGTCTTTCCGGCATGGGGTGTTTCCACGATTTTGAGATAGGCAATCATTCGATCATGGATGTTGCAGCCCACGACCACGACGCCGGGGTCGTCAAAGACCACCTCTTGCGGCTCGCCTTTACCAAATAATTTCAGGCTGAAACGCTTGGCCGCCGAGAAGGAGAATACATGATGTAACACACTGTCTTCATTTAGGAATTTAACCGAAGCCTCGCGTGGCACAACGCTGATGAAGGGCAAAAAGTTATTGTCTTTTTGATTGACTGTGATGGATGCAGCCGCGTCTTCAGCGGACAGGGGTGCGCCGGTTTCAGGATGGAAGGTCACGACCGCGCCTTCAACGGGCACTCCTTTTTGATTTAACATCTTGACCGTGATGTCAGCTGCCCAGGCAGATCCTGACACCATGGCCAATACGGCCATAATGACCATTAGCTTTACCATTGACACTATCCAACCGCCGCAACACTTTGGCAAGATAGATGGAGCGGGTAAAAAAGTGCTGAAGATAGAGGGCCGGTTCTATTAGACCTCATAAAAGTCAAGGTTGACGGTTTTAGCTTACCATGATGTGATTCGCTCGAAGTTTTGCGAAGAGGAGCTGGAATGTCTGTGCCAGAAAGTTTGCAGATTTTGCTGGATAAGCAGGAAATCGAAGATCTGTGTAAGCGCTATATGCGCGGCCTAGACCGGCTTGATCATACGCTTTTGCGGTCCGTCTATCATGATGATGCGACTGACCATCGGGGCTTTTTTACCGGTGGCCCCGATGAATTTTGTGAGATGGCGGTGACGTTGCTGGCCGAGCATTTGGCCAACCACCATATGCTGGGACAAATGCATATTGATGTGGAAGGCGATGTGGCCTTTGGCGAGATTTATTTCCAAGCTTTTCACCGGGCGCTGGAGCATGGGCTGGAACGAGATTTCATTGTCTGGGGTCGCTATGTGGACCGCTATGAGCGCCGCGATGGGGTGTGGAAAATTGCGCACCGCACTGAGCTTAATGACGCCTGCCGCACCGACCCCGCGAACGACATTTGGCTTAAAATGACGCCGGAGGCCCTCACCGGCGCGCGCGGCGCTGACGACTTATCGTCCCAGCGCGAGAAAGTAAGGACGCTTTAAACATGGGTAAACATGAGACAATCCAGCCCGGCGACGCGCGTTGCCCTGGGCCTTCAACCCGGGACATCATTTTGGATGACCCGACCCCCACACCGCCAGCGATAACCGATGAGCGGTATGAGTTCTTGGGCGACAGCGATGTCTCCTATGCTGCCTATCTTGACCCTGCCTATCACAAGGCTGAAGTCGAAAAAATGTGGAACCGCACGTGGCAGATGGCGTGTCGCGAGGAGCATATTCCCGATGCAGGCGACACCTTCGTCTATGATGTGGCCGACCACTCTATCCTCATCGCGCGCCAGCGCGACATGTCGCTCAAAGCGTTCATCAACTCCTGCCCCCACCGGGGTATGCAGCTCTTGGCAAATGGGGCGCGCGAAAACGTGAAGACCTTTGTCTGCCCGTTTCACGGCTTTTCCTTCAAGCCGTCTGGGGAGCTCATGAAAATCCCCTGCCAATGGGATTTCCCGCACGTAGATAAGGCGCAGTACGGTCTGGACGTTGTCCATGTGGAAAGCTGGGGCGGGTTTATCTTCATCAATATGGATGAAAACCCCGAGCCGTTGCTCGACTATCTGGAAGTCTTGCCAGAGCATTTCAAAGCTTGGCCCACTGAGGAGCGCCACCTCACCCTGCACATTGAAAAAATCCTGCCGGCAAACTGGAAGCTGGCCATGGAGGCCTTCTTAGAAGCCTATCATGTTCTCGCTACCCATCCAGAAGGCCTCCCCACAGCAGGCGATGCCAACGCGCAATATGACGTGTTTGGGGAGAATGTCTCCCGCTTCGTCCACACCATCGGCTTTCCAAGCCCGCATCTGAAGGGCAAGCGCTCTGAAGCAGCCATCCTCAAGGCGCTTGGCGGTGATGATGTCGGTCTCACGCTCGAAGAAGGCCAGACCGCGCGGGAAGTCTGGGCTCAGCACCTAAAAGACACCCTTGGTCAGCAAATGGGTATGGATTTGTCAGGCAAGTCTATCTCGGAAATGATGGATTCCATCGAATATTACTGCTTCCCTAACTTCTTTGTCTTCCCGGGCGTGTCGCTTCCCATGGTCTATCGCTTCCGCCCCAATGGTGATGATGTGGACAGCTGCATCTTTGACTTGATGCTCTTGAGCTTAACCCCCGAAGGCGACACCGCGCCCACGGCCCCCGACCCCATCAAAGTCGGCCTGGATAAGAAGTTCGTCGATGTGCCCGAGCTCAATCCATGGCTGGCCTATATCTATGACCAAGATGTCGATAATCTGCTCCAGCAGACCCGCGGCATCAAAGCCAGCCGCAAAAAGGGGCAGACCTTGGGGAATTATCAGGAGGTACGCATCCGCCGGATGCGGATGACGCTGGATAATTATCTCAAATCAGACTCATAGCGCTCAGCGATGAAGCTGCAGGTCTTGCTGCGGTCAAAGAGCTTTTCTTCATCCGCCACAATCTCTGCCTGCGCATCTGGCGTGCCGAGAAGAGCGAAGGTTTTTTCGAACGCCGTTTGGTTTGGGAAATCAATTTCCATCACCACATCATAGTCTGGTTGCGCCTCTGGGTCGCTGCCCGGCATAGGAGTTAAGAACGTTCGGCGATAACCGCAGGCGTGGTGCGAAAGATATTTATCCCCAATCACCTTATGGACAGTTTCATAGTGGTGAATAAAGTCTCTCAGGCTCATGCCGTCTCGCCGCTTGAGAAGCGTCACCACTTTGATTTCTGCGTTGTCTTCAGTCATCGCTGTCTCCCGAGCTCTATACAGAATACTGTGCCGGAGCCACCACGGTTATCGAGCTGCCATCTTGGATAGCCAAGAAAAGGCTGATAGGCTCAACTGTCGGTTTTGATTTGGGTTGCACGATGAGCGAAGCAGATCCGGTACCAGAGTTTTCGCGCATATTGAGCGACATCCGCGCTGAACTTTCTGCGTCTAGTCCAGGGGGCGCAAACGCTTACCTATGGCGCGATCAGAAAAGCGCTCTCATGCGTGGCCGGATTTTGGAGGCTGCCATCACCTGCCTGGTTGAGCGCGGCTATGCAAAGACATCAACCCAACTCGTCGCCGTCACCGCTGAGGTGTCGCGCGGCGCGATGCTGCACCATTATGGCACCAAGGCTGAGCTTATCGAAGCTATTATTGACTATATCTACTATAAGCGCCTCGAAGCCTTCTACATGGAACTCGAGACGATCAGCGATGCTGCCCGGATAGAAGATGGTGCCGCTTTGGAGATTTATTGGCGGCTTATCAATATGCCGAGCTACACCGCCTACCTGGAGCTTTGCATGGCCGGGCGCACCAATCCTGAGCTGGCCTGTATTCTGCGGCGCAAAATGGTGGATACCAACAGCTACTTCATGGACATCATCCCCTATCTCTTTCCAGAATGGAATGGCGTCGAAGGAGAAGCGCAGCAAGTCGCCCTAGACCTCGTGGTCGTCGGCTTAGATGGCCTATTGTTAAACCGGCACGTAATCCCAGAAAAAGCCCGTCGCCAAGCTGTCCGCAAAGTGCTGTTTAAGATGGTGCAAGAGCTGCGCAGTGCTGGGGTAGGGACGTCTTGAGGCACCAACGTTGTCCGCACGTGTGGTTCCAAAAAAAAGAGCGTGGCAATTGGCGAACCGGTTGAGGTAAGAAGGGCCAGCCGCCGGGAAAGCGGCTGGCGTTATCTTTCATCCTACTGGAAGTCGAAGGTTGCTTCGATGCCCCAGATGGTGGTCGGAGACCCGTTGCCGAACCAGAACACGCCTGCATCAAGCGAGTTTGTGAGACGCGCACGTTCGCCATGGAAGGCATCGTTGATGAACGCGGTGATCTGGTAGTTTGCACGGTCATCAAAGGTGCTCTCCAAAGTGATGGAGAAGTCGGCTGAGCCGTCGGCAACGATGATGTGACGGTCGGCGCCCGTCGTGTCGATCACAGGGCTGGCCGCAAAATCGTCCTGCCAGCTGTAGGCAGCGCTGAAACGCATCAAGAAGTCATCGTTGATTTGACGGCTGTAGTCGCCAGCGACTGAGAAGCTAAACTCAGGTGCCCGGCGTACGGCGCGGGTGTCTGAAACGTCAATCAGCGGTGAACTTGTGTCAGCAGGGTCTTCTGGTACGAGGAAGTTGTCGAAATCGGAATTCAAATAACCACCTGAAAAGCGGATATTAAAGTCCTCTGTTATTTGCGCGACACCTTCTATTTCTATGCCCCATATCGTCAAGTCAGCGGCGTTTTCAACGATGGTCTCTGTTACTGTTGCATCCGCAGGTGAGGCTCGAATGATCTCCTGTTGGCTATCACGATACTTGGTATAGAAAACTGTCGGATTGAAGCGCAGGCGGTTGTCGAAGAATTCGGCCCGGAAACCACCTTCGAAGTTATCAACGATTTCTTCGTCATATGGTCCGAGAGAGGTTGGTGTTGTTCCGCGACCATTGTAACCACCGGACCGATAGCCACGAGACCAACCAGCAAAACCCATGATGTCATCGGTGAATTGATATTGGAAGATCCCTCGGCCGGTCAGAGCTGTAAATGTCTCGTCCAGTCTTCCCACATCTGCATCAGGTGGGAAAAACCCGTCGATATTGTCATCATTCACGAGGCCTACGCCGGGGGCTCCATTGGTCGTAATAAAATCAATTTCAAAGTCTTTATTCTCGCGTGTGTAGCGGATACCACCTGAGAACGAAAATTTATCATTGAACTCATAAGTACCGTCAGCAAACACTGCGATCGCGTTTAGCTTTTGAGCGGCCGTGAAATCATTTGTCGAGCCTCCCAGTACGATAGCGGTTGCATTCGGTAGTCCTGGTATCACTGGATTTGGTCCGCCCGAAATATCGTAGTCTGTGTTCAGGTAATAAACACCGGCAACCAGAGTGAAATCTTCCGTTACATCGCCTGCTGCACGAAACTCCTGGCTGAATTGTGAGAAGTTTTGAAAACGGTTAGCGACAAAAATGGGAATGCTCGCGCCTAAAGTTAGGTCTCCCTGGATGTTTGGGGCACCCATATTTTCTTCCGTCAACTGCTCATCAGTGTCGCGATAGCCAGTTATAGAAGTAAGTGTCCAGCCATTATCAAGATCCCAATTGACTTCATTGGTTATAGCTATCCCCTCGATATTATTCTGAAAGGGGAAGTCCCGAACGAAAAATTCAAAATCAGTGTCTTCAGCAAGTCCAAGGGATGCAGACCGACAGCCATTATTGGCTTGATCTGCGGGCAGAAGGCCAAGTGTCGCTGCATCACGTGTTAGGTCACAGAAGTTTCCCCCGCCGTTGGGGGGTGGGAAGAAAAAGTTTTGGCCTTCACCATTCACCGCTTCGGTCAAGTTATAAATTGGCTGCGCCGATGAATCGTCGTCGAAGATATCAAAAGTGAATTGGATATCGAGGTTGCTAGTAGGTTCCCACAGAAGTGAGATACCACCGGAGATATTGTCAGTGAAATCTTCTTTCTCGCCTGTGGCGATGTTCTTCGCATATGTCTTACTGGCGTCACGGAAGAAATAGACCTTTGTGGACAGTTGATCCCCTATCTGCGGCAAATTTCCGATAAAGCGATATTCGCGGTCGGCATGGCGCGCATAGCGGACGCCGGCTTTGATGCCGAGCTCACCAGTTGGACGTGTCCGGCGGGCTTGGATAACGCCGCCCACCGTGTTGCGTCCAAAGAGCGTCCCTTGCGGTCCGCGCAGAACTTCGATGGATTCTAGGTCGAACAGGTCAAAAGCACCGCCGGTGTTTGAGGCTAGGAACACCCCGTCGATGGAAACGCCAACAGCTGGCTCGAATGTCTTCTCCAAATCAGCAAAGCCGATACCACGAATGGAGGCGCCAAGTGTTTGACCGGAAAACTGAATGTCGGAGAACTCCACGTTTGGAATGAAGCGATCCAATTCATCGACTGTATTGGAGTAAGCAACCTGGATGTTGCGCTGATTGAACGCCGTCACGGCAAGAGGGACGTCTTGCAGGCTTTCCGTCCGCTTCCGCGCTTCGACTAGGATTTCTTCGATCTGCGCCTGTGCTGGCGCGAGGAATGCCCCCTGCGCGATGGCAACGGCTGCCCCGGAATAGAGTAAAGTGCGAAGATCACGCATGATCTACCTCCCCAAAAATATTCGTTTGTCACTGGGCCGCGCTTTGACGCCGACCCCAGCCAGCAGCTGTCTGTGTTCTTTCTGCCTATTCAACCCCTTAGCCATCCAACGCGTCTGCGCAACCTCAAAAA